>CAZYEY010000139.1:0-13171 GCA_964646585.1 uncultured Thiobacillus sp. | reverse complement strand
CAAGTGCCCCGAGTATGTGCACTCCACCCCGCCCTGCCAGGGCTCCTGCCCCGCCGGGGAGGACATCCGTGGTTACCTGAACATCGTGCGCGGCATCGAGAAGCCCACCGCCGGCATGAGCTGGCAGGAATATGCCTTCCGCCGCATGACCAACGCCAACCCTTTCCCCGCCGTCATGGGTCGGGTCTGCCCCGCGCCTTGCGAGTCCGGATGCAACCGTAACCAGGTGGAAGAGAACGTCGGTATCAACTCCGTCGAGCATTTCATCGGCAACTGGGCCCTGGCCAACAACATGGCCTTCGAGAAGCCTGCCGCCGAGTCCGGCAAGAAGGTGGCCATCATCGGCGGTGGTCCCGCCGGCCTGGCCGCCGCTTACCAACTGCGCCGCATGGGCCACGGCTGCACCATTTTTGATGATCATGCCGAACTGGGCGGCATGATGCGCTACGGCATCCCCGGCTTCCGGACCCCCCGGGAGGTACTGGATGGCGAGATCAAGCGCATCATCGATATGGGCGTGGAAACCCGCCTGAACTGCCGCGTGGGCACCGACGTGACCATGGAGCAGATCGAGAAGGATTTCGATGCCGTGCTGTTCGCTCTGGGCGCCCAGGGCGGCCGTACCCTGCCGGTTGATGGAGCCGACGCCCCCAACTGCGTGACCGCCGTGGCCTTCCTGCGGGCCTTCAACGAAGGCCGCTTGCAGCACGTGGGTGACAAGGTGGTGGTCATCGGCGGTGGCGACACTTCCATCGACGTGGCCACTGTGGCCCGTCGCCTGGGCAAGATCACCAACGCCTCCACTTCCGACCTCCCGGAGATGGTTTTGGCCGGCCATGCCGCCCATGACGTGGCCTCCATCGCCGCCCGCCAGGGCGTGGAAGTGGTGCTGATCTCCCGGGCCACCATCGACAAGATGGCCGCCAACAAACACGAAGTGGAGCAGGCCAAGGCTGAGGGCATCGAAATCATCGGCGGTGTCACGCCAGTGGCCGTGGTGAAGGGGCCGGATGGCCGCGCCACCGCCCTGCGCGTGGCCGAGTTCGAGATGGTGGGTAACGAAACCAAGATCAAGGAAGGCACCGAGCGCGACATCTCCGCTTCCCTGATCGTGTCCGCCATCGGCCAGGCCGTGGACTTCACCGGCTTGGAGTCCTTCAACAACAACAAGGGCCTGATCAAGACCGACAAGAACTACCGCTTCCCCGGCAAGGAGAATGTGTTCGTGGCCGGTGACGTGATCCGTCCCCATCTGCTGACCACAGCCATCGGTCATGCCCGCATCTGCGCCGATGGCATCGATGCCTACCTCCGCGGCGAGGAACTGGACCGGCGGCCCAAGGTAGACGTGGCCCACTGGGATATGGTTCGCAAGTGGGTGGAATCCGGCCACGATTACAAGGAGCATCATGGCCAGGAATGGGGAACCTCCGAGTGGAAGGATACCCTGCACAATTTCGAGGACCGCTCCAGCCGTTATGTGATCCCCTCCACGGAGATGTTCCTGGGACACTTCACCAATGTGCCCCGCAACCAGCGCGGCGTGACGGTGCTGGACAAGGACTCAGCCCTAGGCAACTTCGAGGACCGCCTGCACGCGCTGGATGAAAAGCAGGTCGTCGCGGAAGCCAAGCGCTGCATGTCCTGCGGCCTGTGCTTCGAATGCGACAATTGCGTGGTGTATTGCCCCCAGACCGCCGTGTTCAAGGTCAAGAAAAAGGATGGCCCCACCACCGGCCGCTACGTGGACACCGACTACACCAAGTGCATCGGTTGCCATATCTGTGCCGATGTGTGTCCCACCGGCTACATCGTCATGGGCATGGGCGAGTAATCACCGAAAGGATGAACGGCATGGCAAGACTGGCCAACTGGCTTCGCCTGGTGGTCCTCGCAGGCGTGGCGGCCTTCCTGGCCGCGCCCGCCTACGAGGCGGCAGCGGGCGTGGACCTGCCCAAGCTGGAGCGGGGAAAAGGCGAGAAATGCGTGGAGGACACGCAGTTCATGCGCCGCAACCACATGGATCTCCTCAAGCACCACCGCGACGAGACGATGCGCAAGGGTATCCGCACGACCAAGCACAGCCTGAAGAAGTGCGTGGAATGCCATGCCAGCGAGAAGACCGGCAGCGTCGCTTCCAGCAAGGAGGACTTCTGCGCCGCCTGCCACAGCTACGCCAGTGTCAAGCTGGACTGCTGGGATTGTCATGCCACCAAGCCGGGCAAGAAACCGGTTCACCAAGCCGGAAAGCCCACCGCCTCACCTCTCCTGGCCTCCACCCCCGTGGAGGGTAAGCAATGAGCGAGCCCATCAATCAAGACCTTCCGGTCGTCGAGAACGATCGCCGGACTTTCCTCAAGACTGGTGCCGCCGTAGCGGGTGTCATGGCAGCGCCCGGCCTGCTGCTCTACGGTGTATCCCAGGCCCGGTTGCCGGAAGAGGGCGCCTCCAGCAGGCAGCGCTGGGGACTGCTGATCGACACCAGCAAGTGCGGAGACGGTTGCAACGATTGCGTCACTGCCTGCAACGCCGAGAACGGACTCGACGGCAAAACCGGTCCGCAGGATAGCCAATGGATCCGCAAGGTAGACATCCGGGATCTGCGTACCGGCTATGTCCAGAGCCTGCCCATGATGTGCCAGCACTGCGAGCATCCACCCTGCGTCGACGTGTGTCCAACCGGCGCCTCCATGAAGCGGGCCGACGGCATCGTCCTGGTGGACCGCCACATCTGCATCGGCTGCCGCTATTGCATGATGGCCTGTCCCTACAAGGCGCGTTCCTTCGTGCATGAGCCCCTCACTGACCAAAATCCTGAGGTGCCTCGCGGCAAGGGGTGCGTGGAATCCTGCACCTTCTGCGTCCAACGCGTTGATCGGGGTGAGCAGCCCGCCTGCGTCGAGGCCTGCAACGCCAAGGGCCATCAGGCCATGGTGTTCGGCGACCTGAAAGATCCGGAAAGCGCCGTCTCCAAGGCCCTCAAGGCCGTCGACAGCACTGAGGTGCGCGGCGACCTGGGCCTCAACACCGGCGTTCGTTACCAGGGGATCTGAGACATGTCCAACGAATTCTGTACCGACCTGGGCAAGTGCCGGACCCGCCAGTTTCTGACCCTGCTGGGGCTGGGCGGGCTGGTGGTGCTGGCCGGCCTCTATGCCTTCTTCACCCTTGAACACCACGGCCATGTCCTCACCGGCATGAACAACCAGATCGTCTGGGGCCTGCCCCATGTCTTCGCCGTTTTCCTCATCGTCGCCGCCTCCGGCGCCCTGAACGTGGCCTCCATCGGTTCCGTGTTCGGCAAGCCCATGTACAAGGCCCGGGCGCCTTTGTCCGGCATGTTGGCCCTGGCCATGCTGACCGGCGGCCTGGCGATCCTGGTGCTGGACCTGGGGCGGCCAGATCGCCTGATCGTGGCCATGACCCACTACAACTTCAAGTCCATCTTCGCCTGGAACATGATCTTCTATAACGGCTTCTTCGCCATCGTGGGTCTGTACCTCCTGACCCTCATGGATCGGAAGCTGCATGGCTGGTCCAAGCCGGTGGGCTTCATCGCCTTCCTCTGGCGGATTTCCCTGACCACGGCCACGGGCTCCATCTTTGGCTTCATCGTCGCCCGGGCGGGTTACAACTCCGCCCTCATGGCGCCCATGTTCATCATCATGTCCTTCGCTTACGGCCTGGCCGTCTTCATGGTGGTGCAGTCCTCCATGTACCGCTGGAATGGCCTGAAGCTCGACGAAAACATCCGCCGCCGCATGAAGAACCTGCTGGCCGTGTTCGTCGCCGCCTCCCTCTACTTCACCGTGGTCTTTCACCTGACCAACCTGTACTTCGCCAAGCAGTGGGACTACGAGCGCTTCGTCCTGATGGATGGCGGCATCTACACCTGGGTGTTCTGGGTCGGCCAGGTGATCCTGGGCGGAATCATTCCCATCCTGCTGCTATTCGTCCCCCGCAACCGGGATACCCAGGCCATGTGCTTCTGCTTCCTGGCACCCAGCCTGGTCATCCTGGGCGGCCTGGCCCAGATGTACGTCACCATCGTGGGCGGCCAGGCCTATCCCCTGAACATGTTCCCCGGCCACGCAGTCAGCAGCAGCTTCTTCGATGGCGTCGTGGCGGCCTATTCGCCCTCTGTCTGGGAATGGATGCTGGGCCTGGGGGGCGTGGGCATTGCCTTCGTGGCCACCGTGATTGCCGTGCGCATGTTCAAGTTCATGCCCCAGGACGATTTCGCCGCGCTCCAGATGCGACGCAGCACCGACTGAGCAATCCAGGATTCGGCCCCGTACAAAAAGCCGACAGAATTAGTCGGCTTTTTGTTTTTTGGCAGGTAAAATTCACCCCATGTCTCGCCTGTTCATTTCCGCCGCCCACAAGTCCTCCGGCAAGACCACGGTCACGCTGGGCCTGTGCCGTGCCCTGCGGAACCGGGGCTTGCGGGTGCAGGCCTTCAAGAAGGGGCCGGACTACATCGATCCCATCTGGCATGGCCTGGCCTCCGGCCGACCCAGCTACAACCTGGATTTCCACATGATGACGGCGGAAGAGATCCCGCCCCTGTTCCACCGTCATGCCGGCCAGTCCGACATTACCCTCATCGAGGGCAACAAGGGACTCTATGACGGCATGGACCTGGAGGGCTCCAACAGCAACGCCGCCCTGGCCAAGTTGTTGAAAGCGCCCGTGGTGCTGGTGCTGGATACGATGGGCATGACCCGGGGCGTGGCCCCCTTGATCCTGGGCTACCAGGCTTTCGACCGGGAAGTGGACATCGCCGGTGTCATCCTCAACAAGGTGGGCGGCCCCCGCCACGAGGAGAAACTGCGGGCGGTCATCGAACGCTATACCGACGTCCGGGTGCTGGGCGCGGTGCGCATGGACCCGAGCCTGGCCATCGTCGAGCGTCATCTCGGACTCATTCCGGGTAACGAGGCGGAAGCGGCCGAGGCCCGCATCGAGGCCATCGCCGGCCGCATCGCCGAACAGGTGGATCTGGATGCGCTGCTGAGTCTGGCCCGACGGGCGCCGCAACTGGCCGAGACGGGGCCGACAGTCCCTCTCCCGCCGGTCCGGCCCGGCACGACCCTGGCCTATGCCCATGACCGGGCCTTCGGCTTTTATTACCAGGAAGACCTGGATACTTTGCGCGACCTGGGTGTGCAGCTGGTTCCGCTGAACACCCTTGCCGATTCCCATCTGCCCGAGTGCGACGGCCTGTTGCTGGGGGGGGGCTTTCCCGAGATGTTCCTGGCGAGCCTGGAGGCGAATGCCAGCCTGCGCGCCGACATCCGCCGGGCCATCGAGGCCGGCCTGCCTACCTACGCCGAATGCGGTGGCCTCATGTATCTGGCCCGTTCCATCCGCTGGAAGGAAGAGCGGGGCGAGATGGTGGGCGTGGTGCCCGGCGACGTGGTCATGGGCGAGCGGCCCGTGGGCCGGGGCTACGCCACCCTGGAAGAGACCGGGAATGCGCCCTGGCCTCCCGCGACGCGGCCTATCCCCGCCCACGAGTTCCATTATTCCCGACTGGAGAACCTGCCCGAGGGGCTTGCCTATGCCTACCGGGTCCGGCGCGGCCAGGGCATCGACGGAGAACGGGACGGCTTCGTTCACCGCAACCTGCTGGCAGCCTATTGCCACCGCCGGGGCAGCGGCGAGACGGGCTGGATCGGACCGTTTCTCACCAAGGTGGCGGCCTACGCCGCAATCCGGAACGCGGCCCGGCTCGCCGCCTGAATTGAATTTTCATCAAGGAGTACGACATGATCAGTCTGACCAAGGAAGCCGCCGACCAGATCCGCGTGGCGGCGGAACAATCCGGTGCCCAGAACATGGCCTTGCGCATCGCCGCCCGCGTCAACGACGCTGGCATGCTGGAGTTCGGCATGGGCTTCGACGAGGAGCGCGGCAATGACGCAGCTGTGGATTCCTGGGGCGTCACCCTGCTCGTCAACGCCCAATCCGCCCCCTACCTGGACGACGTGACCATCGATTTCACCGAGGTCCAGCCCGGCCAATCCCGTTTCGTCTTCATGAAGGCCAGCGCCGGCGGCTGCGGCTCCGGTGGCGGCGGTTGCGGTTCCGGCGGCTGCGGCACGGGTGGTTGCGGCAGTTCCAAGTGATCCCAGGCGGTGGCCTGCCGTCACCGCCCGCCCACTGCTTCACATGATCTGACATGGACTATCTACCCATCTTCCTCGACCTCCGGGGCCGCAAGGGCCTGGTGGTGGGCGGCGGCGACACTGCCGCGCGCAAGGCCAGCCTCATGCTCGGCGCTGGCGCCTGGGTCACCGCGGTGGCCCCCCATGACCTGGCCGACGCCTTCAGGGAATTGCAGGGCACCGACCGCTTGATCCATCTGAAGGAAGGCTTCCGCCCCGAACACCTGGAGGGCGTGGACGTGGTCTTCGCCGCCAGCGAGGATCCGGCCCTGGACCAGGCCGTCCACGATGCCGCCCGGGCCCGGCACATCCCGGTCAACGTGGTGGACCGGCCCAGCCAGTGCTCCTTCATCATGCCCTCCATCATCGACCGGTCCCCGGTCATGGTGGCGGTGAGCAGTGGTGGCGAGGCCCCGGTGCTTTCCCGCCTGCTGCGCGCCCGTCTGGAGACCCTGATCCCCGCCGCCTATGGCCGCCTGGCCGCCCTGGCTGGACGCTTCAAGCAGGCGGTGCGCGGCAAGTTCACCACCACTGCCGAGCGGCGCAAGTTCTGGGAGAAGGCTTTCCTGTCGCCCATCGCGGAAATGGTCTTCTCCGGCCGGGAGCAGGAGGCGGAAGCCCACCTCAAGGCCATGCTGGAAGCCCAAAGCGACACTCCCGGCACTGGCGAGGTCTATCTGGTGGGGGCCGGCCCGGGCAACCCGGACCTGCTGACTTTCCGCGCCCTGCGCCTCATGCAGCAGGCCGACGTGGTGGTGTACGACCGCCTGGTGTCGCCTCCCATCCTGGACATGTGCCGCCGGGATGCGGACCGCCTCTACGTGGGCAAGGAGCGGGACAACCACGCCGTGCCCCAGGATGAAATCAACATGGTGCTGGTGCGCCTGGCCCAGGAGGGCAAGCGGGTGCTGCGCCTGAAGGGCGGCGACCCCTTCATCTTCGGCCGGGGCGGCGAAGAGATCGAGACCCTGCGGGAGCACGGCGTGCCCTTCCAGGTGGTGCCGGCGGTGACGGCGGCGGCGGGGGTGGCCTCCTACGCCGGCATCCCCCTCACCCACCGGGACCATGCCCAGGCCCTCATCCTGGTCACCGGTCACCTGAAGGACGGCACCATGGACCTGGACTGGGACATGCTATGCCGGCCCCGCCAGACCATCGTCATCTACATGGGTCTCAAGGGCCTGGTGACTTTGTGCGAGCAGATGATGCAACACGGCCTGCCCGGCGACACCCCCGCCGCCATCGTGCAGCAGGGCACCACCCTGAACCAGAAAACCGTGACCGGCACCCTGGCCACTCTGCCGGCCCTGGCCGCCCAGGCGGAGCTCAAGCCGCCCACCCTCATCATCGTGGGCAGCGTGGTGAGCCTGCACGCCAAGCTCAACTGGTTCCACCCGGAACCGGCAGACGACGACCACTGGCACACGCCCCTGGACAAGCCGGCGGCCCTCAACCCTTGAGCGGCTGGCAACACGAGACGGGCAACGGGGCATCCCCGTTGCCCGTTTGCATTTCAGGAGCCCTTACAACTCGCGGGAAATCTTGCGAATGCTGTCGTCCTCCGGATGGGCCTCGATGCGGAAGCCCAGGCTCTCGGCCAGCTTGAGCATGCGCCGGTTGGTCTTCAGCACCTCGCCATCCATGATGCGCAGACCCTTGGCCCGGGCCACGTCCATGAGCACGTCCATGAGCTTGTGGCCGATGCCCTGTTGCTGCCACTGGTCGTTGACCACCAGGGCGAACTCGCAGGATTCCCCGTCCGGGTTGATGGCGTAGCGGGCCACGCCCAGTTCCACTTCCTGGCCTTCCACCTCGGTCACCGCCAGCAAGGCCATCTCCCGGCTGTAGTCGATCTGGGTGAGGCGCACCAGCATGGCGTGGGAGAGTTCCCGTACCGCATCCATGTAGCGGAAATACTTGGTCTCCTCCGACAGGCTCCGCACGAAGCTCTGGGTGAGTTCCGCATCCTCGGGCCGGATGGGCCGGATGATCACGTCGGCGCCGCTGGACAACTGCCAGTGGGTGACCAGGTGGGCGGGATAGGGGTGGATGGCCATGTGGCCGTAGCGGTCCGCCGTGGGCACCCGGGGGGCGATGATGATGCGGGCGTCCAGGGCCAGGGCGCCCTGCTCGTCCACCAGCAGGGGGTTGATGTCCAGTTCCGCCAGCCAGGGCAGTTCGCAGACCATTTCCGACAGGCGCAGCAGGATGGATTCCAGGGCGTCCATGTCGGCGGGCGGCCGGTTGCGGAACTGGCCAAGCAGGGTGGCGACCCGGGTACGCTTGATGAGATCCCGGGCCAGATAGCGGTTCAGGGGAGGCAGGGTGACGGCCCGATCCTGGAAGGCATCTACATCCACGCCGCCAGCACCGAACACGATGACCGGACCCAGCACCGGGTCGGAGGTCATGCCCAGCAGCACCTCCCGGGCATGGGGACGGCTCACCATGGGCTCGATGACCACCCCGTCCAGGGTGGCGTCGGGGCGCTTGCGCTTCACCTCGGTGAGCATCTCGCCGAAGGCGGATCGCACCGCCTGGCCGCTGGACAGGCCCAGGCGCACGCCATGGACGTCGGACTTGTGGGTGATGTCCGGAGAGTTGATCTTCATGGCCACGGGGAAACCCATCTGCTGGGCCATGAGCATGGCCTCGGTGGGATTGCGGGCGATGAGGGTTTGGGCCACGGGGATGCGGAAGGCCGAGAGCAGGGCCTTGGATTCCACCTCGTTGAGCAGGTGCCGGCCCTGGGCCAGAGCGCCTTCGATGATGAGGCGGGCGCCTTCCACGTCAGGTTCCGCCTGCTGGGACAGGGGCCCGGGGGTCTGCATCAGCTGGCGCTGGTTGTCATAGAAGGCGGACAGGTAGGAGAACACCTCCACCGCCGGCTCCGGGGTGGTGAAGTAGGGGATGCGGGCTTCCTTGAAATGGGCGCGGCCTTCCACCACCTGGGCCTGCCCCATCCAGCAGGTGATGACCGGCTTGCTGGAGGTCTTGGCCACTTCGATGACCGCGTCTGCCGCCTCGGTGGGGCGGGACATGGCCTGGGGCGTGAGCATGACCAGAACGCCGTCCACGCCTTCGTCCCGCAGGCAGGCGTCCACCGCGTGGCGGTAACGGTCGGCGGCGGCATCCCCGATGATGTCCACCGGGTTGCCGTGGGACCAGGCGGCGGGCAGCACTTCGTTCAAGCGGCTCACGGTGGCCGGCGCCAGCTCGGCGATGCGCACGCCCAGGTCCACGGCCCGGTCCGTGGCCATGACACCGGGGCCGCCGCCATTGGTGACGATGGCCAGCCGGTTGCCGGTGGGCTTCACGTGGGTGGACAGGGCCTGGGCGCAGGAAAAGAGCTGGAGGATGGTGTTCACCCGAACCACGCCGGCCCGGCGCACCAGGGCGTCGAACACCGCGTCGGAACCCACCAGTGCCCCGGTGTGGGACTGCACTGCCTTGGATCCCGCCTCGTGGCGTCCCACCTTCACCAGCACCACCGGCTTGAAGCGGGCGGTGGCGCGCAGGGCGCTCATGAAGCCCCGGGCGTCGCGGATGCCCTCGATGTAGAGCAGAATGCCCCGGGTGGCCGGATCGTAGGCCAGGTAGTCCAGGATCTCGCCGAAGTCCAGGTCTGCCGAGGCCCCGGTGGAGATCACGCTGGAGAAGCCGATGCCGTTGGCTTCCGCCCAGTCCAGCATGGAAGTGCACAGGGCGCCGGATTGGGACACCAGGGCCAGGTCGCCGGCCAGGGTGGCGCCCTGGCTGAAGGTGGCGTTGAGGCCGATGGCGGGCCGCTGGATGCCCAGGCAATTGGGACCAACGAAACGGATGTCGTGCTTGCGCGCCACCGCCAGTACCTGCTCCTCCAGGGCCGCGCCCTTGGCACCCACTTCCCGAAAGCCGGCGGAGAGCACGATGGCATGGCGGATGCCCCGGGTGCCGCAGTCCTCCAGTACCTGGGCCACGGTGGGGGCCGGCGTGGCGATGAGGGCCAGGTCCGGGGTTTCCGGCAGTTCGCTGGCATGGCCGTAACAGCGCTCGCCATAAATCTCCTGATGCTTGGGATTCACCGGGAACACGGGACCGGTAAAGCCGGATTTGCGCATGTTCTTGAACAGGGTGCCGGCCACCGAATCCTCTTTCTCGCTGACGCCGAAGACAGCCACGGAACGGGGATTGAACAGGGGGTGCAGATAGTGTTGGGACATGTCTCGCTCGAATCGTTGGAAAGCGGATTGTTGCTGTGCATCATAGGCCAGGATGCGTTACGTCGCCATCAGGCCGGGGGTATAGTGGTCATCGGATGTTGACGAACGATAAACCCGAGACATGAGCACTGCCTACATCACCCATCCCGTGTGCCTGAAGCACGACATGGGCCACTGGCACCCGGAGAGTCCCGCCCGCCTTCGCGCCATCGAGGATCGTCTGCATGCCGCCCATCTCTACGACTACCTGGAGCACCACGAGGCGCCCCTGGTCCACCGCGGCCATCTCAGGCGGGTCCACGATCCGGCCTACATCGACGCCATCGAAGCGGCCGCCCCCTACGAGGGGGTGAGGGAACTGGACCACGACACCCTCATGAACCCCCATACCCTGGACGCCGCCTACCACGCTGCCGGTGGCGCAGTCATGGCGGTGGAGCGGGTGGTCCGGGGGGATTGCCAGAATGCCTTCGTTGCCTGCCGGCCACCGGGACACCACGCCACCCGGTCCCAGGCCATGGGGTTCTGCATCTTCAACAATGTGGCGGTGGCCGCCGCCCACGCTCTGGAGGAGCATGGCTTGGGCCGGGTGGCCATCGTGGATTTCGATGTCCACCACGGAAATGGCACCGAGGACATTTTCAAGGACGATTCCCGGGTCATGCTCTGTTCCACTTTCCAGCATCCCTTTTATCCCTTCTGCGGCGCCGATTCCGCCAATGAGCACATCGTCAACGTGCCTTTGCCGGCAGGCACCACCGGCAAGCGTTACCGGGAGGTGTTCGAGGCGGAGGTGCTTCCCCGCCTGGAAGCTTTCAAGCCCGAGATGCTGTTCATCTCCGCCGGCTTCGATGCCCACCGGGAGGATGACATGGGCCAGTTCGGCCTCATGGAGGCGGATTACATCTGGATCTCCGAGCGGATCATGGAAATCGGCCAGCGCCACGCTCAAAACCGGGTGGTGTCGGTGCTCGAAGGCGGCTACGACCTCAGTGCCCTGGGCCGTAGCGTCGCTGCCCATGTGAAGGTACTGGCGGACCTCTGACAGGTCGTCGAACAGGAGGGAAGCATCCCCGGCCGCTGGCCGGGAAAAGTCCCTCCATGGGCACGGACCGTGTCAGAGGGGGTTGTAGGTTCGCTCCCGGGTGTAGTGCATGTAGCCCACGCTGGCGCCGGCGCGCCAGCCCACTCCGAGGCGGATGGGAGCAAGCACGATGTTCTGGCGCTGCTGGTAGTTCATGCCCACCCCGGCCACCCAATAGAGGCTGCCGTCCACGCCGGGAAAGCGCTGGTAGATGGCATTCTTGTCGGTGAGGTTGTAGACCAGCACGAAGACCTTGGAGGCATTGAGCCCCAGGTCGAAGCCCACCGATGGCCCCTGCCAGAACACCTTGGCGGTCTCCCCGTTCTTGAGCTGGAGATCGCCCTTGCCATAGGAAAGGCCGATGGTGATGGCGGCGGAGAGTTCCTCGCCCTTGATGTAGCCCACCGGCCGGCCCTGTTCCTTGAAGGCCTTCTCCACCACCTTGGCCAGCCCCTCGGTGGCCTCGCCGAAGAAGAGCTTGGCTTCCTTGAGGATGGAATCCTGATCGTAGGTGTTGTCCTCGCCGGCCCGGGCTGGCACGGCCAGGACCAGCCAGAACAGGGCCAGGATGCCAAGGAGAAAGGCGCGCAGCGCGGCGTGGCGGGTATGGGATGTGTACATGTTCGACTCCTGGTTGTGTTGTGGGAACTCCGTCTGAGTGTTCCCGCCCGGCGGATCGGGCGCAAGGAAAACGCCTCCACCAGGTCGGTTGACGATGATAGACGGGAGAAAAATACGACAACGACAATCCGGGTTGAGATCAGCCAAGCCGGGGAATGAGCGGTTGGCCCCCGCCCGGACAATGGGCCGCAGCTGCAACACACGGCCCGCAGAATCCGCGACCAGGATTCGGCATCGGCCGGCGCCCGATTTTCCTGACCCATTGCCTCGGACCATCATGGCTGAACGAGCGAAGAAATGGGCATATGCCTTTTCCGGAGGCGACGGCAAGAACCTGAGACTGCTGGGCGGCAGGGGCGCACAACCTGTGCGAGATGACCCGGACCGGCCTCAGGGTACCGCCGGGCTTCGTCATCACCACCGAGGCCTGCCTGGATCAAAAGGCCCTACCCGCAGGCGTCATGGAACAGGCGCGCCTGCACATGGCCGCGGCGTATGCCCAGAGCGGCAGACCTTCGTCGGCCGGGACAATCCCCTGCTGGTCTCCGTGCGTCCGGGCTCCGGCCTGTCCATGCCCGGCATGATGGACGCCATCCCCGACCTGGGCCTCAACCCGGACACCCTGCAGGGCCTCATCCGCCAGATGGGCAAACAGTCGCTGTAAGGGGGGCGGGGGAGGGGAGTTTTCCGTGGTTTTCCCGCCACAACATGCCGCCCTGGCCATCCCGCTCCCCGCGCGGGGTTCGGCCGGATGGCCAGGCCGGTGCTTCCATGCAGGGTTTCTTCGCGACTCCGGGCCCCCCGCCGAGGTTGACCGGAAACCCTCCCAGCGTTCATAAAGAAGCCTTGGGCGGACCGCCGCCCGTTCGGAAACAACAGGGGAATTTCATGCAACCACGCGCACTCGTACTGGCGCTTTTCGCGGCGGGTTCCATTTTTCCCGCCACCAGCCGGGCGGAAGACTGCACCCAGATGTTCGTCTATTCGGTCAACCAGATCTGCCGCACCCTCTCCAGCGGTTTCACCCAGTGTCAGCCCGTGGGGATGGTGGGCCCCGCGCCCCAGTGCGCCGCTCCCGGCGTGCCGCCCATCAT
>CAZYEY010000138.1:0-3314 GCA_964646585.1 uncultured Thiobacillus sp. | reverse complement strand
GTCATGCCCGCCCTGGCGGTGGCCGAATCCCTTCGGGGCGAAGGCTGGCGCGTGGTCTGGCTGGGCACCCGGGCGGCGAGGCAGGCCAGCACCCGGTTGCTGAGGCCGGCGATGGCGTTTTGCTCGTGGATGACCAGGGGCTTGCCCAAGAGGCTGGCCATCATGCCGCCGGGGAAGGCCACGTAGCCCCCCAGCCCCAGTGCCACGTCGGGCCGTTCCCGGAAGATGGCCCGGGCCGCCTGCCAGAAGGCGGCGAGCAGGTTCGCGGGCAGCAGCAGCTTGGCCAACAGTCCTTTGCCGCGCACGCCGGCCACCCTCACCCAGGCCATGTCGAAGCCTTTCTCCACGGCCAGTCTGGCTTCCATGCCCGCCCGGGTGCCCAGCCAGACCACGCGCCAGCCTTCGCCCCGAAGGGATTCGGCCACCGCCAGGGCGGGCATGACGTGGCCGCCGGTGCCGCCGGCCATGACCAGGACTGTGCGGGGCGCGCTCACGCTTTCTTCCCCCGCATCAGGCATCTGTTTTCGAAGTCCACCCGCAGCAGCACCGCCAGGGCCAGGCAGTTGGCGACGATGCCGGAACCGCCGTAGCTCATGAGGGGCAGGGTGAGGCCCTTGGTGGGCAACAGGCCCAGATTCACGCCCATGTTGATGAAGGCCTGGGTCCCCATCCACACCCCCACGCCCTGGGCCGCCAGGGCGGCGAAGTTGCGGCCCATGAGGCCCGCCTGCCAGCCGATGGAGAAGGCCCGCCAGGTCAGCCAGGCGAACAGGCCGATGACCGCCAGGACTCCGATCAGTCCCAGTTCCTCGCCGATGACCGCCAGCAGGAAGTCGGTGTAGGCCTCGGGTAGGTAGAACAGCTTTTCCACGCTGTCCCCCAGGCCCACGCCGGTAAGTTCGCCACTGCCCAGGGCGATGAGGGCATGGGAGAGCTGGTAGCCGGCGCCGAAGGGGTCGCTCCAGGGGTCCAGGTAGCTCACCACCCGTTGCAACCGGTAGGGGGAGAGCACCACCAGCAGCACGAAGCCGATGGCCAGCAGCACGATGAGGCCCACAAAGAGGCGGGCGTTGAGGCCGCCCAGGAACAGCACGGCCAGGGCGATGGCGACGATGACCACGAAGGCGCCGAAGTCTGGCTCCATGAGCAGCAGACCGCCGATGCCCAGCATGACCAGAAACATGGGCAGGAAGCCCTTCTTCAGGTTTTTCATGAAGGCTGCCTTGCGCACGGTGTAGTCGGCGGCGTAGAGGATGGTGGCGAACTTCATGAGCTCGGATGGCTGGAAGTTGCCCAGGGGGCCCAGGGGGATCCAGCGCCGGCTGCCGTTGACCTCCTTGCCGATGAAGGGGATCAGCACCAGCACCAAGAGCACGGCGCCGACGATGAACAGGTAGGGAGCCGCCTTCTGCCAGGCCAGGGTGGGAACCTGCAGGGCCGCGTAGCCCGCCCCCAGGGCGATGACCAGATACATGGCGTGGCGGATGAGGTAGAAGGCCGGCTGGTTGGAGGTGGACTTGGCCTCGGCGATGGCGATGGAGGCGGAATAGACCATCACCAGGCCCATCATGAGCAGGCCCAGGGCGGCGAACACCAGTCCCCAGTCGTAGGGTGTCAGCGCGGTGCGCTTGAGGGCGGCGTTATGAAACATGGCTGGCCTCCAGCCGTTTCACCGCCGCGATGAACACCTCGGCCCGGTGGGCATAGTTGCGGAACATGTCCCAGCTGGCGCAGGCGGGGGAGAGCAGTACCGCGTCGCCGGGTTGGGACAGGCGGAAGGCCAGATCGACCGCCTCGTCCATGCTTTCCGCGCGATGCACCGGGCAGGCGCCGCCGATGGCGGCTTCCACCAGGGGGCCGTCGCGGCCGATCTGGACCACGGCGCGGGCGTTCTTCACCGCTGCCTTGAGCGGTGAGAAATCCTGGCCCTTGCCGTCGCCGCCGGCGATGAGCACCACCGGCACGGCGAAGCCCAGCAGGGCCGCTGCCGTGGCGCCCACGTTGGTGCCCTTGGAATCGTCGTAGAAGGTGCGGCCCGCCACCTCCGCCACGCGCTGTACCCGATGGGGCAGTCCCTCGAAGGTCTTGAGGGCCGGGATGAGGCCCTCGTAGGGCAGCTGGATGGCCCGGCACAGGGCCAGGGCGGCCAGGGCGTTAGCGGCGTTGTGCAGGCCGGCGATGGGCAGCTTGTCCACGGGCAGCAAGGCTTCCTCCCCCTCGCACAGCCAAAGCCGGCCCTTGCGGGTGGTCAGGCCGAACTGGCCGGGAGCCAGGGATTCATCCCGGCTGAGGCCGAAGGTCCACTGGCTGCGGCCGGAAATGGCCATGGCCATCACCGCCGGGTCGTCCCGGTTCAATACCTGGACACCCCCCCCCGTGAAGATGCGCGCCTTCGCCGCCGCGTAGTCGTCCAGCCCCGCATAACGGTCCATGTGGTCCTGGGAGATGTTGAGCACCGTGGCCGCGTCGGGCTTGAGGCTGCTGGTGGTTTCCAGCTGGAAGCTGGACAGCTCCAGCACCCATACGTCCGGGCAGCGGCCCAAGGTGTCCTGGTTGTCCAGGGCGTCCAGCACGGGCAGGCCGATATTGCCAGCCACCACGGTGTCCAGGCCCACGGCCGCGCACAGGTGGCCCACCAGGCTGGTGACCGTGCTCTTGCCGTTGGAGCCGGTGATGGCGATGACATAGGCGGTGGTGTCCTTCAGCGCCCGGGCGAAGAGTTCCACGTCCCCCACCACGTCCTTGCCCGCCTTCAGCGCCCATTGCAGTTCGGGGGTCGCCAGGGCGACGCCGGGGCTGGCGACGACGAGGTCGGCCCATTCGAAGTCGGCCTGGTCGAAACCGCCCAGGCGCAGGGTGGCTTCCGGGAAAGCCTCGCGGACGCGCTGGGCATGGGGCGGCTCTTCCCGGGTATCGGTGGCGCGCACCAGGGCATCATGTTCGATGAGCCAGCGCACGCAAGCGGCGCCGGTGTCCCCCAGGCCCACCACCAGGGCCTTGCAGCCCTTGTAGTTGGAAATCTTGCGCCTGGTCATCGGCTCACCTCAGCTTCAGCGACGCCAGACCGATGAGCACCAGCATCATGCTGATGATCCAAAAGCGAACGACGACTTGGGTTTCCTTCCACCCCTTCTTCTCGAAGTGGTGGTGGATGGGGGCCATGAGGAACACCCGCTTGCCGCGCAGCTTGAAAGAGCCCACCTGCACCATCACCGAGATGGCCTCGGCCACGAACACGCCGCCCATGATGAACAGCACGATCTCCTGGCGCACGATCACCGCCACCACCCCCAGGGCGGCCCCCAGGGCCAGGG
>CAZYEY010000137.1:0-2948 GCA_964646585.1 uncultured Thiobacillus sp. | reverse complement strand
GTCCCGCCCCCCCCAGACGGCGGGCAGGGCATCGTCCAGGCGCAGTTCGGCCCGCCAGGCGGCATAGAGGATGCCCATCCCCAGAGCAAGGGCCAGGGCCCAGGCGGATCGCAGCAGTTGGGGGAACCCACCGGAGCCGGCGCGGACCAGCAGCGGCATCCCGGCCAGGGGCAGGAGCCACGCCCAGGCCAGGGGGGGCAAGGCCGGCCGGGTTTGCAACCAGGCGGCGCCCACGGCAAATGCCAGGATCAGCCAACGCCCCATGGAGCCTCTTACAATCCTCCCATGCCGAGAAAATATTTCCGCAAATACCTGCCCGACCACGAAACCATGCGCGAACATCGGCACCTGCGCTGGTTCCGCCCCCTGCTCAGGCACCCCAACCTGTGGCACCTGAACCGCCACTCGGTGGCAGGGGGCGTGGCCGCCGGCATGTTCGGCGGCCTCATCCCGGGCCCCTTGCAGATGCTGACCGCCGCCATCCTGGCCATCCTGTTCCGGGTCAACCTGCCGGTGGCGGTGGTCACCACCTTCTACACCAACCCCATCACCTGGGGCCCGCTGATCCTGGCCGCCTATGCCATCGGCAGTTGGGTCACCGGCGGCAACGGCACACCCGCGTCGAACCTGGATTTCGACTGGTCAAGCCAGCGCTGGGAGGACTTCCTGCCTGCTTTCTGGCACTGGCTGCTGGGTCTGGGCGAAACTTTCCTCATCGGCAATCTGATTCTGGCAACCGGTCTCGCCATCCTGGGCTATCTGCTGGTCCAGCTCGGCTGGCGCCTCTATCTGCTGGCCTATCTGCGCCGGCGCCGCCGGCGCGTCACGCCGCGAGCCTAATCCCGCTCGCTGGGCACTGTCACCGGATAACCGTTGCTCAGGGCGGTGAGAAACACCTCCAGGTCGGTATAGGACCGGCTGCCGGGCAGCAGGGGCTGGACCCGGGTATCCAGGTTGCATTCGATGAAGCGCAGGTGCAGGGACTGCAACTGGTAACGGGTACGGTAGACCGGGTAGTGGGCGGCATCCCCGTAAGGCGTGGTCACCACGGTGCCGCGCAAATGCAGGCCGATGTGGTGGGTGTGGCAGGAGGAACAGGCCAGATTGAGCTTGCCCGCGCGCATGTGGAAGAGCTTGCGGCCCCGCTCGAAGGCATCCCGCATGACACCCTTGGAAACGTCGATGTGGATGGGCATGCCATTGCTCTTGCTGGCAACGTAGAGGGAGACGGCGCTGTTGTCGTAACTGCCGTTTTGCAGTACCCGGCCTTCCCTGCCGGCGCACAGTTCGATGATCTCCTCCAGGCCGGCGATGCGTTTGAGGTCGGCGCGATAGAGGGGATAGCGGGCGCGCAGGCCCCTGAGGCTCCCCTTGGAGGCGCCCAGGCACTGGGCGAAGCGTCCCTTGCCGTTGAGTTCCCGGAACAGGGCCTCACCCCGGTCGAGGGCGAAATGGCCGCCATGGACCGAGGCGTTGAAGGGTGGATCCATGAACTTCCAGTTCATCTTCCAGTTGTGCTCCGGATCGCCGGCCATGCGCCAGTCCAGGTTCTTCGGATCGGACCAGTAGCGGTAGCTGCCTGAAAGCTTCAAATCGCCGCGAACATGGGGCTCGTACTTCTCCATGGTGTCGTATTCCCGATAGGGCTCGGCGGCCGGGGCAGCCGCTGCGAAACCGGCAAGCAGGCAGAACAGGAAAGGGACTCTCACGGCGGCCTCCTCACTCGATGCTTTGCAAATAGGCCACCAAGTCGCGGATTTCCTGCTCGGTGAGGATGTTGTTGGCCCCATAAGGTGGCATGACCGTCTGGGGGTTGATCACCCGGGCGTCGTAGATCTGCTGGTAGATCGCCGCATCCGGGAAGTTGTAGAGCTTGTAGCGGGCCAGAGACGGCCCCACGGTGCCGGGCCACTCCTCGCCGGGAATCTGGTGGCAGACCACGCAATAGCCCTTGTCGGCGCGCTGGGCGATCTCTTTGCCCCGGACCGGGTCGCCATTGAGGGGGAGGCTCAACTTCACCTTGCGCGGCTTCACCGTGGGCCGTTTCTCCTCGTGGCTCATGGTGGGCCAGGCAGTGAGGTCGCGCTTGAAGGGCACCCACTCCAGACGGCCGCTGTTGACCACCACCTTGGGTTCCAGGGTCTTGGTGGGGGCAGCGGGATTCACCGCCGCGTCGGGTGGCAGGCCAGCGCCCAACACGGACGAGGCAACGGCCAGGCCCAACCAGGCCAGGATTCGTGGGTCATACATGTTGTCTCCTTTTCCGGATCGTGGTCCGGGGGCGAGTCCTCGGGGACTCTGCGCATACAGCCGGAAGATTACTCCAATACGCCGTCGTTGAGCCGAAGCACGCGGTCCATGCGGCCAGCCAGGTCGGGATCGTGGGTGACGATGAGGAAGGCGGTGTCGTGCCGGGCCGACAACTCCACGAGGAGATCCTGGATGCGGGCAGCATTGTGCCGGTCCAGGTTTCCGGTGGGCTCGTCCATGAGCACGCAGGCAGGCCGGGTGACCAGGGCACGGGCGATGGCGGCGCGCTGGCGTTCCCCCCCGGAAAGCTCGCCGGGCCGATGATCCAGGCGGTGGCCCAGGCCCACTTCTTCGAGCCAGCAAGCCGCCTCAGCCAGGGCTTGCGCCTTGTCCTGGCGGCGGATCAGCAGGGGCATGGCCACGTTTTCCCGGGCGGTGAACTCCGGCAGCAGGTGGTGGAACTGGTAGACGAAACCCAGGGCCCGGTTGCGCAGCGCGCCCCGCTCCAGCTCGGAAAGGGCCCAGAGGGATTCGCCAGCGACCACGACCTCGCCCGCGTCGGGCCGATCCAGACCCCCCAAGACGTGGAGCAGGGTGCTCTTGCCGGTGCCGGACGCCCCCATCACGGTCACCCGCTCCCCCGCCGAGAGGGCGAAATCCACGCCGGACAGCACCGGCACCTCGGTCTTGCCCTGCCA
>CAZYEY010000136.1:0-12903 GCA_964646585.1 uncultured Thiobacillus sp. | reverse complement strand
CGACGCCAGGGCAGCGTTCAGATCCTTCGCCTCAAAACCAGCCTTGTTCCACTCGGCCAGCGCCATGCCAGGCTTCAGCAGCCCAGCCATCACCGCTACACCGACGGCGCCAGCAGCTCCAGCACCCTTCAGTACGTTCCTACGTTGCGTGTTCATGTGAATTCTCCAATAAGAGGGAGGGTTACAGGCCATAGAGGAAATCGACGACCTTGTCGATCTCCTCGCCGGTCAGGACTCCATGCTTGCCAAAAGGCGGCATGAAAGAGAATGGATTGGTCGCAGTTGCGTCCCAGATCTTGTCGCGCAGGACGTTCTTATCGGGGAAGCGGGCCTGCATGGCGATGAGGGGCGGTCCGCCATTACCGGTCTGTTCTGCGTCGGGCAGGGCGGGAAACCCATGACAGGCCAGGCAGTTCCCTTTGGAAGGGTTGTAGGCGATGTCCTTGCCCGTCTCGCCCCTGGTCTGCTGGGCGAAAGCGCCGGTCGCGAGCAGCGTGGAGAGTACCCCGGTAATCACGGAAGCACATTTCCGCATGAGATCCGCTTCCTTTCTGCGATTCAGGTTGGGTTGGACATGGGTTTCGGCATGGACTCCGGCAGACAGTAGGGAGTTTCCCAAACCGATCTGTCAGAGGCGGGCGAAGGATAGGCGCTGTTCTGCGGGGAAACAAGGGATCAGCCCGCCATCTAGTATGGATTTAGTACGATATTTCCTGAGCCAAGTATGTTGCTACCAAGCCCGGCGGGCGTGCCTTTCCGCCTCAGCGGCCACTGTCTCCCGGCATGTCCTTGCCCTGGCGTTCCCGCAGTTCCCGCAGGCGGGCATCGATGATGGACATGGTGTAGAAGTCGGCCTTGCCGGCCCGTTGAGCCAGCCGAAGCTGCTCCATGGCGGCGGCGACGCGATCCGTCAGGGCATAAGCCTCGGCTTGGGCCAGGTGGGCCTGGGCAGCCTGCCCCAGGCGGTGGTGGGCCTGGGCACGCAATTCATGGAAGGTGCTGTCGGCAGACCAGGTGCGCTGCTGTTCCACGAGAAAATCCAGCGCCTCCTGAGGACGGTTGGCACGCAGCAGCGTCCTGGCCCGCAGATAGGCCAGGGGCCGGTAACTGCCGTGCTGCTTCTGGGCAGCCTGGGTGAGTATCAGCGCCTCCTCCATCTTTCCCTGGGCCAGGGCAAGATCGATCCGGGACACCGTCACCAGGGGAGACTTCTCCATGGGGCCATCGATGCGGGCCAGGGCCTGTTCCGCCTTGGCCAGTTGGGCCACCCGCAGATAGGCCTGGGCCAGGCCGTACCAGGTGGCGGGGCTGGGCTTTTCCCTGGCTTGGGCCTCGAACATCGCCACCGCGTCCTTGGCCTCGCCCTCCGCGGCCTGGACCCGGGCCCTTACCAGTTGGAATTCCGGACTGTCCGCATGTTGCCGGTAGCGCATGTTGCCCAGCCGGTTCTGCATGTCGGCGATGCGCTCATAGGTCAAGGGGTGGGTGCGCAGATAGGCCGGGGCGTTGTTCTCATAAAGCCGGCCCTGGGCCTGTAGACGTTCGAAGAAACTACCCATGCCCTGGGGCGAGAAGCCAGACGCATCGAGGATTTGCAAACCAATGCGGTCCGCCTCCCGCTCGTTTTCCCGGGTGAAGTCAAGCTGGTTCTGGATGCTGAGGGCCTGGGCCCCCACCAGGGCGGCCTGGGATACCTGGCTGTTGGAGCGGGCAGCCAGGATGGCCACGGCCAGGGCTGCGAGGGAGATGAGGCTGTTGTTCTTCTGGTTGTCCACCATGCGGGCGATGTGGCCCTGGGTGACGTGGGCGATTTCATGGGAGAGCACGCCCGCCAGTTCCGATTCGTTGCGGGCGGCGGAGATGAGGCCGGTGTGGACTCCCACGTAGCCGCCGGGCAGGGCAAAGGCATTGATGCTGACATCCCGTACCGGAAAGAACTCGAAATGGCGGCCCGGATTGGGGGAAACCGCCACCAGGCGGGCGCCCAGGTTCTCCAGGTATTCGGAGATGACGGCATCGTCGAGATAGTCGGAACTCTCCCGGATCTGCCGCATGATCTCCCGGCCAATGCGGTCCTCCTGCGCTTCCGACAGACTGGCCCGGGAAATCTCCCCCAGGTCGGGAAGTTCGAAAGCCAGAGCGTGAGACGTGGCGAGTTGGGCGAGCAGCAGCGTCGCGGCGATGGAGCGAGTGAATCTCATGGGGCTATGATACTGGCCCTTTTCACCAGTTCCCCTGGCCCCATGAGCGACTTCACCCATTTTGACGAACAGGGCCGCGCCATCATGGTGGGCGTGGGCGACAAGGCCGAGAGCAAACGGGTGGCGGTGACCTCGGGCCGCATCGTCATGAAGCCGGAAACCCTGGCCCAGATCCGGGACGGCGCCGCGAAGAAGGGCGACGTGCTGGGCGTGGCCCGGCTGGCCGGAATCATGGCGGCGAAGCGCACTTCCGAACTCATCCCCCTGTGCCACCCCATCCCGTTGACCAAGGTGACCGTGGATTTTCGCCTGGACGCCACCGCCAATGCCGTGGAATGCACGGCCATGGCCGAGACCGTGGGCCGCACCGGCGTGGAGATGGAGGCCCTCACCGCTGCCAGCATCGCCCTGCTCACCATCTACGACATGTGCAAGGCAGTGGACCGGGGCATGATCATCGAATCCGTGCGCCTGCTGGAAAAGCGGGGGGGCAAGTCCGGACACTGGATCGCCCAATGAACGCCACCATCGAAGCCGACCTCCCCTTCGTCCACGACCTGACGCCCGCCCAGCTGATCGCCCTCCAGGCCAACACCGCTACGGCCTTGGGCTGCGACATCGCTTTCCGGGACAACCTGGGAGAAAGCCGGACTGGACCGGAGCTGTGCCTCATTCCATCCGGCGCATTCGAGATGGGCGCCCGGGAAGAAGACCGGGGCTTCGGCGAGCTGCCTCCCAGGCACATGACCATCCACCGCCATTTTGCCCTGGGCTGCTACTGCGTGACCGCGGAGGAGTTCGAGGGGTTCATGCGCGAGGCCGGCTTCGTCTGGCCTGACCACCTGGTCCGGTCGGAAGGCCGCCAACCCGTCATCAACATCAGCCGGGGCGACGCAGAAGCCTACCTGGCCTGGCTTTCGGAGAAGTCCGGCCAGCGCTATCGCCTGCCCACCGAAGCCGAATGGGAGTACGCAGCCCGGGCTGGGTCTATCAGCCGCTATTTTTTCGGCGACCGCATCGGCTGTGGCGAAGCCAACACTGGCTCTTTCCAGCTGCCCGGCCGGGGCGTTCGGGGCTGGCGCCGCTTCCTGCCCTTCTGCGCCCCTATGCAACAGGCAGTGGACGTGGGTCTCTACCCGCCCAACCTCTGGGGCCTCCACGACATGCATGGCAACGTCTGGGAATTCACCAGCGATCCCTGGATCGGCCCCATCGACCCCCTGCATCGGGCCACCAAACCGGGCCAGTGGTTCGTCACCAAGGGAGGTTCATGGTTCGAATCGGTCTGGCAATCCCGATCCGCCGCCCGCAAGCCGCGCATGTGGGATGAACTGGACGTGAACCTGGGCTTCCGGGTACTGAGAGAAATCCCATAAAAGGATAATTAAATATTATATATCAAAGACTTATTGAACTTTCTCCGGACCGTGCTAGAGACATATCAGGCAAGCGTTTCGCCTGTCTTGAACATGAGGAGAGAGAACCATGCTGGATATCAACAAACTGGTGATGGCGGAAAACCTGGCGCCTTGTGACGCGGACGCCTATCTGCACGATCTGGACACCTGGAGCGAGGACATGGCCCGGGCCCAGGCCCACAAGGAAGGCATCGAACTGTCCGACGCCCATCTGGACGTGATCTGCTTCCTGCGCGATCACTTTTCGGAGTGTGGTCCCGACCCCAGCGCCCGCGCGCTGCTGAAAGTCATGGAAGACGCCTACGCGAGCGAGGGCGGCCGCAAGTACCTCTACCGGCTGTTCCCGCGCGGTCCTGTCACCCAGGGCTGCCGCCTGGCCGGGCTGCCGACCCCGGCGGGCAATGCCGATCCTTCTTTTGGCAGCGTGCATTGAGCGTCATCGCGTCGGCAACAACGGCCCGGTCATCCGGGCCGTCTGCGTTTTTACAGTTCAGCGGAAGCGTCCCATGCCGCGCATGACTTCGCAGGGGTCGCCTTGCACCGGAGGCAATACGGCTCCCTTCTCCTTGGCCCGCTTATCGAGATCCAGGTAATGGGCGGCCATGTAGCTCCGGCATTCGTCGAAGGACTTCATGGACTGGAGCCGACCCACATGGGACTTGCGTTCCTCGGGCGTCATCAACTGGGCACCCCGGAAGTTGTCACCCTGGGCATACCAGGGAAAGGCAAAGGCCTGGCTGGAAAGCAGCAGCAGGCTGGCGAACAGCATGTTGTTCCTGGTCATCGCGGTCACCAATAAAAACGCCCCGGTCGGGCCGGGGCGAGTGTAGTCCCATTGGACTAGCTCGGCATCAGACGCAGCCGGTGGGCTTGGGTGTGCCGGCATAGCGGCCGGCCTGCTTGGCAGGGCCATAGGGGAACAGGTCGAACAGGAACTTCTTGTCGCCCCATTCATCGCCGAATTCCTCCTTCAGGCCCTTCTGCAGGATGCGCAGGTTTGGGGCGGTGCCGTACTCGTTGAAGTAGTCGCGCATGTAGCGAATGATCTTCCAGTGGTTTTCCTCCAGGGTCAGCTTGTCCTGGGAAGCCAGATACTCCGCCACGTCCTCACCCCAATCGGAAAGATTCTGCAGATAGCCTTCAGGATCGGTTTCGACAATCCTGCCGTTGATTTCCAGTTCCATGATGTCCTTCCTCTCTTCACCAGTTTGATAAGACCGCTTTGGCGGCATGGACCAAATCTAACGATTGTCGAGTTTATTGGTCAAGTATTATTTTCGCGCCAGACAAAATGGATTGCGGCGCCCATGCCAGAATTCCGGCCACGTAAACAAGGGAGAACACCACCATGAAGCCTACCGGCTTGTTCCTTGCCACCTGGCTGTTGTCCGGCCTCGCCACCGCCGCGTCCCTGGACAGTTTCACGCCCCAGGGCGAACACCAGGGGGTCCGCCAGGCCCAGGCCCGCTTTTCCGCCCCCATGGCTCCCCAGGGCCGGGGCGACGCCCCCTCGCCCTTCCTGGTGAAATGCGGTGCCCCAGGCAACGGCTATTGGACCGACGAGCGCACCTGGGTCTATGACCTGCACCGGCCTCTGAAGGCGGGGGAGCCCTGCCGCTTCCAGACCAAGCCCGGCCTGACCACCTTGGCCGGAGAGGCAGTGCGTGCGGCGCCCGAATACAGCTTCTCCGTGGCCGGCCCCCGGGTGGTCTGGCAACTCCCCGCCCCGGGTACTCGGGTGGATGAGGACCAGGTTTTCCTGGTCCAGCTCAATGGCCCGGCTCGCCCCGGCGACATCGCCGCCAAGGCCCGCTGCGAGATCCAGGGCATCGTCGAGCAGGTGCCGGTAAAACGCTGGCAGGGCGCGGAAAAGGCCGGATTGCTGAAGCAACTCCTCCCCACCCTCAGCGATTACGGCCTGGACTGGGAAGGCAGGGATGGGGGCAATGGTCCGGAGGCCGATCCCACCCTGGAAGTCCTGCAATGCGCCCGGCCCCTGCCCGCCAACGCCAAGCTGGCTCTGGTCTGGGGCCAGGGCATCGCCACCCCCTCGGGCCAGAGCAACCCCGCGGATCAGCGCCTGGAATTCCAGGTGCGCGACCACTTCGTCGCCCGCCTGCGCTGCGAGCGGGAGAATGCCAGGGCCGGTTGCGTGCCACTGCTGCCCCTGCGACTCGAATTCAGCGCGCCGGTGGACCGGGCCCTCCTCGACAAGCTCAGCCTCACGGATGCCAGGGGCAAGGCTTACCGTCAGCGCAAGCCCGAGCTACCGGCCCCCACGGACGATACGGTGATATTCCCTGGCCCCTTTCCCGCCGGCGCCAGCCTCACCCTGTCCCTGCCCAAAGGCTTCCAGGACGACAAAGGCCGAATCCTGGTCAATGCCGAGCGCTTCCCCGTGACCTTCCAACTCGGCGACTACCCGCCCCTGGCCAAGTTCTCCGGCGAGTTCAGCATCCTGGAGCGTGGGGCCGGCGGCCTGCTGCCCATCACCCTGCGCAACCTGGAGCCGGACAACCTGGGGGGCACCGCCGCCAAGGTGCGCTGGCTGCGGCTGGTGGATGACGCCGCCATCCTGGACTGGCAGCAGAGCCTGAAGAAGTTCGAGAACCCGGATTACGACGAGCGCACCCAGTCTCGTCCGGACCGCCGCCGGGTCCAATACCTGGCCCCCCACATCGCCGGCGTGGAGGAACGCAACCTGCCCAAGCCCGGCGGTCCCAACGCCTTCGAGGTAGTGGGCCTGCCCCTGGAGAAGCCGGGCTTCTACGTGGTGGAAGCGGAAAGCAAGCGCCTGGGCAAGGCACTATTGGGCGACAACAACCCCATGTACGTGCGCGCCACCGCCCTGGTCACCAATCTCTCGGTGCACTTCAAGTGGGGGCCGGAATCCTCCCTGGCCTGGGTCACCCGTCTGGACACCGGCAAGCCGGCGGCGGGGGCTCGGGTCGCGGTGCGTACCTGCAAGGCCGCTCTGATTGCCGAGACCACCACTGACGCCAATGGCATGGCTCTGATTCCCGGCAAGCTGCCCGATCCACGCAACGCCGACGACTACGCCTGTCCCCTGTTCGTCAGCGCCCGTCTGGGCGACGACCTGAGCTTCGCCCGGTCCGACTGGGACGAGGGCATCGAGACCTGGCGTTTCGGCCTGCCCCAGGACTGGAACAGGGATGCGCGCATCGCTCACAGCGTGCTGGACCGTCCCCTGTTCCGTCCCGGCGACACGGTGCACATGAAGCATTTCCTGCGCGACAAGCGGGCCAACGGCCTGTCCTATCCAGCCAAAACCCCGCGCACCCTCCTGATCGAGCACGCAGGCAGCCAGCAGCGCTGGTTCCTGCCCCTGACCTGGAAGGCCGGCGCCGCCGAAACCACCTGGACCGTGCCCCCCGGCGCCAAACGTGGCGACTACCACCTGCGTCTGGTGGACAAAGTCATCGCCGCCGACACTCCCCAGGAGCAACTGGAGTACCTGGAGGGCCTGGACAGCGGCCGCTTCAGCGTCGGCGACTTCCGCGTGCCCCTGATGAAAGCCAGCCTGGACCCGGCCCGCAGTCCATGGGTCGGCACCGAGCCGGCCCCCATCGATGTGGCCGTGGGCTACCTCAATGGCGGCGGCGCCAAGAACCTGACCGTAAAGCTGCGTGCCCAACTGGAACCCCGCTTCCAGGTGGAATTCGAGGACTACCCGGACTTCGATTTCGCCAACCGCAAGGACGACGACCAAGGCCAGCAGGAAGCCGAGCCCGTGGCCCTGGCCATCGATCCCCTCACCCTGGACGCCGGTGGCGCCGGCCGCCTCCACCTGGACAAGCTGCCCGCCCTGGCCATGCCCCACAAGCTGCGCCTGGAGTTGGAATACGCCGACCCGGCCGGGGAGATCCAGACCGTCAGCCGGTTGGTGCCCTGGTGGCCGGCGGAGGTGGTCATCGGCCTCAAGAAGGCGAGCTGGACCAAGGCGGGCAAGGTCCAGACCCTGGAGTTCCAGGTCGTCACGCCAGAAGGCCGGCCCGCCGCCGACGTGCCCGTGGAAGCGAAGCTCGCCCTGCGCCAGACCCTGAGCCACCGGGTGAGGCTGACCGGCGGCTTCTACGGCTACCGGCAGGAAACCCGGGAACGCCCCCTGGATGCCAAATGCGCCGGCAAGACCAACGCCAGGGGGCGCTTCAGCTGCGAAGCAAGAGCGGATCAGGGCGGCGAGGTGCTCGTGGAGGCGGTGGCCAGGGACAAGGCCGGCCGCGTCGCCAGCAGCCACCACAGCTTCTGGGTTCCGGGCAGGGACGAGTGGCATTTCGCCCAGGACAACCACGACCGCATGGACCTGATTCCGGAACAGAAGCGCTACGAGCCGGGCCAGACCGCCCGTTTCCAGGTACGCATGCCCTTCCGGGAAGCCACCGTCCTGGTGACCGTGGAACGGGAAGGCATCCTCGAAGCCAGGGTGGTGGAGCTCTCCGGCAAGGCGCCGGTGATCGAGCTGCCGGTGAAGGCCGCCTGGGCCCCCAACGTCTTCGTTTCCGCCCTGGCGGTACGTGGCCGCAACGACGCGGTGAAACCCACCGCCCTGGTGGACCTGGGCCGGCCTGCCTTCAAACTGGGCATGACCGGCATCCAGGTGGGGGGCAAGGGCAACACCCTGGACGTGGAAGTGAAGACCGACCGTTCCACCTATGCCATCCGCGAAAAGGCCAAGGTGAAGGTCAAGGTCCGCAGCGCCGACGGTTCCCCGGTTCCCGCCGGTACCGAGGTCACCCTGGCCGCCGTGGACGAGGGCCTGCTGGAACTGGCCCCCAACGAAAGCTGGAAGCTGCTGGAAGCCATGCTGGCGCCCCGGGGCTACAGCCTGAAGACCTTCACCGCCCAGATGCGGGTCACCGGCAAGCGCCACTTCGGCAAGAAGGCCCTGCCCGCCGGCGGCGGCGGTGGCAGGCTGCCCACCCGGGAGCTGTTCGACACCCTGCTGTTCTGGCAGGCCAGCCTGCCCGTGGATGCCAAGGGCGAGGCCCACGCCGAGGTACCCCTCAACGACAGCCTCACGGCCTTCCGCATCGTCGCCGTGGCGGCTTCCGAGAACCGCTTCGGCAGCGGCCGGGCCAACATCCGCTCCACCCAGGATCTGCAACTCATCGCCGGTCTGCCACCCGTGGCCCGGGAGGGCGACCGCTTCCAGGCCGCCTTCACGGTACGCAACGGCAGCGACCGGGGCATGAAGGTGGAGGTGCGGGCCGAGGCCAGCGGCCTCAAGGATCTGCCCAGCCGCACCCTGGACCTGACCGCCGGCGAGAGCAAGGAAGTCACCTGGCCGGTGACGGTGCCTGACGGCGCCACCGAAATCGCCTGGACCCTCCACGCCCGGGAACTGGACGGCAAGCTCAAGGACAGTCTCAAGGCGAAGCAGCGCATCGAGCCCGCCCTGCCCATGCGGGTGCAGTCCGCCAGCCTGCAACGCCTGGAGAAGCTGATGGACCTCCCCGTGGCCGGGCCCGCCGGCGCCACCAGGGCGGAACTGCGCGCCACCCTGGCGGCCAGTCTGCTGGACGGCCAGACCGCCCTGCGCGACTACATGCGCCGCTATCCCTTCGCCTGCCTGGAACAACAGGCCTCCAAGGCGGTGTCCACCCGGGATGAGAAGCTCTGGCAAGTCATGGCCGCCAACCTACCCGCCTACCTGGCGGACAACGGCCTGGCCAATTTCTTTCCCGGCGGCGGCGATGGCAGCGTAGCGCTGACCGCCTATATCCTGTCCCTCGCCCACGAGGCGGGCTGGTCGCTGCCCGCGGACGCGCGGGCGCGCATGGAACGGGCCCTGGCAGACTACCTGGAAGGCCGCCTTGAAGTCGCCCGGCCCGCCTGGGAACAGGCCCTGCCGCCGCGTCTGGCCGCCCTCGCCGCCCTGGCTCGGGCCGGCAAGGCCACCCCCGGCCAGTTCGCCACCATCAGGCCCGAGCCCCGGCTGTGGCCCACCTCGGTGCTGGTGGACTGGCTGGACGCGCTGCGCTTCGGCCCCGTCCAGCCCCGCCGCGACGCCTGGCAGCGGGAAGCCCTGGAAGCCCTGGAGGCCCGCTTCACCCAGACCGGCAAGCGCCTGAAACTGGCCAACGAGGAGCGGGACGGTCTCTGGTGGATGTTGGCCTCCGCCGACACCAACGCGGTGCGGGCCTTGCTGGTGGTCATGGAGCAACCGGCCTGGAAGGCGCGACTGCCCAAACTGGTTCTGGGCGTGCTGGGCCGCCAGCAGCTCAACCGCTGGAACACCACCACCGCCAACGCCTGGGGCAGCCTGGCCCTGGAACGCTACGGGCGCCTGTTCGAAGCCGAGAAGCCCACGGGCAAGAGCTATGCCGTGCTGGGCCAGGACGGCCGGGTGGTGGATTGGCAGGACTTCCCCAAGGGGGCCACCGCCTTCCTGCCCCTGGGCGCCGAGCCGGCCACCCTGCGCCTGAAGCACGAGGGCACGGGCGAGCCCTACGCCAGTGTCAGCATCCTGGCCGCCGCGCCCCTGGCGGCGCCCTTGCAGCGAGGCTACTCGGTCAGCCGGGAACTCATGCCCGTGGACCAGAAGACCCCGGGCAAGTGGCGCAAGGGCGATGTGCTCAGAGTGCGGCTGACGGTAGACGCCCGGGAGGACATGGGCTGGGTGGTGGTGGAAGACCCGGTGCCCGCCGGGGCCAGCATCCTGGGCACCGGCCGGCAACGGGATTCGGCCATCCTCACCGGCGGCGAGCAGGGTCAGGGCAATGCCTGGCCCGCCTGGCAGGAACGCCTGTTCGACACCTACCGGGCCTACTATGAGTACGTGCCCCGGGGCCGCTTCAGCATCGAGTACACCCTGCGCCTCAACAGCGAGGGCGCCTTCAGGCTGCCGCCCACCCGGGTGGAGGCCATGTACGCGCCAGAGATGTTCGGGGAAAGCCCCAACGGGGTGTTCGAGGTGGAGCGGTAGGTGCGGGGCTTCCCCTTTTTCCAAGGAGGGCAGTCCCAGGGGTACGGATCACATCCCCATGGGCAGCACGAATACCAGCACCACGTTGGCCAGGCCCAGCGCCAGGTTGGTCATGACCAGCCTGCGGATCAGGTTCAGGGCCTGGCCGCCGGCAGCCCAGTCCTGATTGGCCACGGCCTTTTTCAGACGGGCGTAAGGCACGAAAAAGATGAAGGCGAAGATGAGGGACATGAGGTAGCCGATCCCCACCATGACGTGGATGTGGACGGGCACCGCCGCCATGCCGCCCATGCCGATGACGATGGCCTGGCCGGTGCCGATGAGCAGTAGGATGGACACCCACACCCAGGGGAAGAAGCGGCCGAACACGCCGTTCCAGAGCTTCAGACGCTGGGGTGGCTCCAATTGGGCCAGCGCCACCGGGCGCAGACAGTTGTGGGCGAAAAACATGCCGCCGACCCAGACCACCGTGGCGAGGATGTGAAAAAGATCGAGGATGAGCATGGGGGAACCCTATAGCCGATGGAGTCGGTCGGATTATCTCAGGTGGGTGAGGCAGGCGCGAACATGCATCGTCAGCGGGCTATTGCCGATCCTTGCCCTCTCCCCCTCCTGCCGGGCCGATCCGGACCAATCCCTTCCCGCCTTCGCCACGGTCAAGGGCGCCTGGGCCTCCTCGGAGCAGCTTCTGCTGGACCGTCATGGCCGGGTCATGCAGGAAATCCGCGTGGACGCCCGTCGGCGCCATACCGATTGGACAGGGCTGGACCAGGTCTCGCCGGCCTTCCTCGCCGCCTTGCTGCGGGCCGAGGACCAACGCTTCTTCGACCACCACGGCGTGGACTGGCTGGCTGCGGGCAAGGCGGCCCTGACCAACTGGCTGCCTGCGAAGCCGCGCGGCGCCTCCACCCTGACCATGCAGCTCGCGGCCCTGTTGGACGAACGCCTGCGCAGCAGGGCCGGGCGGCGCGACCTGGGCGAAAAATGGGACCAGATGCGGGCCGCCCAAACCTTGGAACAGACCTGGAGCAAGGCCGAAATCCTGGAGGCCTACGTGAATCTGGCCAGCTTCCGGGGCGAATTGGCAGGCATCGACGCCGCCGCCCGAGCGTTGTTCGACAAGCGGCCGGTGGGGCTTTCCGACCCTGAATCCCTCATCCTCGCCGCCCTCCTCCGCGCTCCCAACGCCAAGCCGGAAGCGGTGGCGAGACGGGTCTGCGCCCTGGCGGCAGACACCCCCATGGCGGCGGATTGCCCGCGCCTGCGCCGCCTCACCCTGAGCACCCTGAGCGGTCGAGTCCCCATTCTACCGACGGCGAACCTGGCACCCCATCTGGCCAGGCGCCTGTCGCGGGAATCCCTGTCCGCCGTGGAATCTCCCGCCCCGAAAAAAAGCGGGCGTCTCGACTCCACGCTGGATGGAGATCTGCAACGCCACGTCACCGCCACCTTGCGGGAGCAACTCGTCCGTCTGGGCCCCCGCAACGTCCAGGATGCTGCGGCCCTGGTCCTGGACAATGCCAGTGGCGAGGTGCTGGCCTACGTCAGCCTCAGCTCGGCGGCCTCGGGCTCGCCCCATAGCGACGGGGTGACAGCCCGACGCCAGGCCGGCTCCACCCTGAAGCCTTTCCTGTACGGTCTGGCCCTGGAAAAGCGCCTGCTCACCGCCGCCTCCCCCATCGAGGACACCCCCTTGTCCATCGCCACCGCCAGCGGCGAGTACGCGCCGCAAAACTACGACCGCGCCCATCGCGGCCTGGTGAGCTTGCGCGCCGCCCTGGCAAGTTCCCTCAACATCCCGGCGGTGCGCACCCTCCAGCTGGTGGGGCAGGAAGCCTTCGCCGCCCGCCTGACCCGCTTCGGTTTCCAGGTGACCGAAGCGGCGGATTTCTATGGCCCCGCCCTGGCCCTGGGCAATCTGGACGTCAGTCTGGATGAACTGGTCAACGCCTACCGGGGCCTGGCCAACGGCGGTCTGATGACGCCCCCCCGTTTCACTCCGGCCGCACCCCGCCGGACCGGCATCCGGGCCGCGAGCCCCGAGAGCAGCTTTCTCATCGCCGACATCCTGGCCGACCGCCAAGCCCGGGCCCCCACCTTCGGCCTGGAAAACCCCCTCGCCACCCGTTTCTGGACCGCCGTGAAGACAGGCACCAGCAAGGACATGCGCGACAACTGGTGCGTGGGCTTCTCCTCCCACTACACCGTGGGGGTCTGGGTGGGCAATTTCTCCGGCGAACCCATGCACGACGTCTCCGGCGTCAGCGGCGCGGCGCCAGCCTGGGCCGCCATCCTGGAGCGTCTCCATGGCGATCTGGCCTCCCGGCCCCCCAGACCC
>CAZYEY010000135.1:0-5177 GCA_964646585.1 uncultured Thiobacillus sp. | reverse complement strand
GGGCGGGGCGGGTTGCCGGGACACGTTCAAGTGCAGTGGAACCTTTCGGGTGACGAGGGACGCTCGTGGTAACTTTCGCCCCCTCGAATTGGGCGGGAACCGACGCGATGACGGGCAAGATTACCATCCTGATCGCAGACGACCATGCGCTGGTCCGCGAGGGCATGCGCATGTTGTTGGGCCGGGAACGGGATTTCGAGCTGGTGGGAGAGGCCTGCGATGGCGGCGAAGCCTTGCGCATGGCTTACCTGCTCAAGCCCCGGGTGGCGGTGCTGGACCTGGGCCTGCCGGTCATGGACGGGTTGGAGGTGGCCCGCTGCCTGCGCCAGGAAAGCACGGAAACCCGGCTGCTGGCCCTCACCGCCCGTACCGATCCCGCCTCGGTGCGCACCGCCCTGGCCATGGGCATGGACGGCTACGTGCCCAAGAGCGAGGACAGCCGGGAACTCATCGACGCCATCCGCGCCCTGGCCCTGGGCCGGCGCTACCTCAGTCCCGCCATCGCCCATCTGCTGGAACCCGATGCGGGCCAGCCCCCCATCCCGGTGACGCCCCGGGAACGGGAAATCCTCGTATACGTGGCCGAAGGCCTGTCCAGCAAGGAGATTGCCGCCCGCCTGGGCATCAGCGCGCTGACCGTGCAGAAGCACCGGGAGAATCTGGGCCGCAAGCTGGGCACCCGCAACGCCGCCGAGATGGCGGCCTACGCCCTCATGCACCTCATGGGCCGTTGAGGTGTCTCCCGTGACGCCGCTCACAAGCGGCCGGGAAAACACCCACTGTCGCGCCCTTCCGGCTGATGGGCGGGTTGTCTGGGCATCCATCCTAGGGCTCCACCTGGAGAACGACGAAGTTTCGACGATTCCCTACGCACTTTCTCGTATTCACCGGCACGGGCCCGGATGCTTTGATTCAGGGTAACGAACGACGATCTGCCCGAGGCATGGCCGAGGGCGAGGAGAAGGACCATGAGTTACGCCGCCCTGGGATTTTTGCGCCAGCAGTATTTGTGCATTCTGCGCCGCTGTGCCTGGTTCAACGCCGGCATGCTGTCCGCCGGGCTGTTCGCCCTGCCAAGCCTGATCGCCAATGCGGCCTCCATCGTTCCCGATGGCCGCACCCAGACCCAGGTGACGGTCAACGGATCGGTGACGGACATCACCACCCAGACCATCCGGGGGCAGAGCGCCTTCAACTCCTTCAGCCGCTTCAACGTCGAAGCCGCCAACACGGTCAACCTGCACCTGCCCGGCCAGACCAGCAACCTCCTCAATCTGGTGCATGACCAGACCTCCTACATCAACGGTCTGGTCAACGCCTACAAGGATGGCCGCATCGGCGGCAACGTCTTCTTCTTCAACCCCCACGGCATCGTTGTTGGCGCCGGTGGTGTCCTCAACGTCGGCAGCCTTACCCTGGCCACCCCCACCCCCGGCTTCATGGACCGGCTCGTCAGCCCTGCTGGCGACATCGACGCCGCCGCCACCGCCCAGGCCCTGGCGGGCCAGGTGCCCCTGTCCCAAAGCGGCTTGATCCTCGTGCAAGGCCGCATCCATGCCGCCGACGCCATCGCCCTGGCCGGCGGCAACGTCGAAGTCGCGCCCGGTGCCCGGGTACTCGCCGGCGGCCAGGCCCGTGTCGCCTTCGCCGACCTGGTCAACGTGGATGGCATCCAGACCGCCGCCGACGTGAAGATGGACGGCGGCGTGATCCGCATCGTCGCCGCCGGAGACATCGCCGTGGCGGGTGAAGTGGCCGCCGATGGGGTGGGGCTGGCGGCCCGGGGCGGCACGGTCACGGTCATGGCCCAGGGCAACTCCACCCTGGAGACCACCGGCAAGGTCTCCGCCGACGCCGGCGCCGACGGCGCGGGCGGCTTCGTCGAGTTCTCCGCCCGGGACACGGTGCGCCTCGCCGGCGCCGGCCTGTCTGCCCCGGGCGCCGGGGGCAGGATCCTCATCGACCCGGAAAACCTGGAATGGACTGGCAGCGGCCACGATTTCTACTCCCATGGCGCCAGCATCACCCTCAGCGCCGACAAGAAAATCACCCTGGACAACGTGCTGCTGTCCTCCCGGGACATCGGTGCCGCCGCCGACACCCGGAGCAACCACCAGACCCTGGCCTCCCAGGGGAATTCCGGCGACATCACCCTCAGCGCCAAGCAGATCGAGATCAAGAACGGCAGTCAGTTGCTGGCCAACGCCGACAACGGCCATACGGCCGGCAACGTCACCATTGCCGCCACGGACAATCAGTCCACCCCGGCCTTCGGTTCCGTGGAAGATTCCATTGCCTCCATCAGCATCAATAACGCCGTCATCAAGGGAGCCGATGTCTCCATCAAGGCGGTGGCCAACGACAAGTGGGTATGGACCGGCAATGAGTATGCCGACACCGTGTTGGATTTCCTCGGCAGCCTGCGGGTCGGTGCCAATGTGACCTTCTCCACCGCCCACGCCACTGTGGACGTGGATGGGGGAGCGAACATCGATGCCACCGGCAAGCTGGAAATCGAATCCCAGGCCATGGCCGACGCCAGCATGAAGGTGATGAGCACCGTGGTGGGGTTTGGTTATGGCGAAACGGACGCCAAGGCCCTGGTCACCATCGGCAACGCCACCCTGGGCTCCGACGGGGCCATGAGCCTGAAGAGCCAGGCGGACAGCACCCTGTCCATGAGCGTCGATACGGTCAACAGCGGCACCTGGAGCAACATGGCCTCGTCGGCCAGCAAATACGCCAATTTCGCCTTCGCCGTGGGCATTGCCAACCAGACGGCGGAAACCATCGTGGGCAGCGCCGCCACCATCTCCCGGGCCGCCAGCCTGGACGTGGAAGCCAGCGGCAAGAAGGAACACAGCGTCAACGCCAGCGGTGGTTCATTCAAGGACGGCATCGCCTCCGCCGGCGTCTCCGTGCTAATCAGCGAAACCACCCTCACCGCCAGCCTGGGCGGCAACGTCACGGCGGGCTCCGTGGCGGTGAAGTCCACGCTGGCCCAAGCGGAAACGGAAGTCTCCGCCGCCGCCGGCACCGCCGGCAGCCCCGATCTGCAGGAGGCCATCACCAGCGCCCGGCCGGTGGACGAGATTCTGTTCGAGAAGCTGTCCGACTTCGTCGCCAAGGCGCCGGACATGGACCAGCGTAGCGGCGCCAGCAGCAAGCTGGGCCTGTCCGCGGCCTTCGCCTGGGCGGACAACGACAACAGCGTCACAGCCCAGGTGGCCGGTGGCGCCCACGTCACCTCCCACGGCCGCCTTGACGTCATCGCCAAGGCCGAGGAAAGCCTGGCCTTCGAGACCTCGGCGGCGGTGGACCAGCGGGATCTGGACACCCAGCTGCCCGGCGATCCCAACGCGCCCTCTGACAAGAAGAAGGTGGCCATCTCCGCTTCCGTGGCGGTCATCGACATCAGCCACCACGCCGACGCCCCCATCGGCGACGGCGCCGTGATCAACGCCGACGGCCCCATCGCCGTGGTTTCCCAGAGCCTGGTCACACCCTTCTGGCAACAGTGGCTGGACATCGTGGACGCCTTCAAGGCCATGGACTGGAACAGCGCCACGGCCTGGAGGAAGCTGGGCGAGAACCTCTACGAACTGGCCGGCGATCCGGTGGGCGCCACCTCCTGGACCCAGACCGCGGTGGAAAGCGAAAAGCTGGCCTTCGCCGGCACGGTGGATTTCTTCACCCTGGACCAGAAAGCCACCGCCCGCATCGGCGACGCCGACATCAACGCCGGCGCCGTCACCCCGGGGGCCAACCAGGACTTGACCGTATCGGCCCAGGCCACCCATGGCATCCTCAACCTGGTGGGGGTGCCCGAGTTCGATCCGTCCTCCCTCGGCAGCGGCAGCAGCGACAGCGGCAGCGCCGGCTTCGGCGGTTCCTATCACCAGTTCAACCTCACCGGCGGCAGTGAGGCCAGTATTTCCCGGGGCGCCACGGTGAAGGCGGACGACCTGGCGGTGGCGGCGGATACCAGCTTCTACGACATCACCCTGGCGGAAACCGTGGGCAAGGCCGGCAAGGTCTCCATCAACGGCGCCTTCTCCCTGGTGAACGTCGATGTGACCACCGTCGCCCAGATCGGCTCCGGAGTGGATGTGATCGCCAACGACGTGCTGGTGCGGGCCATCGACGACAGCCTGCTCATCAATGCCGCCGGGGGCGTGGCCCGCTCCGGCAGCGTGGGTATCGGTTTTTCCGTCGCCATCAACGACGTGGACCGGGACACCCGGGCCCTGATCGGCAACCGGCCCGGCGAAACCGGCAGTGGTGGCAGCATCATCGCCAGCGGCAACCTGCTCCTGGCGGCGGATACCACGGGCACCGTGGGCGCCTTCGCCGTGGCCGGCTCCGGCCCCTCCGCCAACGAGGACGACAGCGGCAAGACCGGCGGCGACGGCACCAAGACCAACGCCCAGGACACGGGTCAGCAGGGCAAGTCCGGGGTGGGCATCTCCGGCGCGGCGGCGGTGAACCTGATCGACAACGTCACCCACGCCCGCATCGCCGACCTGTCCACGGTCAGCGTCTCGGGCGGCGCCCCCAGCCTCGTCGCCCTGGACCTGGACCGGGACGGTAGCGCCGAGCGCCAGGTGTTCCTGGACCGGGGCCTCACCGCCCGGGCCAAGGACGACAGCCTGATCCTGGCCGGAGCCGGGTCCCTCACCGTGGCCAACGGCAAGAGCGCCGGCCTGGCCGGGGCTTTCACCTGGAACCAGCTGGTGAAGGACACCCGGGCCGGCATCGCCGATGCCACCGTCAGCGTGACTGGCGGCGGCGTGCGTCTGTCGGCCGAGAACAGCAAGGCCATGTGGTCCATCTCGGCCGGCGGCGCCGGCGGCGACAAGGTGGGCATCGCCGGCTCCGTGTCCTACAGCACCATCGATAACGTCACCGAGGCGGCCATCGACGACGCCGACGTGGACGCGGATTCCACCGTGGTGCTGGATGCCAGGGACAACTCAGACATCCGCAGCGTGGCCGGTTCCGCCAGTTACGGCGGCAAGGCCGGGGTGGGTCGGCGGTGGCCATCTCCACGGTGGAGTCCGATACCACCGCCCCGATCAGCGGGGCCGGCAAGACGGGGAACGGGGGCGCGTGGGTCGTCCTGGCCGCCGTCCAACACAATGCCATCGCCGGCGTTGCCGGCCACGGGGGGGCCTCCA
>CAZYEY010000134.1:0-10741 GCA_964646585.1 uncultured Thiobacillus sp. | reverse complement strand
GGGATAGGTGACGGGCGCGGAACCCGGAAAATGTCCCCGCTCCTGCCCTCTACCGTCGCCCGCCAGGTCCCGTCCGATCCACCTGCCCAGGGCGGTTGCGCCCACCCAGCCCCAGAAGCCCCGGCCGTGGCGGCGGGGGCGCCGCGCGCCGGGTTGAATTCGCCGGATCCATCGCCTGGACCAGTCGGCCAGCGCGTCCACTTCCGGGCCCGCCGTCAGGGTGACGGCCAGCCGCAGGGTAAACGGCCCTTCCGTGGGCAGGCCGCGCCGGGCCAGCTCGCCCTGCGGGTCTTCCAGGATGCGCAGCAGGGCTTCTAGCCCGGCGGACAACTCGCCAAGGGTGCGCCGGTAGGCGGCCGCCAGCCAGTCGCGGGCGTCCCGTTCGTCGGGGGCGGGCTGCAGGCGCTCCACTTCCGCCATGCGCGCTGCCCAGGCATCGATCCAGGCCAGCAGCGCCCTGGCGGCCCGCTCCGCCTGTTCGGCCCGGCCATCCGCCAAGGCCGCGGGGGCCAGGGTCTCGTTGACGAGGGTTTTCAGGCGCTGGATCTCCTCTGCCATGCGCGCCCCATGCCATTCCACTTCCTCCACCATGTCCGGGCAGGGCAGGCTGGCGGATTCCCGGGCCGCCAGGGCCGCACGCAGGCGGGCGAGCACCGGCGCAAGGGCGGTTTTCAGTGCCTGGAGATTGGAGGACAGTTCAAATTCGCTCATGCTTCATCTCCCTTCCTGCCGCGAGGGCAGCTTCTGCGTGCAAGCCACGCGCTTGCAGCATGGCACGGTCCAGGCTCATCCGGTGAGCCTGCGTGGGACGCGGATACGTGTCGTGGAGGCCCTACAGGCTGCCCAGCCAGAGCAGGCCCAACACCGCGACCCAGATCAGGGCGGCGCGCCAGACCAGGGCCACCAGCGCATCCACGGCATCGGGGCCGGGGGGCTCCCCCAGGCCCAGGCGGGGCCTGGCCAGTTCCCCGGCGGGCAGGCGGATGTCGCCGCCCAGTCGCAGGCCCAGGGCGCCGGCGCCAGCCGCCAGCAGGATGCCATCGTTCTCGTCGCCCCAGCCCCGGGCCTGACCGCGCCAGGACTCCACCGCATCCTGGAAATTACCGGCGATGGCGAAGCTGAAGGCCACGGCCCGCACCGGCAGCCAGTCCAGCCAGCCGGCCATGCGCCGGCTGAACTGGCCGAAGGCGGGCTCGCCGTGCCAGCGGTCCCGGGCCAGGCGGGTGAGCAGGTAGAGCAGCGCGCCGGCGCCGCCAAAGACGAGGAACCAGAACAGCACGCCGAACAGGCGCACCAGGGACTGGCGCAGGGTCTCCTCCAGGACCTGGCGCAGCAGGGAATCCCGGTCCGCCCCGGCGAGGATGCCCGGCCGCCAGGCGGTGAGCTGGGCCCGGGCCGCCTCGGCATCCCCCTCGTCCAGCATCCCCATGATGGCCGCGGCATGGAAGGAGGCTGCCTTGAAGCCCAGACAGAAATAGAGGACCACCACGTCGAAGACCCAGCCCAGGGGATGCCATAGCCCACCCAGCAGGGCCGCGACGCCCGCCGCCGCCATGGCGGGCAGCAGGGCGCCCAGGGTCCAGGCCAGGGCGCCGTGCTGCTCGCCGCCGGCGTTGAGGTTCTCCAGCAGCCAGGCCAGCCAATCCCCGGCCCGCCGGCGGGGCTGTTCGGGCCGCTCGGGCCAGCGGTACTCCAGGGCCAGGGCGGCCAGCACCGCGAACAGACTCATGGACCAGTCCTCAAGGCAGCGCCATCTCGACGGTCAGCCGCCCCATGGACATGGGGCTGTCCGACGGCTCGTAGATTTCCACCGTGGGCATGTGGATGCCCCGGCCCTGGGCCTGGAGATGGCGATCCAAGGCCAGGTAGGCCTTGCCCGGCGCCAGCAGGCTGCCAGCCTGGACCCGCACGGCGAGAACCCGCCGGGCGGGGATGGTGTCCAGCATCAAGGGCGGCTTCACCTGGACATCGGGCCCCACCAGGAAACCGGTGCGGCCGACACGCTCGCCCACGTCCACCAGATCCGGGTTCGAATAGAGCACGGTGATGGGCTTGCCGGGGGCGATGCCGGCTGCATCCATCTCCTTGCGCACCTCGCCGGCCAGTTCCGGCAGCTTGGAGTAGTCCCCCTTTTGCTCCAGGTAGACGTAGGTGTAAGGGCCGGCCGTGGTCTCCCCGATCTCGGCCTCGTTGAAGCCCCCCCACCAGGCATAAATCAGCACCAGGGGCAGCACGAAGGCCAGAAGGAAAGGCAGGAACTTTTTCAGGGCCACGGTGGCAGGCAATGGGGCTGGAAACCGTCGGAAGATACTACAGAAGGAACCCACCCTGGCTTCCTATAATCCCCGTGAACCAGGGGCCGGCCTGCCGGTCCATCCTCCACCACTACGCCGGGAATGGCCGCCATGCGCTCACTTTTATTCATCCTCTGTCTTTTCTTCTCTCCCCAGCTCCTGGCCGCCGGAACTGCCTACCCCCCGGTCACGGTCCCGGTGAAGGCGGTGAAGCTGGCCGCCCACAGCTATTTCATTCCCGGCCTGGCCGGGGCCGCCAGCACCGCGAACCAGGGCTTCATGTCCAACGCCGGCTTCGTGGTCACCCCCGCCGGGGTGGTGGTGTTCGACACCCTGGGCTCCCCTTCCCTGGCCCAGGCCATGGTGATGCGCATCCGCGCCGTGACGAAGCAGCCCATCAAGCGGGTCATCGTCAGCCACTACCACGCCGACCATTACTACGGCATCCAGGTATTCAAGGACCTGGGGGCGGAGATCTGGGCCCACCAGGGCGGCAAGGGCGTGGTGGGCTCCGAGGCGGCGAAGCTGCGCTTCGCCCAGCGCAAGGACATCCTGGGCCGGTGGATCAACGACAAGACCCAGCGCTTCCCGGAACCCGACCGCTGGCTCGCCGGGGACACCGACTTCGAGCTGGGCGGCCTGCATTTCCGCATCCGCCACGTGGGCCCCGCCCATTCCGACGAAGATCTGGTGCTGTACGTGGAAGAGGATGGCGTGCTCTACGCCGGCGACCTGGTGTTCAAGGGCCGGGTGCCTTTCGTGGGCGAAGCCGATTCGGGCAAGTGGCTGGCCGCCCTGGACAAGCTTATCGCCCTCAAGCCGAAGCTTCTGGTGCCGGGCCACGGCGGTGCCTCCAGCGCTCCCATGGACGACCTGACCCTGACCCGGGACTACCTGCGCTACCTGCGCGAACAGATGGGCAAGGCGGTGGCGGACCTGGCGCCCTTCGAGGAGGCCTACGCCAGGACCGACTGGTCGAAATACGAGAACCTGCCTGCCTTCGCCGAGGCCAACCGGCGCAACGCCTACAACACCTACATCCTGATGGAGAAGGAAAGCCTGGGGCACTGAGGCAAGAGCGGGCCATGCCGCCCAACGCCGCCTGGGGAAGCCCTGTCACCTCCCGGGCCGGCCCGTAGGGTCTTCGTCGGGTCAGATGTCCGTCTGCGGCAGGCGCAGGGGGATGGCGAGCCGGGTCTTTTCCATCAGCACCATGCCGGCATGGGGCTGATTCACGCCGGAGGCGAAGTAGATGAATTCGAAGATTTCGTCGGCCCGGGCTTCCGGCACCAGGACGGTGGCGATCTCCCGTTCCAGGTAGTGGAAGGACTCCCGTCCTTTCCGGGTGCTGATGCCGCCGCCCCGGGAGTGGTGGAAGAAGACGCTGGCGATGCCCTTCTCCTCCCTGAGACGGTCCAGCATGGCGTGGGCCCGGCCGGCAGGGAGGATGCAATGGATGACCTTGTAGCGGTCGCTGGGGGGCATGGTCCTAGCCATGTCCGAAACGCTCGACGATTTCCTCGGGCACATAGGTGGCCATTTTCTCAAGGGGCGTCATGTAGATCATGCCCATGCCCGGCGTATCCAGCTTGGCTGCCAGGTAGATCTTTTCGAAGATGCGGTCGGCCTGGTCGGAGGCGGCGACGATGTAGATGACTTCCTTCTCCGCCGACAGGGTCACCCCCAGCACGCCCAGGTGTTTCTGCCGCACTCCCGTGCCCCGGGCATAGAAGATGGTGGCGCCCTGGGCGCCGGCCTTGCGCGCGGCCTGCACCGCTTCCTCGGCGGCGCCGCGCTGGACGATGCAGGTAATCAGCACCGCGTCGGTCAGCACCACGATGCGGTCTTGGTTCTTCATTGTGCCCACGGATATCCCCATCCATCAGTTGGGCCCGGCAAGGCGCCCGAACACGGGGAATGATACGCCGCCCGTGGGCTCACACCCCGTTGCGCCACTCCGTGTCCTCGCCATCGAACAGGCGATTGGCCTCGATGGGCCCCCAACTGCCCGCCGGATAGGTGTGGATGAAATCCCGCTCCAGGGCCCAGTGCTTGAGGATGGGGTCCACCACCCGCCAGGCCCATTCCACCTCGTCGAAGCGGATGAACAGGGTGCGGTCGCCCTCGATGACATCCAGCAGCAGGGCCTCGTAGGCGTCCAGCGGGTTCTCGTCCGGGTTGCGGTAGCTGGCATTGAGCTTGAGCACCCGGGTGTCCATGCCCAGCCCGGGCTGCTTGGCGTGGAGTTCCATGTGCATGGACTCCTCCGGCTGGATGGAAAGCACGATCCAGTTGGGCTCCAGCACTTCCAGGGGGGTTTCCCGGAACAACTGCTGGGGTGGATGGCGGAAACGGATGGCGATCATGGACAGGTTCTGCTTCAGCCGCTTGCCGGTGCGCAGGTAGAAGGGCACGCCGCGCCAGCGCCAGTTGTCGATGTAGAACTTGGCGGCCACGAAGGTCTCGGTGACCGAGTCCGGCTCCACGTTCATCTCTTCCTGGTAGCCCGCCACCAGCTCGCTGCCGATTCGCCCCGCCTTGTATTGGGCGCGGAAGGCATGGGCATGGACCGAGCGCCGGGAAATGGGGCGGATGGAGCGCAGCACCTTCACCTTCTCGTCCCGCAGGGCGTCCGCTTCCAGGGCCGGCGGCGGCTCCATGGCCACCAGGGTCATGAGCTGCATCAGATGGTTTTGCAGCATGTCGCGCATGGCCCCGGCCCGGTCGTAGTAGTCGGCCCGGCTGCCGATGCCCACCTCCTCGGCCACGGTGATCTGCACGTGGTCGATGAAGTTGCGGTTCCACAGGTTCTCGATGAGGGTGTTGGCGAAGCGGAACACCAGCAGGTTCTGCACCGTCTCCTTGCCCATGTAGTGGTCGATGCGGAAGACCTGCTCCTCCTCGAAGTAGCGGTGGAGGAGCTGGTTCAGCACCCGGGCCGACTCGATGTCGGTGCCGAAGGGCTTTTCCACCACGATGCGGTGGAGGCCCCGGGGCTTGTTGAGGCCGCAGGCGTCCAGGTTCTTGATCACCGCGCCGAAATCGCCGGGCTTGATGGCCAGATAGAACACCACGTTGGAGCACACGCCCATCTTGGGCTTGGCCAGCGTCTCCTTGAGGCGGGTGTAGGTGTCGGCCTCGTTCAGCTCGCCGCGCAGGTAGTCGAAGCGGGCCAGGAAGCGGGCCAGCACCTGGGCATCCGGCTGGAGCTTCCTTTCCAGGAGTTCCGCCACGTGATCGCGCCAGCCCGTCTCGTCGAAGGGCTTGCGGCCCTGGGCGATGAGGCTCAGACCCTCGGGCAGGCGGCCCGCCTCCTCCAGCCGGTAAAGGGCGGGCAGCAGCTTGCCGCTGGAGAGGTTGCCGGTGGCGCCGAAGATGACGAAGCTGCAAGGCGGCAGCGGGGTTTCCTGATCGAACATGGCGCCCCCTACTTCCGCACCGCGTGGCCGCCGAAGCCCTTGCGCATCATGGCCAGCAGCTTGTTGGCGTAGTCCCCCCTGCCCTGGCTGGCGAAGCGGCTCATCAGGGCCAGGGTCATGACCGGGGTGGGCACGCCCAGATCCACGGATTCCAGGGCGGTCCAGCGGCCCTCGCCAGAGTCCGCCACCAGGGGCGCGACGTCCTCCAGCTTCTGATCGTGCTTGAGGAAATCGGCGGTGAGGTCCAGCAGCCAGGAGCGCACCACGGAACCGTGCCGCCAAAGCTCGGAGACGGCGGCCAGGTCCAGGTCGAATTCCTTCTTGGCTCCCAGCAGTGCGAAGCCCTCCGCCAGGGCCTGCATCATGCCGTACTCGATGCCGTTGTGGACCATCTTGGTGAAATGGCCGGCCCCCACCGGGCCGGCATGGAGCCAGCCGGTATCGGGGGTGGGGGCGAGAATTTTCAGGAAGGGTTCGAGGCGGGCCACGTCCTCCCCGGCGCCGCCTGCCATGAGGCAGTAGCCATTGGCCAGGCCCCAGACGCCGCCGGACACGCCCACGTCGGCGAAACGAATGCCGGTGGCGGCCAGTTCAGCGGCGCGGCCCATGGCGTCCCGGTAATAGCCGTTGGCGCCGTCCACCAGCAGATCGCCGGCACTCAGCAGGGGCATGAGATCGCGGATGGCCTGGTCGGTGGCCTCCCCCGCCGGCAGCATGAGCCAGACGATCCGGGGCGAGGCCAGGCCGGCCACCATGGCCTCGGGCGTGGGACAGGCCACCACGTTGGCCTCCTCGCCGGCCAGCCTCTCCGCCACCTGGAAGCTGCGGTTCAGGGCGTGGACCCGAACCCCGCCCCGGGCAAGCCGCCGGGCCATGTTGCCGCCCATGCGGCCAAGACCGTAAAGACCGATTTCCAGCATGCCGTCCTCCATCCTGTCATGGCGATTGGGGATGGTTATCGGCCCGGCGCCGGAGAACTTCAAGCCCGGCTCAGACCTTCACGTAGACCCAGCCCTGGCCCATGCGGGTCATGATCTCGTTGATGGCGGAGGTCACCGTGGCGGCTTCCCGCAGCAGCGCCACCCGGACCCCTTCCCGCTTGAGGCGGGCCACGGTCTGGCCGCAGGCGACGAAGCGCAGGTTGGCGTGGCGCTGGGCCATGTCGGCGATGCGGGGCCCCAGGGGCGTGACATCGGCGCGCAGCAGGTCGAGGCCGTAACTGTTGGCGACGATCTCGATGCGGGCTCCTGGTCCGCCCTGGGCCAGCAGTTTCTCCGCCGTGTCCAGCACGCCGGCCAGGCGCCCGGGCTCGGCGGAATCCAGGTGCAGGATGATCTTGCCCGGGTCCACCCGCTCGGACAGGGCGATGGGCTGAAGCCCGCCGGGAAGGGTGGGCAGGCGGTCAAAGCCCACCCCGGTTCCGAGGCGGTCGCGGGCCAGCCAGCCTCCGCCCAGGCCCAGGGCCAGGAACAGGCCGGCGGCGACCGCCCGCCCAAGCCCCGAGCGGGCGAGTCCTCCACCGGAACGGGCCGGAGCAGGGGGCACCTCCCCATAAGCGCCCCGCACCATTTCCTTCAAGGTGCGCAATTCACAGGCCCCGGCCTTGAATTCCGGGTCCGATGCCAGCAGGGCCAGCACCCGTTCCCGCTCCTCGCGGGTGAGCTCTCCATCGATGAAGGCCTGGAGATATTCCGTGCTTGGCGCTTCCTTCATTTCACCCTCCTGATTGTCGTGAATGGACTGACCACCGGATCACCGGCAGCCGCTTCCGCGGCCAGGCGTTGCTTCAGGGCCTGTCTGGCCCGGAACAGGCGGCTCATCACCGTGCCCACCGGCACATCCAGAATGCGCGCCACCTCGGCATAGGCGCACTCCTCGATGTCCACCAGGGTCAGCACCTGGCGCTGGCCCACGGGCAGGGTGGCAATGGCCCGCCGCACCCGCCGCACGGTCTGGCGTGTGGCGTATTCCTGCTCCGGGCCTGGCGCATCGGAAACCACCACCTCGTCCAGATCCGCCACGTCGAGGAAATCCCGCCGGCCGCGCAGATGGTCGCGCCAGCAATTGTTGAGGATGGAGAACAGCCATCCCTCCAGGGCCTGGGGGTCGCGCAACTGGGCAGCGTTCACCAGGGCCTTGGCCAGGCAATCCTGGACCAGGTCGTCCGCCAGGGCGGGGTCATGGCACCAGGCATAGGCCAGCCGATGCAGACGCGGCCGCATCGCCTCGAAACGGCGGCGGACCGGGAAATTGAGCAGTGAGAACAGGTGGCGCATGTCAGCCTATGAAATCGGGTTATGGGGAATGAGACGAGGCGGGTAGTCGAAATATTCCAGAAATATACGGCCCGCCCAGTTCGTCCTACCGCCGTGGCATTTTCCACATGACCCCTGGAGAAGACGATGAAACCCATCCCCCTTCCGGCCGCCCTGCTGGCCAGCGCCCTGATCCTGCCCACCGCCATCACCGCCAGCCCGGCAATCGCCGGGAAGCTGCCGGTGGAGACCGGTGTCCAGGAAAAAGTGGTCTACCACGTCAACGATTCCAGTGTCGCCCGCATCGCCCTGCGCAACGTGGAAAACCACATGAACGCCAGCCCGAACGCGAGAATCGTGGTGGTCACCCATGGCAGGGGCATCGACTTCCTGCTCAACGACGCCAAGGACGACAAGGGCGCTTTCGCTCCCCAGGTTGCCAGCCTCAAGGACCAGGGCGTGGAATTCCGCGTCTGCCGCAACACCCTGAAAAGCCGCAAGCTGGACGACGACGCCGTGATTCTGGAAGCCCAGGTAGTGCCCTCCGGCGTCGCCGAGATCGGCAGGCTCCAGGCCCGGGAAGGCTACGTCTATCTGAAACCCTGAGGATCAAATCCTGAACAGATCCGCCAGGCGGCGGATCTCGTCGGTGAGGCCGGCCACATCCTTGGCCACGCCGGCCACCCTGCGGCTGGCCTCGGAACTGCGCTCGGTCATCTGGGCGACCCGCTCCACGTTCCGGGCAATCTCCCGGGCCGCCACGCTTTGTTCCTTCAAGGCCAGGTTGATGTCATCCACGGCGCGCATGACCCGCTCCGACTTGTTCCGGATGTCGGCCACGGAATCCCCCGCCTCGAGGGCCATGCGCACGCCCTCGGTCACCCTGGTCACGCCGGCTTCCATGTCCGCCACCGCCTGGCGGGCGCCTTGCTGGACCTTGCCGATCATGGCGGTGATCTTCTGGGTGGAGTTGGCGGTGCGCTCGGCGAGCCTGCGCACCTCCTCGGCTACCACCGCGAACCCCCTTCCGGCCTCGCCCGCCCGGGCCGCTTCGATGGCGGCGTTGAGGGCAAGCAGATTGGTCTGCTCGGCAATCTCCTTGATGACGTCCACGATGGAGGAGATTTCCACGCTATAAGCTTCCAGTTCGCGGATGGTGGCGGCCGAACCGTTCACCGCTTCGGCGATGCGGCGGATCTCGCCCGCGGTATCGTGCACCACCTTGCCTCCGGCCAGGGACGCCTCGCCCGACTCCCGGGAAACGGCGTTGGCCTCCGCCGCGTGCTCACCCACCTGGTCGATGGAAACGGACAGTTCCTCCACGGCCGCCGCCATGCTGGCCGAGGATTCGGCCTGCTCCCTTGCCACATCGGCAGCCTCCCCACTGGCATCGGTCATGTTGTGCACCACCCCGTCGAGACGACGGGTGTTCTGCTTGATCATGGCCGCGCCTTCCTGGAGGTTGTTGCGCATGATGGCGAATTGATTCAGCAGTTCGCCCACCTCGTCCTTCCCGGCCAGGGGAACCGGCCTGGACAGGTCGAAGGCGGCAATGGCGCGGGCCGCGTCGATGGCCTGGCCCAAGGGCCTGCTGAAGGTACGGATGACCCAGAAAGCCACCGGCGGCCAGACCAGAAGGGTGAACAGGGCCAAGCCACCCAAGGCCATCCGATAGGTCTCTGGCGATTGGCCGGCCGCCATCGCGTCCAGCCCCAGCCAGCCCACGGCCACGGCCAGGAGGATGCCAACCATGGAAGCCAGGGTGGACACCCACAGCTTGGTACTGAGTCTGCGGTCCAAGGTCCAATGCACCAGGGCCGCCAGTCCTGTGGGGACGACCTGCCCGCCTTCCAGATGAACGTCCGGATGCTCCCGCAGGCGCCGGTACAAGGCGTCCGCTGCGGCCACCTCATCCCGGGTGGGCGCCACCCGCACGGACATGTAGCCACCATCCGGCGTGGGCGTGGCAGTGGCCTTCACCCAGTAATAGGCGCCGTCCTTGCGGCGGTTCTTCACCAGGCCGGTCCAGGCCCGGCCCGACTGCAGGGTGGCCCATAAGTCCCGGAAGGCTTCCTGGGGCATGTCCGGGTGGCGCACAATGTTATGGGGCTGGCCAATCAACTCTTCCCGGTCGAACCCGGCGAAGGCGATGAAATCGTCATTGACGAAGGTGATGACCCCCCGGGAATCGGTCCTGCTCACGATGGCCGCGTCCTCCGGAATCAGGCATTCCTGATTGACGACAGGTTGGTTGTCGCGCATGTCTTCCCTTCCTGGAAGGCTTGGTTGCTGACGGATGGGTTTATCGGTCGTTTTGCCGCGAACTGATTGGTAAAAAAGTTATAGGGATACGTTTTCATGAATATTCTATTCGCCACCTCCGAAGCCCTGCCCCTGATCAAGACCGGCGGCCTGGGCGATGTCTCCGGCGCCCTGCCCCCGGCTCTGCGGGAAGTGGGCGTGGACTGCCGCATGTTGCTGCCGGGCTATCCCGCGGTGCTGGAAAAGCTCGGCACGGCCGTGGTGGTGGGCACCCTTTCCGATCTTCCCGGGGGGAACGAGGCGCGTCTCCTGCTGAGCGCCATGCCCCGGACCGACACCCCCCTCTACGTGCTGGACGCCCCCGCCGTCTTCGCCCGCCCCGGTGGCCCCTACCAGGCCGAGCAGGGTCATGAGCCCGCCGACAACGCCCTCCGCCTCCCCGGACCGAGCCCGGCACAGGCCCCGCTGCCGTCGCCGGGGCGGCGCGTTCCCACCCTGAGCGCTGCGCTCG
>CAZYEY010000133.1:0-6584 GCA_964646585.1 uncultured Thiobacillus sp. | reverse complement strand
CCCCTGGATTTGCGCATCAACCCCGCCAAGATCACCCGGGAGGCCGCCCTGGCCGCCTTGGAGCAGGAGGGTTTCAGCGCCGCGCCCACGCCACTCTCGCCCCTGGGGCTGCGCATGCAAGGCAAGCCCGCCCTGCAAAAGCACCCCCTGTTCCTGGATGGCAGCCTGGAGGTCCAGGATGAGGGCAGCCAGCTCCTGGGCCAGCTCCTGGCCCCCCGCCGCGGGGAGATGGTGTGCGACTTCTGCGCCGGCGCCGGGGGCAAGACCCTGCTGCTGGGGGCCCTGATGCGCGGCACGGGCCGTCTCTATGCCTTCGACGTGTCGGAAAAACGCCTGGCCCGGCTCAAGCCCCGTCTGGCCCGCTCCGGCCTGTCCAACATCCAGGCCCAGGTCATCGCCCATGAGCGGGATGCCAAAGTGAAGCGCCTGGCCGGCAAGTTCGACCGGGTGCTGGTGGATGCCCCCTGCTCCGGCCTGGGCACCCTGCGCCGCAACCCGGACCTGAAGTGGCGCCAAACGCCGGAGTCCGTGGCGGAACTCACGGCCAAGCAGCAGGCCATCCTGGCCTCTGCCAGCCGCCTGGTGAAGGCCGGCGGCCGCCTGGTCTATGCCACATGCAGCCTGCTGGCGGAGGAAAACGAAGCCATCGTCGCCGCCTTCCTGCACGACCATCCGGATTTCCGCCTGGTCCCCGCAGGGACAGTGCTGGCCGCCCAGCGCGTACCCTTGGAAATGGGGGAATATCTGCGCCTGGACCCGGATCGGCATGGCACGGATGGCTTCTTCGCCGCTGTGCTGGAGCGTCGCGGTTGAGCAAGCGCCGTCTGTCGCTGCTGCTCGCGTTGCTGGCGCCGCCGGCCCTGGCCTCGCCGCCCCTCGAATTGGCATTGCGTGGCAGCGCCCAGGTGGCCTTCACCCCGGGCGACGAAGCCGGCGCGCTGGTGGTGGAGGCGCTGCGCCGGGCGAGAAAACAGGTGCTGGTGCAGGCCTACAGCTTCACCCACAAGGACATCGCCCAGGGCCTGGTGGACGCGAAACGGCGAGGGCTGGACGTGCAGGTCATCGCCGACCGACAGCAGATGGAGACCATCTCTACCAGCCTGGTGGCCTGGCTGGCGCAGCAGGGGGTGCCAGTGTGGATCGACGCAGACCACGTCGCTGCCCACAACAAGGTGATGATCATCGACAACGGCACTCCGGATGCCGTGGTGATCACCGGCTCCTTCAACTTCACCCATGCCGCCCAGCACCGCAATGCCGAAAACCTGCTGCTGCTGCGAGGCAATCCCACCTTGGCCGAGGCCTATGCGGCCAACTGGCGGCGGCACAAAATCCATTCCCTGCCGTTGCACCCCTGATAGGACTGCCCCATGAAAGCCGAACCTGCTGTCCAGAATCTGCTGCAAGCCCTGTTGAGCGACCTTTCCAACACCGCCCTGCTGACTCAGGCCGGCGTGGTCCTGGCCGCCCTGGCCCTGGGGTGGTTTGCTGCCCGCCGTCTTGTTGGGCGGCTGTCGGAGAAGACTCGGGAAACCTGGCACGCGGCCGAATGGTCCCGCTTCCTGGCGCCCTTGGGCGCCCTCTGCCTGGTGCTCCTGGGCCGGGCCGCCCTGTCCACGGTGCAAAGCGTGCATCTGCTCAATCTGGCTGTGCCCCTGCTGTTGTCCATGGCCATCATCCAATCCACCTTCTTCCTGCTGCGCAGCGTCATCCAGCCCAGCCCGGCCCTGAAGGCGGTGGAGCGGGTGGTGTCCTGGATGGTATGGGGCGCGGTGGCCCTGCACATCCTGGGCTACCTGGATCGGCTCATCGCCGGCATGGATGCCATCGGCTTCACCCTGGGCAAGCAGCACATCTCCCTCTACACCGCCCTCTTGGGCCTCATCACCATCGCCGTCACCCTCATCGCCGCCCTGTCTCTGGGCCGCCTGGTGGAGGAGCGGCTGATCGCCGCCAGCAATCTCACCGGCAACATGAAGGTGGCCCTGAGCAAGCTGGTGCGTACCCTGCTCACCCTGGTGGCGGTGCTCATCTCCCTGCCCATGGTGGGCATCGACCTGACCGTGCTGTCCGTGTTCGGCGGCGCCCTGGGCGTCGGACTGGGCCTGGGCCTGCAGAAGATCGCCAGCAACTATGTATCCGGCTTCACCCTGCTTCTGGAGCAGTCCCTGCGCCTGGGCGACATGGTGGAAGTGGGGGGGCGCTACGGCGAGGTCACCCGTATCGCCACCCGTTACACCGTGCTGCGCGCCCTGGACGGGACCGAGACCATCCTGCCCAACGAAACCCTGATCACAGCCCCGGTCATCAACCACAGCCTCAGCAACCGGGACAAGCGCATTTCCGTGCCCGTCCAGGTGGCCTACGGCAGCGATCTGGATCGGGTCAAGGCGATCATGCTGGAAGCCGCTGCGGGCAACGACCGGGTGCTCCAGAAGCCCGCCCCGGCGGTTCTCCTCAGGAGCTTCGGCGAAAGCGGCATCGACATGGAGCTGGCTGTGTGGATCGACACCCCCGAGGCGGGGGAGCTGGCCCTGCGCTCGGACCTCAACTGGGCCATCTGGGAAGGCTTCCAGCGGGCAGGCATCGAAATCCCCTTCCCCCAGCGGGTGGTCCATCTGGCCAAGGCGGAATCGCACCAACCCGAAGGGGCGTAGAATGATTTGCCCGAGCCAACCATGAGGAAACCATGTCCAACCTGATCCATGGCCTGATCGATCTGCCCTGGTGGGGCTATGTGGCGGTCACCCTGGCCCTCACCCACGTCACCATCGCCTGCGTCACCATTTTCCTGCACCGTGCCCAGGCCCACCGGGCACTGGACCTGCATCCCGCCGTCGGCCATCTCTTTCGCTTCTGGCTCTGGCTCACTACCGGCATGGTCACCCGGGAGTGGGTGGCCATTCACCGCAAGCACCACGCCAAATGCGAGACGCCGGAGGATCCCCACAGCCCCCAGGTGCTGGGCATCCGCAAGGTCCTGCTGGAAGGCGCCGAACTCTATCGCGCCGAGGCGAAGAACCAGGAAACCCTGGAACGCTTCGGCCGGGGCACGCCGGACGACTGGATCGAGCGCCACGTCTACACCCCCCATTCCGGCAAAGGCATCGTCCTCATGCTGGCCATCGACCTGATCCTCTTCGGCCCCATCGGCCTCACCATCTGGGCGGTGCAGATGCTGTGGATCCCCGTCACTGCCGCCGGCATCATCAATGGCGCCGGCCATTACTGGGGCTATCGCAACTTCACCTGCGAGGATGCCAGCACCAACATCCTGCCCTGGGGCATCCTCATCGGCGGCGAGGAACTGCACAACAATCACCACGCCTATGGCAGTTCGGCCAAGCTCTCCAATCGCTGGTACGAGTTCGACATCGGCTGGCTGTACATCCGCATCCTGGAAATGCTGGGTCTTGCCAGCGTCAAGAAGGTGGCGCCCAAGGTCCGCTGGGGCGAAATCAAGCACTTTTGCGACGCCGACCTGCTCCACGCCATCATCACTCACCGCTATGACGTGCTCACCCGCTACAGCCGGGGCATGAAACAGGCTTACGCCCAGGAGCTGGACGCCCTGCGCGACGCCCTGCCCGATGTGGCCCGGGTGAAGCGCTGGCTCAACCTGGACCAGAGCGCCCTGAAACCGGTGGAAAAGGCCGAACTGCTGTCGGTGCTGGCTCGGAGCGAGCGCCTCAAGACCCTCTACCAGATGCGCCAGGAGCTCACTGCCCTGTGGAGCCGTTCCACCGCCAGCAGCGAGCAGCTGGTGCGCCAGTTGCAGGACTGGTGCCAGCGCGCCGAGGCCAGCGGCATCGAGGCCCTTTCGCAATTCTCCCTGCGCCTGCGCAGTTACGCCTGAGCCGCGCAGACCAAAGAAAAACCCCGCCTCGGCGGGGTTTTTCTTTGGGTCGAAAGCCGGCTTACTTCAGCTTGGTTTCCTTGTAAGCCACATGCTTGCGGGCGACGGGGTCGAACTTGCTGATCTCCATCTTGCCGGGCATGGTCTTCTTGTTCTTGGTGGTGGGATAGAAATGGCCGGTGCCCGCAGTGGGCTCCAGCTTGATCTTTTCGCGTCCGCCTTTAGCCATGATGGACTCCTATCACAGGGCGCCGCTGGCGCGCAGATCGGCCAGGACGACATCGATGCCCTTCTTGTCGATCAGACGCAGGGCGGCATTGGAAACACGCAGACGAACCCAGCGGTTCTCGCTCTCCACCCAGAACCGGCGGTACTGGAGGTTGGGCAGGAAACGGCGCTTGGTCTTGTTGTTGGCGTGGGAGACGTTGTTCCCCACCATCGGCTTCTTGCCGGTGATCTGACATACACGGGCCATGATGACACCCCAGGAAATTGCTTGAAAGGAAAGTCGGCCTTTATACACGAAAGCATTTTCCAGGTCAAAGCCAACCGCGTTCGGCGAAGGACAGGCCCACGCCGCCAGCGACGATGAAATGGTCCAGTACCCGCACGTCCACCAGGCCCAGGGCGGCTTTCAGCTGGTCGGTGAGCCAGCGGTCGGCCTGGCTGGGTTCCGCCAAGCCGGAGGGATGGTTGTGGGCCAGGATCACCCCGGCGGCGTTGTGGGCCAGGGCGCGCTTGACCACTTCCCGGGGGTAGACGGAGGTTTGGGTAAGGCTGCCGCGAAACAGCTCCTCCGCGTCGATGACCCGGTTCTGGGCATCCAGGAACACCGCGAGGAACACCTCATGGGGCAGACCGGACAGTTTCAGCCGCAGCCAGTCCCTCACCGCTGCCGGGGAATTGAGGGCGTCGCCGGCCCGCATTTCCTCGGACAGCGCCCTCCGGGACATTTCCAGCACTGCCTGCAATTGGGCGAACTTGGCCGGCCCCATGCCGGGAAAGGCGCTGAAGGCTGCCTGTTCGGCCGCGAACAGCCGGGTCAGGCCGCCGAAATGGGCCAGCAGATCCCGGGCCAGGTCCACCGCGCTTTTCCCCGGCACCCCCACGCGCAGGAAGATGGCCAGCAGTTCGGCGTCGGACAGGGATGCTGCTCCCCGCGCCAGCAATTTTTCCCTGGGCCGCTCGCCCTCGGGCCAATCGGTGATGGCCATGCCGTCCCTCCCTCTTTATATGGGGCGGGATTATGCCTCCAGCAGGGTGATCCAGTGCACCACAGGCACGCCGCTGGCGGCGGCGAGATGGCTCTGGCAGCCGATATTGGCGGTGGCGATGAGCTCCGGCCCCCGGGCTTGCAGGTTGGACAGCTTGCGCGCCCGCAGCTGGCCGGCGATCTTTGGCTGCAACAGGGAATAGGTGCCGGCGGAGCCGCAGCACAGGTGGGCCTCGTCCACCGGCACCAGTTCATGGCCCAGGCCGGCAAGGATGGTCTCGACGACGCCCCGTACCTTCTGGCCGTGCTGGAGGCTGCATGGCGGATGGAAGGCGACGCGGCGGGGTGGGCCGGCCCGCAGGCCGGAGAGATCCTCGCCCGCCAGGACTTCGGCCAGATCCCGGGTCAGCGCCGACACTTTCGCCGCCTTCTCCGCGTAGGCCGGATCGTCCCGCAGCAGATGGCCGTATTCCTTCACCTGGCTGCCGCAGCCGCTGGCGGTCATGACAATGGCCTCCGCCCCGGCTTCGAGGTAGGGCCACCAGGCGTCGATGTTGCGGCGCATGGCCGCCTTCGCCGCGTCGGGGGCGGCCAGATGCTGGTCGATGGCGCCGCAGCAGCCGGCCTCCGGCGCGGCCACCAGGCGAATGCCCAGCCGGGCCAGCACCCGGGCGGCGGCGGCGTTGGTTTCCGGCGCCAGGGCGGGTTGGACGCAGCCTTCCAGGACCAGCATCTGGCGTTGCAGCCCGGACCCTCTGCCGGGCCCGGGAATGGCCCGGCCGTCCGGAATCGGCGTGGACGGCGGAATGTGGCCCCGCAGGGGTGCCGGCACGGCCCAGCGCACCCCGCGCCCCAGTTTCAACAGGCTGGCGAACACCGCGCCGCCGGTCAGGGTCTTGCGCAGGCCGGCACGGATCAGCTGCTGGCTGGCCGGCCGAGGATGCAACCTGTCCACCAGCGCCCGGCCAATGTCGATGAGGCGGCCGTAGCGCACGCCGGAGGGGCAGGTGGTCTCGCAGTTGCGGCAGGTGAGGCAGCGGTCCAAATGGTCCCGGGTCACCCTGGAAACCGGATTGCCCTCCAGCATCTGCTTCATCAGGTAGATGCGGCCCCGCGGGCCGTCCAGCTCGTCGCCCAGCAACTGGTAGGTGGGGCAGGTGGCGTTGCAGAAGCCGCAATGGACACAGGCTCGCAGGATGGCGTCGGCCTCCCGGCCCTCGGGGGTGTCACGGACGAAATCGGCCAGCCGGGTCTGCATCAGAGTCCCTCATAGATCCGACCGGGGTTGAAGATGCCTTGGGGGTCCAGGGCCTGCTTCACCTGTCTGTGCAACGCCCCCAGGGCCGGGGCCAGGGGTTGGAACACCTCGCTCCGGCCGTCGTGGCCGCGGAACAGGGTGGCATGGCCGCCCAGGGCGACGACCCGCTGGCGCACCAGATCGGCAGGCAGGTCCGTGCGCAGCCAGCGCAGGGCTCCACCCCATTCAGTAAGGCTGGCGCCGGGTAGGGAGAGGCT
>CAZYEY010000132.1:0-9723 GCA_964646585.1 uncultured Thiobacillus sp. | reverse complement strand
ATGATCCAGATTTGGCCCTCGTTGCTTAAGAGTACCAGGCAGTGGAACGGGTAGCGACTTGAGAGAAGGGCAGCGGGGATTAGGGTAGGCGGGGGCATTTGAAGGCGGAGCTCTTGGTGAAGCGGGGGGACTAGGAGGCGTTCGAGGGCAAGGAGGTTGCGGGGGGTCGTGGTGAGGGGGACGGGGTGGGGGGAACAGGAGGGGGGGTCAGTGGCCGCCGCCTTTGGCCGCGGCTTCCTTGTCGCCTTTTTTCGCCTCGTCCTTCTTGTCGCCACCCTGGGTCTCTTCGCCGTGGGCTTCTTCGCCCTTCTTCTTGCCGGCTTCCAGGGGCTGGGGGCCGAGGCTGGGTTCCACCACTGGCATGTTGTTCTTGGCCATGTATTCGTTCATCTCCTTCCAACCCGCGTAGATGGCGGCCTTGGAGGCGGTCTTGTTGAGCCGGTAGCAGTCCTCCAGGCCCCGGCCGGCGTGGCGGCAGGCGCCGCCGATGGCCTTGCCGTCCGCCTCTACCTTGGACGGGTCGGGGAAGCCGGCCCGCTCAGCGATCTGATCACAGCCAGCCAGCAGGAGGAGCGGCAGGATCATCCAGACGTGTCGCTTCATGGTCGTTCCTTTCCTGGCGCGGATTCAGGCGAAAGCCGGCGTGGTGGCTCAGTCGGGGATGTAGGGATTGCGGCCGGGGGCCGTCGCCGGACGCATGCGCCGCTCGGCTTCCCTGCCCAGGGCCTCGAAGCGGTTCTTCACCTCGTCCTCGATGAAATAGCTGGTGACCAGGGGCGGGACTGGTGTGGCAGGGATGATGTGGGCCCGGTAGATCAGGGTGACGGGGGCTTTGTCCCCCTGGATGCGCCATTCGCCGCTCATGGATGCCACCTTCCCGGCTACGGAACGGAACCGGATGAGGTTGGTGGCGGGCATCTCCTCCATCAGAAGCACCACGTGGTCGGGCATGACGAAAGCGAACAGGCCGGCGTCGGCGATCTGCTCCACTTTCTTGGGCGCACCCGGCGGAGAGACCACCCGGCTGGACACCATGTCGGGGATGAAGGCCGCCAGCCGGTTGTAGTCGGTGAGGGTCTGCCATACGGTCTGGGCATCTGCGTTGACCTTCTGCACCGCCTCGACCCGGATGCCGGAGAACCCGGTGCTGGCCGTCACCTTGGCACCAGCGGCCCCCGCCGCCCCCGCCAGCAAGAGGAGCCAGATCATCCATAACGTGCGCTTCATGGCTTCTTCGCCTTTCGTTCCATCTCCTGCCCGAACACTTCCACCCAGGTCCTCACCTGCTGCTCGGCGATGGCCGGCGCCAAGGGTGGGGGAAAGGGGGATTTCATCAGGTCCATACGCATACGATAAACCAGTTTCAGGGGGCGCCCCCCTTCGATGTTCCACTGGCCCCGCACATCCTTGAAGGGCCCCGACAAGAATTGGATGTCCAGCGCTTCGCCGCGACGCTCCTCCACGCGCATCAGGCCGGAGTAGGGCATGCGGAACTGGCCGGCCACCACCTCGCCGCGCTGTTCGATGGTCTTCAGGCCATTGCCGGCATCCACCACCCGGGTGCCATGGATGCCGGGCACGAATTCGGGGAAACGCTCGTAGTCGGTCAGCACCGACCAGGCGGTGGCGTTGCCAACCGCCACCTTCAGCCACCCCTCCACCACCAGCAGGGTGCCTTCCTGGCGCACCTGGATGCCGGTTTCCGCCCCATGGGCGGACGCCACGACCAACCCTAGCGCCAGGAGAGATTGGATTACCATCTTCATGACAGCGAGTATATCCAGCACCCGACATGCCGCCCATCTTGCGCTCCCACCGTCTGGCCGACCTGGTCTTCGCTGTCGTATTGATGCTCGGCGCCTGGGCCTATTTCGCCATGCCCCGGTCCCAGTATCCGGAGGTGGAGCTCAACTGGGTGGCGGTGGCTGTGGTCTGGCCGGGAGCCGGGGCGGGTGACGTGGAGCGGGATATCGCCGTGCCCCTGGAGACCGCCGTGCGCCGGGTGCCTGACGTGGGTCTGGTCACTACCACTGCCCGGGACCACGTGGCCACCCTGTTGGTGCGCTTCAAGGACTTGCCCAAGGCCCGCTTCGAGCGCCGCCTGGCGGCCCTGGACCGGGAAATCCGGGATGCGGCGGCGGGCTTTCCCAAGGATGCCCGTTCCCCTCAGGTGGTGGAGCTGACTTCCTCGAACTTCTTTCCCACCGCCATGGTGGTGGTGAGCGGCGAGGCGGCGGATGGCCGGGTCTGCCGGCTGGCGGAATCCGCGAAGCGGGAACTGGAGCGGCTGCCCGGCGTGGGCCGGGTCTGGGCCCATGGACTGAGAAGCCGGGAAATGGCGGTCCGCTTCGATCCGAAGGCCCTGGAACGGGAGGGGGTCGGTCTGGAGGATCTGACCCGCACTGTGGCAGAGCAAATTCGCGACCTGCCGGCGGGCATGGCGGACATCGGCGGCAAACGCTATGCGATGCGGGTCGAAGGCTTGCCCGCGAACACCGATTTCCTCGCCGACCTGCCGGTGCCCGATGCCAGGGGCCGCCTGGTGCCCTTGTCGGCGTTGGCGGAAGTCCGGCTGGGGGTCTCGCCTGCCCGGGAGCTGGTGCGCCTGGATGGCCGCCCCGCCGTGCTGCTCTCGGTGACCAAGAGCGAGAACACCAATACCCTGGAGCTCACCCGCGCCATCCGCGCCCTCATCGCCGAGCGCAACCAGGCCCTGGGCGGGCCGGCGCTGACCCTGCTGGACGACCAGAGCGAGGTCACCCGGGAAGCCATCGGCGTCATGGAGCTCAACGCCGTCTTCGGCCTGGCGGTGGTGCTGGCGGTGACCTGGTTTTTCCTGGGCAAGCGCATGGCCCTGCTCACCAGCCTGGGGGTGCCCTTCGCCCTGGCCGGCATGTTCCTGGCCCTGCATCTTTCCGGCCAGACCCTCAACGTCTCGGTGCTGCTGGGCGTGGCCATCGTCCTGGGCATTCCCCTGGACGACGCGGTGGTGGTGGCGGAAGCCATCCGCCGCCGCCTCGGCGCCGGCCTGGACCGGGCGGCGGCGGTGCGGGAGGCCCTGCGGGAAGTGGCGCGGCCGGTCACCGCCTCGGTGTTCGCGACTTGCCTGGCCTTTCTGCCCCTGCTGTTCCTGCCCGGACTCATGGGTCGCTTCATGTTCGTCACCCCCCTGGCGGTGATCCTGACCCTGCTCATGAGCCTGACCGCATCCCTCTGGCTGCTGCCTCGCCACGCCTCGGCCTGGGGGGGCACGGAGGGCCGGAATGGATGGCGCGAGCAGTTGGCCCGCCGTCTGCGCCTGGCCTACGGTCGCGCCCTGGCCCGGGCCTTCCGCCGGCCCTGGCCGGTGGCCGTGCTGTTCGGTGGTGTCTTCCTGGTGGCCGGGGCGGCCGTGGGCCTGGAATGGGTGAAGCCGCGCTGGTTCGCTTCGGACCCCCTGCGGGTGTTCAACGTCAATGTGCGCATGCCCGCCGCCACGCCCCTGGAGCAGACTCTGAAGGTTGCCCGGGAACTGGAACTGGCCGCCCGGTCCAGTGCTCGGCCGGGGGAGATCCAGGCCAGCCTGGCCACGGCCGGGCTCCAGTTCACCCCCAGCGAACTGGCCATGGGCGAGCACCTGGGCCAGGTTACCTTGAGTCTGGCGCCGGAATCCCGGGGCGGACGCGGTGTCGAGGAATTCGTCGCGGCCCTGCGCCCGGTCCTGAAGGCGGAGGGGGCCGAGAACGTCTCGGTGCAGGTGTTGTCCGCCGATTTGCCCATGCTCTCCTCCCTGTCCCTGCGACTGACCGGCGCCCCCTTGGGGCGGCTGGCCGAAGCCGCGTCTGACTTGCGCCGGGCCCTGGAAAAACAGCCTGGTTTCAGCGACGTCCAGGATGACGCCAGCGCCAGCCAACCCGCCATGCGTCTGCGGGTGAATGGGCCCGTGGCGGTTGGGGCCGGGCTCGATCCCTTCAAGCTGGCGGCCATGGTCCGGTTGCATTTCGAGGGGGTGGCGGTGGGCCGGCTGATGGATGGTGAGGACAGCCTGGAGGTGGTGGTGCGGGGCAAGCCCATGGCCGCCGAGGCCCTGCAAGCCTGGCTGGAAACCCCCTGGCGGCTGCCGGATGGCCGGCAGGTGAAGGCGTCGGAGCTTTTCACGTTGAATCTGGAAACGGTGCCCAACGAACTGCGACGGGTCAATGGCGCCCGCACCGTCACCGTCCGGGCCGCCTTCGACCAGGACCGGCTTTCCGCCCGCCAGGCCCAGGCCGCAGTGGAGGCCGCATGGGCCCGGACCCAGGTCCGTTACCCGGAGGTGGCCCTGGCGCCCGGCGGCGAGCTGGACGATGTGAAAGCCAGCCTGAACGACCTGCTGGCCCTGCTGGCCCTGGGGTTTGCCCTCATGTACGGCCTTCTGTCGGTCCAGTTCGGCAGGCTGATCCTGCCCCTGGTGATCCTGGCCACCGCGCCCATGGCCCTGGCCGGCGTCGGCATCGGCTTGCTGGCCAGCGGCCAACCCCTGACGCTTTACACGCTGTACGGCTGCGTCGCCCTCTCCGGGGTGGCGGTGAACGCGTCCATCGTCCTTGCGGCGGCGGGGGAGGATCGCCTGGCCCGGGGCCTGCCCCCCATGGCCGCCGCCTTCCTTGCCGCCAGGCGCCGGCTCATGCCCATCATCATCACCACCCTCACCGTCATTGGCGGGCTGGTTTCGCTGGCCTTCGGCTGGGGCGGCGATTCCCTGCTGTGGGGTCCGGTGGCGGCCAGCATCGTCTGGGGACTTGCCGTGGCCACGCCCCTGACCCTGTTCGCCACCCCCCTGATGCACGGTTGGCTGATGGGGCGGAGACGTCCGGGAGAGTGCGCCGCTCGATGAGAGCCTGTTTCAGTAGGAACCATGCCCCTGGCCGCGAAGGGGTGGATATTTCCTGCCATCGGCCCAAAGTAGCCCTGCGTCCGCCACGTGCCCCGCCCCCCTTTTCGGGAACCCGACGATGCCTGCTGCCACCATGTCCTTCGACAACACTTACGCCCGGGATCTGCCCGGGTTCTATGAACCCTGCCGGCCCGCGCGGGCACCGGCACCGGTACTGTTGTTCTTCAACCGGGGACTTGCGGATGAATTGCAACTGGGCCTGGATGGCCAGGATGAGGAGGCGCTCGCCAGGCTGTTCTCCGGCAATGCCCTGCCCGCCGGCGCCGAGCCCATCGCCCAGGCCTATGCCGGGCACCAGTTCGGCCAGTTCAATCCCCAGCTGGGAGACGGCCGGGCGCTCTTGATCGGGGAGGTCATCGATCGCCTCGGGCGGCGCCGGGACATCGCCCTCAAGGGTTCGGGTCGCACGCCCTTTTCCCGCCGGGGGGACGGCAAGGCGGCGGTGGGGCCCATGCTGCGGGAGGTGCTCATCGGCGAGGCCATGCACGCGCTGGGCATTCCCACCACCCGGGCCCTGGCGGTGGTGGCCACCGGCGAGCCGGTGTTCCGGGATCGCCCCCTGCCCGGCGCCATCCTCACCCGCATCGCCGCCAGCCACATTCGGGTGGGCACCTTCCAGTATTTCGCGGCCCACGGCTCCCTGGAACAGGTGCGGCGGCTGGCCGATTACGCCATCGCCCGTCACTATCCGGAACTGCCGGGCGGAGCGAATCGCTACCTGGACTTTCTGGCCGCCGTGGCCGAACGCCAGGCGGCGCTCATCGCCCAGTGGCTGCACGTGGGCTTCATCCATGGGGTGATGAACACGGACAACATGAGCATTCCCGGCGAGACCATCGACTTCGGCCCCTGCGCCTTCATGGAGGCCTATGATCCCGGTGCGGTGTTCAGTTCCATCGACGAGATGGGGCGCTACGCCTATGGCGAGCAGCCGCGCATCGCCCGCTGGAACCTGGCCCGGCTGGCTGAGACCCTGCTGCCCCTCTTCGCCGATGACGAGGGTCATGCCATCGCCCTGGCTACGGAGGTGATCGAGTCCCTCCACCAGCGCCAGCGGCATCATTGGCTGCTTGGCCTGCGCGCCAAGCTGGGACTTTCCGGCCAGGTGCCCGACGGCGATGCCGTGGATGCCGCCCTGGGGGAGTCCTGGCTGGACCTGCTGCACGCCCAGCGGGTGGATTTCACCCTGGCCTGGCGCCGCCTGGCGGATGCGGCGGAAGGGAACGATGCGCCCCTGCGTGCCCTGTTCCCTGGCCAGCCGGGCCTGGAGCGCTGGCTGCAACGCTGGGGTGAACGTTGCGCCGCCGAGGATGGGACGGTGGGCAAGGGCGCCGCCCGCGCCCAGGCCATGCGCCGGGTGAATCCCTGGATCATTCCCCGCAACCACCGGGTGGAGGAGGCCCTGGCCGCCGCCTCGGACGATGGCGACCTGGGGCCCTTCGAGCGACTGCTCGGTGCCCTGAGCCGTCCCTACGAGGAAGACCCGGTCCTGGCCCGCTACGCCGAGCCGGCGTCCGGGGAATTCATGGCGGAATTCCGCACTTTCTGCGGCACCTGATCCGCCGGCCGGGCGGGGTGGGTGGTTGTTTCCAGCCAGGCGAGCCAGGCCAGGGCGGCCTGCCGGTCTTCACCGCACATTTCCCGGGAAGCTTGCAGGCCGCCGCAGAAGGCTGGCCTTTCCGGCTGGCCGAACAACTCGCAGCGATAGTCCGGGGTCAGGTGGACGCAGGGCGCGCCGGCGGGCTTGCCGCCGGGCATGCCCGGCAGGGGCGAGGCGATGGAGGGCGCGATGCAGCAGGCGCCGCAGCCGGGCCGGCAGTCCATCGTCTCGCCGGGCTCAGTGGCCATGGCCACCGTGGCCGTCGGGCCTGGCCGGGGCGGTGGCGGGCAGGTCGATGCTGTCCCGCTTCAGCTCCTCGGCCAGGGCCAACTTCGCCCGGGTCTCCGGCGGGTGGGGATACCAGCCCGGATCGGTCTTGCCGTCCCAGTCGCGGCGAACCTTCACCAGGGTGAACATGCCGCCCATGGTGATGGGGTCGTACTGGCCCGGGGCGAAGTAGGTGGACAGGCTGTTGGCGGGACCATCCATGCTCATCTCCGCCATCTCTCCCATGCCGGTGGCGCCCATGCTCATATAGCCCGGCACCAGCTTGCGGATGCGGGCGTCCAGGTCCGAGAGGTCCACGCCCATGACGTTGGGCAGGCCGTGGCCCATCTGGTTCATGAGGTGGTGGGTCATGTGGCAGTGCAGGGGCCAGTCCCCTTCCGCGTCGGCCACGAATTCGATGTCCCGGGTGGAGCCGGTGGGCACCAGGACCGTGGTTTCCGGCCAGCGGCCAGCGGCGGGGATCTCGCCGCCGTCGGTGCCCACCACGTTGAAACAGAAGCCGTGCAGGTGGATGGGGTGGTGGTCCATGGCCGACAGGTTGCCGAAGCGGATGCGCACCTTGTCCCCCAGCTTCGCCACCAGGCTCTCGGTGCCGGGGAAGCACTTGCCGTTCATGGTGAGCAGGTTGAAGTCGTTCATAGCCATGGGGTCGGGCCGGCGGGCGCCGGGCTCGATCTTCCATTCCGACAGCAGGATGGCGAAGTCCCGGTCCGGACGTTCCGCCCGGGGCACGCCCCGGGGGTGGACGACGATGAGGCCCATCATGCCCATGGCCATCTGGGTCATCTCGTCGTGGTGGGGGTGGTACATGAGAGTGCCGCTCTGGCGGAAGGTCCACTCGTAGCGGAAGGTCTCTCCAGGCTTGATGACCGGCTGGGTGATGCCGCCCACGCCGTCCATGCCGTTGGCCAGGAAGACGCCGTGCCAGTGCACCGTGGTGGGGGCGGGGAGCCGGTTGGTGACGTAGACGCGAACCCGGTCACCTTCCACGGCTTCGATGAGGGGACCGTGCACCTGACCGTTGTAGCCCCAGCATTGGGCTTTCAGGCCGGGGGCGAACTCGTGTTCCACTTCCTCGGCGATCAGGTGGTAGACCTTGACCCCGTCCACGATCTTCCAAGGCAGCCTGGCGCCGCCAGGGATGATGACGGGTGTGTAGTCCCGGCCCGGCTGGCCAGGTTCCAGGCCCTTGTGGTCTGCACCGCCGCTAGAGGTGGCGGGCCAGCGGGAGGGGGCTGGCCCGGCCGCATGGGCAGAAACCGGCAGGGCGGCGGTGGCGGTGAGGCCGCCGGCGGCGGCGAGCCACTGGCGACGGGTGAGGGGAGCGCTCATCTCAATGTCCTCCGCTGCTGATTTGGGGGCTGGCTGTTCTGGCTGCGGCCCGGGTTGGGCCGTCGGATTCCAGGCGGATGCCCATGCGCAAAGCCTCCAGGCGGGTGCGGGCCTGCCAATAGTCGCCGAGCCCGGCCACCAGTTGGCGCAGGGCGGCCAGTTCCCGTTGCTTCAGGTCCAGCAGGTGGAAGGGGCTCTTCTGCATGGCGTTGTATTGCAGCAGGGCCTGGTCCTGGGCGTCGGAAAGGAGAGGCAGCAGCTTTTCCCGCAGGTTCTCCACCCGGGTCCGGGCCCGTTGCATGCGGCTGGCGGCGTCCCGGGCCTCCCGGGCCAGGGCGAGCCGCCTTTCGGCCATGCGCGCTTCCAGGTGGGCGGCTTCGAAACGCAGGCCGGCGCGGCGAGCCGCTCCGGTGTCGAACAGGGGAAGGGCGATGCCCAGGTTGGGGCCGTCCTTCCACTCGCCGCTGGTTTCCCGCTCCCAGTTCCAGCCCAGCTCAATGCCTCCGGTCCAGGCCGTGGGCCCCTCGGCTTCTTCCCGCTTGCGGACCTGCTCCAGTTCGGCGGTCAGGGCGGCCAGGCCGAGATCGGCGGCTTCCAGGGTGGCGGCGTCCGGGACGGCCGGGTCCATGTCCGGCAACCTGGGCAGGCGTTCGGGAAGCTGGATCTGGCCTGGATCGGCAACGCCCAGTAGCCTGGCCAGGCGATCCCGGCTGGCTTGGGCGGCCAGACGGGCCTCGTCCAGGGCTTCACTCGTTTCCAGTTGCGCGGCCTGGGCCGAGGCGGCGGCCAAAGGCGGCAGGTTGCCCGCCTGTTCCAGCCGCTGGGCGATCTGGGCGGCCAGATCGGTGGCCTCGGCTTGATCGGCCAGCCAGACCACACCCTCAGACTCGGCCAGATGGGCATACCAGGCAGCCCGGCTCTGGGCCGCCAGTTCCAGCAGGCCGGCGACGGCCTTCAGGCGGGCGGCCTGACGGCCCCGGTCGGCGGCTTCCCGGCGTGGTTCCAGGGTGAGAACTCCGAGCACATCCCAGGACAGCCCCAGGTCGATGGCCTTGCCATGGCTGTCGTGGGGGTAAAGCAGGCTGGCATGGAAGAAGGGGTTCTTCAGCAGCCCGGCCTGAACGGCCTGGGCTTCGGCGGCGTCCAGCTCGGCCAGGATGGCGGCGACGGCCGGGCTCCGGGCCAGGGCCAGGCGGACCGCTTCATCGGCGGTCGGCAGGGTGTAGGGGCCGGCCCGGGCAGACTCGGTCGTGGCAAGAACGACCGGCTGGCCGGTCTTGGCGCTCACGGTCTGGTGAACCGATTCCCGGGAAACCCGGGTGTCCAGGGTGGTGCATGCGCTCAACAGCAGCGCGGCGAGTAGCGGCGGGGCAAAACGCGCTAGGGGGGGCATGGCGACCTCCGGTCGAGGGGGCCGCGAGGGTCCGGCTCAAGGGGAACGGGGACGGGGGTCCGGCGCGGGGCGGCGGCGGGGTGGGGGCGCAGTCGGGCTGGGGCGGGGGGCGGGGCGGCCCGGGGGCCCCGACGGCCACGGCGGGGCGGGAACGCGCGTGGGGGACGCGAGGGCAGGCAAGTGCGGGGAGGGAAA
>CAZYEY010000131.1:0-3533 GCA_964646585.1 uncultured Thiobacillus sp. | reverse complement strand
CCTTGGAAGACGGCGACAGCGTCCAGGTGAATCCTGGCGACCTGGTGATCATCCCCGCCGGCAAATGCCGTTGGGACGTGCACGCCACAGTCCGCCGGCACTACCGCTCGGAGGCCCTCTCCCCGGCCTGTTGCATCATCTGAACCCAGCAACGGCAGTGGACCGCTGATTTCCCACGCGAGGGCTCCATCGGGTGCGTCCAGCTGCCGTCTCCCGGTTGAAACGGGCCCTTCCAGCCAGCTTGTGCTACCTTGCCCGACAGTCCATCCGGAGTCCCCGCCATGCTCGCCTTTCTCATCGCCCTTGTTCTCCTTGCCGCCGCCGTCGCCGGGGTCTACCTGCTGCTGAAGCGCATGGGCGAGGACGGCATCGAAGCCGCCGCTCCGGGCAGCTGCAAGAGTGGCCGCTGTGGCGTGGCGCCCAGGCAAAGCGAAGCAGGAGAGGAATCCTGCGTGGAGGTGCGATTCGTGAAGGTGAGCGAGATCGGCGGGGAGAACGGCCCGGGAAGACCCCGGCCGGAATAGTTTGAGCATGGCCCGAAACGGGCCATGAACGGAAAAGGGGGGCAAAGCCCCCCTTTTTTCCAGACCTGGACCAGCTTACAGGACCATGCCCGGGTTGCCGCCCATGCCCACCACCTTGGGCTGGTTGAGCTTGACGGGCTTGATGACCTTCTGGTCACGCAGGTACTCGGCCACCACGTCCCAGATGGGCGCGCCCTGGACACCCTCGCCCACGGGCGCCCAGCCGGCCACCTTGTATTTCTTGGCAGGGTCCACGGGCTTGCCCTTCAGCTCCATGTTGGTGATGCGCTTGCCGATGGTTTTGTTGGGATCGATGGTGTACTGGATGCCCCCCACGCGCACCATGTCGCCGCCCTGCTGGTAGTAGGGATCGAAGTTGAACAGGTTGTCGCAGACATCTTCCATGATGGTGTGGATGGTCTCGCCGGTCATCTCGGTCAGCGTGGTCTGGGGATAGGTGATGGCCACTTGATCCATCAGCTTCTCCATGGTGATGACGTCCCCGGACAACAAGCTGGTGCCCCAACGGAAGCCCGGAGAGAATGCTGCATCGGCGCCCTTCACCTTCATCAGCGCGTCACAGATCAACTGGTCATAGGTGCCGTTGAAATTGCCCCGGCGATAGAGCACGCCCTCTGTGATGGCCAGCTTCTCATTGAGTTTGGCCTCGAAAGGCGCGCGGATCTTGGTGATGAGCGCATCCATTTTGGCGTCCGGCGCCAGCAGGTTGGAGAACACCGGCATGAGGCGGTACTTCCAGCCCTTGACCTTGCCGTCCTTGACGTCGAAGTCCATGACGCCCAGGAACTTGCCGTTGGAACCGGCATTGGTGACCAGGGTGATCCCCTTGGCGTTCTTGACCTGGACCGGCTGGGGCACGCCGTCGTGGGTATGACCGCCAAAGATGGCATCGATGCCGGTGACCCGGCTGGCCATCTTGAGGTCCACGTCCATGCCGTTGTGGGACAGCACCACCACGACCTGGGCACCCTTGGCCCGGGCCTCGTCCACCCACTTCTGCATGCTGTCGTCGCGGATGCCGAAGGACCAGTCGGGCACCATCCAGCGGGGGTTCGCCACCGGGGTATAGGGGAAGGCCTGGCCGACGATGGCCACCTGCACCTTGTTGATCTCCCGGATGACGTAGGGCTTGAACACCTGGTCGCCGAAGTCGTTGGTGACCACGTTCTGGGCCACGAAGTCGATGCCGGCCTTCTTGAAGTCGTTGTTGACGATCTCCAGGACGCGCTGGGCGCCATAGGTCATCTCCCAGTGGGGGCACATGACATCGACGCCCAGGGCGATGCAGGCATCCACCATGTCCTGGGCGTTGGTCCATAGGGCGGTGGCGGACCCCTGCCAGGTGTCGCCGCCGTCCAGCAGCAGGGAGCCGGGCCGTGCGCCGCGTACCTTGTCCACCAGAGTCTTCAGGTGAGCGAAGCCACCCACCTTGCCGTAGGTGCGGGAAGCCGCCTCGAAGTCCAGATAGGTGAAGGCGTGGGCGTCGATGGAACCGGGCTTGATGTTGAAATGTTTGAGGAGATGCTCGCCCACCAGGTGGGGCACCTTGCCCACGGCATCCCCCACGCCCAGGTTCACATTGGGTTCGCGGAAGTAGATGGGCTTCAACTGGGCGTGGCAGTCGGTGATGTGCATGAGCGACACGTTGCCGTAGGCAGGGGCGTCGTAGTAACCGGAGGGCATGTTGCCCGCCAAAACCTGACGGCTATCCAGGGCGAAGCCACCGGCGGCGGCGGCGGCAAGGATCTGGAGGAATTCGCGGCGATTCATGGACATGGGGAGGATCTCCTGGTGGGGCTGGGAACAGGCCGCATTCTTGCGGCCGATCCCAAGCCGGTAAATGGTAACGATGGCCCAAACATCCGGGCTTATTGCACTAGTTCCCGAGCTGACGAATCAACCGACGGACGCTTGAGCAAAAAGACCCGGGCACGGGGCCGGGATTTCCCCTGCCCGGGGCGACTCACTTGCGAAACACGGAGGACTGCATTTCCAACCCATTGCTCAGATAAGAATGGAAGTACTCCAGGTTGTTGTAGCGGGTGGAGCCAGGCTTGTCCGGCACGTGGCGGACGTTGCGATAGCAACCTTCATAGCGCTTCTGCAGCGTGACCAACTGGTCGCCGCCACGAAACACCGGCCAGTGGGTGGCTTGCCCGATGACGGGAGAAAGGATCTCGGAACGCAGGCGGTTGCCGGCATTGTCCACGTGGCAGGAGGCGCAGGAGAAATTGAACTGGCCAACGCGCTGGTAGTAGGTCTTCTTGCCGTCCTCGAAGGCCTTCATGGCACCCTCGCCTTCCACCCTGATGTTCATCTTCATGCCATCGGACAAGGTACGCAGGTAGGCGGTCAACAGGCCCATGGTCTTGGGGTCGCCGTATTCATAGGGAGTCTCCCCGTTGGCCACCCGGCAGGTGTTGATCTCGTCCTCCAGGGTCACCACCCGGCCTTTGGCGTTGTCGAACTTCGGGTAGTTGCCGGCGATCATCCGGCCGCCATTGGGCAGGCAATCGGCATAGGTCCTGCCACTCTTGAAGGGCGCTTTCCAAAGCTTCTCGCCCTTCTCCAGTTCACCGGAATAGGGCGGGAACTCCATGATGCTCTTGTACTGGGCCATGGAGTCCGGGTCGAAGACCAGAGCGCCATGCACGTAGTCTTCCTGCTTCACGTCCGGATACCTGGACTTGAACAGGTTCAACAGCTTGGCCCGGTCTTCCTCGGGGCCGGCATTGGCGGCTGCAACGCCCATCAGAATGCTCAGGCCCATCAGGACAACCGGCGGCTTTTTCATGCCGTCCTCAAGAGAATGGGAACGTGGGGCCGGGTTCCATCCCCGGCCCTTATTGAGGCCGAATCAGCCGATGGTGGCTTCGGCGGAGTTCTTGTCGCCGGTGTTGTCCACCCAGTTCACCACGACCTTGTCCCCGGCCTTGGCGCCCTTCACCCTGAACGCCAGGTAGGGGTTCTTGCTGATGCCGCCGCCCC
>CAZYEY010000130.1:0-15480 GCA_964646585.1 uncultured Thiobacillus sp. | reverse complement strand
GCATTACGGCTTTCTTGAATCGTAGTCGTAATGCATCACGTAATGCAAACCAAGGCGGATTTCCTGGGAATTCCTCGGGCCACTCAGGAAATAAAAAACCCCGTAAGCCTTTGTTCTTACGGGGTTATTTGGAAGTCTCCGGACTTCTCCGGAAGGGTTATTGGTGGAGCCGGCGGGAATCGAACCCGCGTCCGAAAGTCCTCTACAGCAAGTTCTACATACTTAGTCCGTTCATTTGGTTTTGACCCGGAACCCGCCGATCGGACAGGCTGGTTTCAGGCGAGCCACCTTGGTTTAACGTCGGACCAAGCGGCCCGATCCGACGCGAGTCCATGTGAATGACTCCACTGCTGGTTTCCCAGCCCGGCCCATGGACCAACCGGTGTGGAGTCCGGCCTTAGGCGGCCAGAGCGTAGGTTTCGTCGTTGGCGACTACTTGATTCCAGATGGATTTACGAGGTGACTGGTCCTCGGTATGCCCTTGTCTGCTTCGCGACCCCCGTCGAAACCAGGTCGGCCCCAAAAGACATTGCCATAGTGGCGGTGGTGGCGGGAAAGTTCAATGGCTACCGGGAAAAAATTGGCACTAGTCCACTTCCACATCGCCGGCGGGGGGAGTTTTGCGGAAATTTGAGGCCTCGAATCCGGCAAGCATGGGCCCCTTGTCTTCTGCGTATTTCTCCTTGAAGTCGAGGATCGACGGCAGGATGGAGAAGAAGACGTCCACCAGCCTGGGATCGAAATGCTCGCCTCGCTGGGCCTTGATCCAGTCCAGGGAGGCTTCCACGCTCCAGGCTTCCTTGTAGGGGCGCACCGAGGTAAGGGCGTCGAATACGTCGGCCAGGGCGACGATACGGCCCATCAGGGGAATTTCCTCGCCAGCCAGACCATGGGGATAGCCTTCGCCATTCCACTTCTCATGATGGGTCATGGCGATGGAACGGGATGCCTGGAAAAGCGGATGGGGATAGTCGCCGATGATGGAGGCGCCGTACTCGCAGTGACGGCGCATGACCGCCCACTCCTCCGGGGTGAGCTTGGCCGGCTTGATGAGGATGGCATCAGGCACGCCGATCTTGCCCACGTCATGCATGGGGGCGGCATTGAGCAGGAGTCCGGCGCTCTCCGCATCCAGGCCGGCTGCCCGGGCGATCGCGTAGGCATAGTGACTCATCCGGATGACATGCATGCCGGTTTCGTTGTCCCGATACTCCGCAGCCCGGCCCAGGCGGTGGATGACCTGGAGGCGGGTATGCTCCAGTTCGACGGTCCGGTCGAAGACCAGGGATTCCAGGGCGCGATGCTGGTCGTACAGCGCCAGGTGGGTCTTGACCCGCTGGCGCACGATGGGCGGGCTCACCGGCTTGGTGAGGTAGTCCACGCATCCCGCTTCGAAGCCACGGCTTTCGTCCTCCACATCTCCCAGTGCGGTGACGAAGATGACGGGAATCTTGCTGGTGAGCAGTTCGGATTTGAGTTGCCGGCATACTTCGTAGCCATCCATGCCAGGCATCATGACGTCGAGGAGGATGATGTCCGGCAGGGATTTGCGGGCCAGGGCCAGGGCTGTGGGGCCATTGGTGGCAGCCCGCACGCGATAGTCATGCTTGAGGATGCCCGTGAGGACATCGATGTTCTCCGGGATGTCGTCCACCACCAGGATGGTGGGCTTGTTCTGGGGATCGTTCATCCGGTCTTCCCTCCTTGTTTATTCCCGGATCAAGGCCAGCGCGGCCAGGGCAGCGGCGAAATCATAGCGCGCCAGGTGTTGCGCCACTTCGGCCAGAATCGTCAGGTCAGGACCCCTTGCCTGCCGCCGCAAGCGCTCGAGGCTGTCCAGCGCCGCGGTATCCCCGTCCTCCAGCTGCTGGCGCAAGATGGCCAAGGCTTCTTCCATGTCCGCAGGCTCCAACTCACTTCGTTCCGTCGTTCCACCTTCCGTGTCGATATCCATGGACACCCGGGCAATGGCATCGTCCAGGCTGGTCTCCAGTTGGGCAAGGGCGTCGCCGATGTCTGTCTCGCTGTCCGCCTTGTCCGCCAGATGCCGGCCCATGGCCTGACAGGCTGCAAATACCGCTGTGATGCCCAGGTTGCCGCTGACGCCTTTGAGGCTGTGGACCAGGGCTCTCGCTTCCTCCCGATCACCAGCTTCCAACGCCCGGCGGACCCGCCGCGCGCAGTCGGCCTGACTGTCGCGGAACCGTGCCAGCAGGCGGCCGTAGGCTTCCCAATCGCCACCGGCGCGGGCGAAACCATTGCGCCAGTCGAGCCAGGCCGCGTCGGCCCAGGTTGGCAGCGAGGAGGAGGCCGCCACGGTCGGCGGTTCCGGAAGATCACCCCAGGGCATCCAGCGACGCAGGACAGCGTAAAGGGTCTCCATGTCGATGGGCTTGGCGACGAAATCGTTCATGCCCGCCGCCAGGCAACATTCCCGGTCCTCCGGTAGTACGCTGGCGGTCATGGCCAGTACAGGCAACGTCTTCCATTCGGGGCGCCGGCGAATGGCCCGGGTGGCCTCCAGACCATCCATCACCGGCATCTGCACATCCATGAGCACCAGGTCGTAGTGGCGGTTGTCCAGAGCGTCCAGCGCCTCCCGGCCGTTTCCAGCCGTATCCACCATGGCGCCGCATTTGGCCAGGATGTCGCCAGCCACCTCCCGGTTGATTTCGTTGTCCTCCACCAGCAGAAGCCTACGCCCGGTCAGGTTGGGAAGGCCGGAACGGCGCCGGGGCGAGGGCCGTGTAGGCACCGTCTGGACCTGCCTTCCCAGTTTCGCGGTGAAGTGGAAGGCGCTGCCCCGTCCCGGGGTGCTTTCCGCCCAGATGTGGCCGTCCATCAGTTCCACCAGGCGACGGCAGATGGCCAGGCCCAGGCCGGTGCCGCCGAAACGGCGCGTGGTGGAACCATCGGCCTGCTCGAAGGGCTGGAACAGGCGGGCCTGCTGCTCCGGGGTCATGCCGATGCCCGTATCCTTCACCTCGAATTCCAGGATCAAGCCCGACTCGTCCTCCTGGGCCTGACGCACCGTCAGGCTCACCCCGCCGCTGGAGGTGAACTTGATGGCATTGCCCACCAGGTTGGTGAGCACTTGTCCCAGCCGCAGGGGATCGCCCTGCAGGACATCGGGCACGCCGGCATCGACCTGGACTTCCAGCTTCAGCCCCTTCCCGGCCGCCTTGGTCTCCAGCAGCCCCGTCAGGTTGTCAAGCACTTCCCCGAGGCGGAAGCTCGCCCGTTCCAGGGACAGCTTGCCGGCCTCGATCTTGGAGAAATCCAGGATGTCGTTGACGATGCCAAGCAGGGTGCGGGTGGCCCCTTCGATCTTCTCCAGATAGTTGCGCTGGCGGGCATCGAGTTCGGTGTCCAGGACCAGATGGGTCATGCCGATGATGGCGTTCATGGGCGTGCGGATCTCATGGCTCATGTTGGCCAGGAAGGCGCTCTTGGCCTGGTTGGCCCGCTCGGCCCGTTCCTCGGCACGGCGCCGCTCGGTGATGTCGAACAGCACCCCCAGCATGCCCGCCGGGGTGCCGTCGGCGAGCTGGAAAGCGGTGATGGTGTAGATGACCCGGCGCATTTCCCCGTCCGCGAAAGCGATGTCGATCTCCCGCTGGGCGCGCCCCCGGCTGGCGATGATGGCCTCGTCCTCGGCCTGGAATGCTTCCCGCTCGATCATGGGGATGTATTCCAGGTCCAGAACCCGGCGACCGATGAAGTCCTCCCGGCGAATACCAAAAGCTTGCTCGTAGGCTTGGTTGCAGGCGGTGAAACGGGTGTCCACACCCTTGACGAAAATGGGATAGGGCAAGGTATCGAACAGGGCCGACAACTCCGCCGTGCGCCTCGCAACCCGGTTCTCCAGATCCGCATTGAGGATGTTCAATTCCTCGGCCCGGTGAGCCAACTGGGACTCCCGCGCGGCGAGACGCTGGGCCATGAGGTTGAAATCCCGGCTGAGGCGGAGGATCTCCCAGGGGCCACGCACCCGAACCCGGGTTTCGAGATGGCCGGAGGACAGGGCCGAGGCGGCCTTGGCAAGCTCCTCCACCGGCTGGCCGATGCGTCGGGCGAGGGGAATGGAGAGGAGCATGGCCAGAGCCACGCCGGCGATGGCCAACAGACCCAGCTGGGTCACCAGCACGGCGGTCCAGGGGGTGAATTGCGCGAAAGGCGCGTAGGTGGCGACCCAAAGACGCAGATTGCCCAAATCCATGGGTTGGAACTCGGCAGCCCATTCCTCCCCGGCGTGGGACAGGCGCAGGAACTTGCCGGGTACAGCACCGGCAGCGTTCCAGGCAGCGATGGCCGGAACCAGCACTGAGCCGGACAACTCCGTCGCGGGCCGCATGAGCCGCTCCTGCCAGCGCGAAGCCGGCGTGGCCTCGATTTCCCGGGGCAGCCCGAGGAGGCGGCCCTCCCGATCCAGCACGGCCACCGAACCGTTCCGGCCGATCTCCAGGCGCCGTGTCTGCTCCGAAATGGTTTCCAGCAGAAAATCCATGGCGATCACGTAGCGCCGGCCATCCACGCCGGTGTAGGGCATGGACAAGGTGATGCCAGGCTTCTTCGCGGCAAAGAAGAGGTAGGGTTCGGTCCAGTTTGGGCGGCCATCCTTCAGGCCCCAGGCCCCCTGGTACCAGGGCCGGGTGCGCGCATCGAAGTCCACCTGCTGCCGGTGCTCGCCAGTCGGCTCGCCGGTTTCCGTCCAGTCCAGGAAACGGGCGGTCCGGGTCGGATCGCCCGGATCGGTGAGACGTTGGCTGACAGTGCCATCCCGGTTGCGAAAAAGGAAATAGGCACGCCCATTCCCATCCGCCAGGATGAAGGAGGCAATGCGCGGGTCGGCGGCCAGCATGGGAATGAAATGGCGGCTGAGGCGGCGCGCCCAGGCATCTGCCGACCAGTCGATCTCCCTCTCGCCAGCCGCCACTCGGCGCAGCGCATCCAGCGTGCGCTCCTCGCTGGCAAAGCCCTCCCGCAGTTTCACCAGCAGGGGCAAGCCTGCCTCCTGCAGGCCGGCCTGAGCCTGGCGTTCCAGGCTGGGACGCAGCAATAGAAGATAGACCGCTGCCGCGAAGAGAACGAAGCTCAGCAGTACTAGAACGACCATTCCCCGCAGCAACGTGCGCCGGATGGTCAATCTGCCTGGAAATGCCTCGATGAGCTTCACCCGCCCCCCCTCCATCCCACCCCCGACACTCTGGCTGATCGGATCATGCGTCGTCTTTGTTTTCTATGGTGGTGGTGGGAATTTACCCCAGATCCAGATAACCCAGCAGATCGGCCGGCCGATGGATATAGCCAGCCGCGCCCCAGGACTCCGGGCGGTCCTCCTCGCCGAGATAGCCGTACAGAGCCACCAGCGCGGGCATGCCCGCTGCATTGGCGGCCGCCACGTCCCGCTCGGCATCGCCCACATAAAGACATTGGTCAGGTTCGCTGCCGGCCAGGGCGCAGGCATGCAGGATGGGAGCGGGATGGGGCTTGTTGACGGCCAGGGTGTCGCCGGAGACGACGCAGGCCGCGCGCCGCAACAAACCGTGATGCGCCAGCAGGGGTTCCGTGTAGCGGGCGGGCTTGTTGGTGACCACGCCCCAGTTGAATCCCTGTTTCTCCAGCTCGGCCAACACTTGGGCCATGCCGGGGAAAATGGGAGAACTGGCGGTCAGACGGATTTCATAAATCTCCAGGAATTCCTGGCGCAACCCGGGAAAATCCGGGTGATCCCGGCCGATTCCAAAGCCCAGGCGGAGCAGGCCCTGGGTGCCGTGGGAAGCCTGGGGCCGGTAATCCACTTCCGGGAGCTCGGCCAGACCGCGACGGCGGCGCAGCGTGTTGAGGCAATGGCCCAGGTCGGGGGCGGTATCCACCAGGGTGCCGTCCAGATCGAACAGGATGGTGCGGAATCCGCCCCGAGGCCACTCAGACACGCCGGCAGGCCATCAGGTAATTGACGTCCGTGTCCCGTTCCAGGCGGTAGCTCTTGCTGAAGGGGTTGTAGGTCATGCCCATGAGCTCCACCGGTTCCAGTCCCGCGCTCCGGGCATGGCTGGCGAGCTCGTGGGGCTTGATGAACTTGGACCAGTCGTGGGTACCCCTGGGCAACATGTTGAGCACGTACTCGGCGCCCACGATCGCGAACAGATAGCTCTTGGGCGTGCGGTTCAGGGTGGAGAAGAACACCCAGCCATCCGGCTTGGCCAGGCGGGCGCAGGCGGCCATGACCGAGGCGGGGTCGGGCACGTGCTCCAGCATCTCCATGCAGGTGACCGCGTCGAACTGCCCGGGCGCCTCTTCCGCCAGGGCCTCGGCGGCGATCAGGCGGTAATCCACCTGGACGCCGGATTCGAGCTGATGCAGCTTGGCCACCTTGAGGGCTTTGTCCGACAGGTCGATGCCGGTAACCCTTGCCCCCTTCAAGGCCATGCTCTCGGCCAGGATACCGCCGCCGCAGCCCACATCCAGCACCTGCTTGTCCCGGATCCCCCCGGCCAGGCGCTCCAGCCACTCCAGACGCAGGGGATTGATGTCGTGCAGGGGCTTGAACTCGGAGTTGGGATCCCACCAGCGGTGGGCGAGTTGGCTGAACTTGTCCAGTTCGAGCTGGTCGGCGTTGGCCATGGTGTTCCTTGTCTGAAATGCCGCGATGGGAAGCCGCGATTTTCCGGCAGCCGCGGCGGCGGCGCTACTCCTCCTTGCCCAGGGCCTCGAAATGACGCCGGAACAGGGCCTCCAGATCGTCGATGACCTGCTCGGCGGGCTTGCCGTGGACCAGGTGAGCGGTCATGCAGGCGGAGGTGTCGTTGAGGATCTTGGCCCGGTCCACCATGGGATAGGTCTCCCGCAGTCGCTTGATGGCCTTCACCACGCTTTCCTTCTCCGGACGGGGAATGGCCAGGGGCTGACTGGGCACCTCGGGGGAGTCGGGCAGGGCCTTGTTCAGCAGGAATTCGGCGAAATCCAGCAGGCTGGCCCGGCGGTTCTCGGGCAACGCACGGAACAGGCGCAGCAGGCGGCGCTCGTCAGCCGTCATCAGATGGGCCGGGTGAGGGCGTATTCCTTGATGAGGGAGCTCTTCTCCAGGAAGTCCAGGAAGGACTGGAGCAGCCTGCTGCGGAACTTTTCCTGGGGATAGACCAGGGACAGCTGGCGGCGCAGGGGCGGGTTGAGACAGATGGCCTTGAGCTCCCCCAGCTTCACCTCCTTGGCCACCGTGGTGCTGGACACCACCGCCACGCCCAGGCCAGCGGCCACGGCGCCCTTGATGGCTTCCCGGCTGCCCAGTTCCATGACCAGGTTGATCTCGTCCAGGGAGACGCCGTTGAGCCTGAAGAAGTCGTCGATGCATTCCCGGGTGCCCGAGCCGGATTCCCGGCTGATATAGGGATGGCTCGCCACCTGCTTGGGGCTCACGCACTCCAGCCGGGCCAGGTCTGAGAAGGGAGCGCAGATCATCACCAGTTCGTCCTCGCAACAAACCTGGGTGATGAGGTTGGGGTGGTGGGAGGGGGACTCGATGAGGCCCATGTCCAGGGTGTGGTCCGCCACCTTGTTCTCGATGGTCTCGGAATTGGCCACGGTGAGCCGGGCCTGGGTCTCGGGATGCAGGCGCTTGAACTCACCCAGCAGCCGGGGAAGCATGTATTCGGCGATGGTGGTGGAGGCGCCAATGAGCAGGGGGCCGCTGACCTGGCCGGTGAGCTCAGAGATGCGTGCCTCCATCTCGCCGGTCAGGTTGAGGATGCGCTCGGCGTAATCCAGGGCCAGTTCACCTGCTGGCGTGAGGGAAATCTTGCCGTGGGAACGCTCGAACAGGCGGGTGTTGAAGTGCTCCTCCAGTTGCTTGACCTGAAAGGTCACCGCCGGCTGGGTCATGAACAACAGCTCGGCAGCCTTGGTGAAGGACAGTTGTTTCGCGACGGTATGGAACACCTGCAAGCGACGGTCAGCCATTCTTATGCATGGATAAATTTTAATTATGCAATTCAATCATAATTTGCTTATCAACAACAGGCGGGGCACGCCGGGGGAATTCCATCGGCCCTGTATCGGGCCTTCAAAATGCCCGTCAAATAACGCCTTCCAGGTGGTTTCCCTGTCGGGGCCGTGTTATAACGCCGCCACCTCGAACAGCCCCACATCCAACAAGACCTGAATGGATCGCGGCTTTTACATCATTCTGGCAGCGCAGTTTTTTTCCGCCCTCGCCGACAACGCCCTCCTCTTCGCCGCGATCGCCCTGCTGAAGGAACTGTCCGCGCCGGACTGGCATACGCCGCTGTTGCAACAGTTCTTCGTCATCTCCTACATCGCCCTCGCGCCCTTCGTCGGCCCCTTCGCCGACTCCATGCCCAAGGGACGGGTGATGTTCATTTCCAACACCATCAAGGTACTGGGCTGCCTGGCCATGCTGGTGGGTGTGCCGCCACTCTACGCCTATGCCATCGTCGGGTTCGGCGCAGCGGCCTACTCTCCCGCCAAGTACGGCATCCTCACCGAATATCTGCCCCCTGCCCTGCTGGTCAAGGCCAACAGCTGGATGGAAGGCGCCACCGTGGCCGCCATCGTGCTGGGCGCCATCATCGGCGGCCTGCTCATCAGCCCCAAGCTCATTGGCTCCTTGCTCGCAAGCTGGGGACTGGCCGGGGCCATCGGCGTGCCCCAGCTCGCCATCCTGGTCATCCTGCTGCTCTATCTGATCGCTGCCTGGTTCAACTTCTACATCCCTGCCCTCCCCATCGACCACAAGGTGCCCAAGAAAAACCCGGTTTTTCTGCTGTATGACTTCTGGCATGCCTTCAAGCTGTTGTGGAAAGACCCGCTGGGCCAGGTTTCCCTGGCTGTCACCACCTTGTTCTGGGGCGTGGGCGCCACCTTGCGGCTGGTGGTGCTGGCCTGGGCCGCCTTCAATCTCAAGTTCGACCTGGCCCATGCCACCCAGCTGACCGCCATGGTGGCAGTGGGCATCGCCGTGGGCGCGGCCATCGCGGGCAAATGGGTGAAGTTGGAGCAGTCCGTCAAGGTATTGCCCGCCGGCATCGCCCTGGGCCTCATCGTCATCACCATGATCTTCGTCACCGACTGGCGCGTGGCCATGGGCCTGATGTTCATTGTCGGCGCCCTGTCGGGCTATTTCGTGGTGCCCCTCAACGCCCTGCTCCAGCACCGGGGTCATCTGCTCATGGGGGCGGGCCATTCCATCGCCATTCAGAATTTCAACGAGAACCTCGGCATCATCGTGCTGCTGGGTGCCTACGCCTTCATGGTCGGCAACGGCGTGCACATTCATTGGGTCATCGTCAGCTTCGGGCTATTCATCAGCCTGGCCATGACAGTGATCTGGCGCCGTCACCGCTACGACCAGGTGCACTGATCCTCCGCTTTGCGCTCGATGGGGTCGCCCGGCCCCCTAAGTATTACGTATTATGTTTTTTTCATAGGTAGGATATCATCTTGGCATCGTTACCCAGCCAATCCCCCGTGTTTCGCTTTCCATTTCTCTTTCTGCTGGCCTTCTGCTCTACCCCCCTTGCCGCCCACGACCTCTGGGTGGAACGGGATGCCCTCCTCCACACCCTCTACTATGGCCACGAACGCTCCGCCCATGAAGGCGCCAGGCGCCTGGAATACAAACCCGAGACCGTCAAGGGGGCTGAGTGCTATGGGGCCAACGGCAAGGAACTGAAAACCGAGCGGGGAAAAACCTACCCGGTCACGCTGAAGGGCGATTGCGCCGCCAGCTGGTTCCTGGTCTCCAGCGGTTACTGGAGCAAAACCCCCTACGGCACCAAGAACCTGCCCAAAGGCGAGGCGGGCGCGGTGATGGACAGTTGGCTCTCCATAGAGGCGGTCAAGCGCATCGACCGCTGGGGAGAAGCCCTGGCGCAGCCGCTGACCAAGGGCCTGGAACTGGTGCCCACCGACAATCCGCTCATTCTGAAGCCGGGCGACAAGCTGCGCCTGCATGCCTACTACCAGGGCAAGCCAGCGCCCAACGTCACCGTGGCCTACTTCGGCAAGCCCCGGGGTGTCACCGGCGCTGACGGCGCGGTGAACATTCGCCTTGGCGAATCTGGCTTCCAACTCATCCAGGGCAGCCTGGAACAGCCCCTGGACGACGGCAAGGCCGACAAGATCATCCATACCACGGCCCTCCAGTTCGAAAGCCAATGAAACCCTCCAGTCCGCTGACGACGCTGCTCTTCCTGCTCACGGCATGCACCGCCCATGCCCACGACCTTCAACACACCGTCAGCAGTGCCCCGGCGGTGGTGATCAGGATGTCCTACGTGGACAACACCCCCTTTGCCTTCGAAGGCTACGAAATCTACCGGGATGGCGAGAAGTTGCCCTACCAGGTGGGCCGCACCGACCGCCAGGGGCGCATCGCCTTCCTTCCCGACGGGGCCGGAAACTGGCGTGTGAGGGCGTTCTCGGAAGATGGCCATGGCCAGGATTTCAAGCTCAGCACCGACGCTGCCGCCCAAGTCTCCGGTAGTGAGCAGCCCGCCTTCGAGCGCTATGGCCGCATCGCCATCGGCGTGGCCGTGATCCTGGGCCTGTTTGGAATCCTGAATCTGTTCGTCAAACGGAAAAAAGCACCATGAAGAGCCCTTTCACCGCTACCTTACTCCTCGGACTCGCCAGCACCTTCGCGCAGGCCCACCATGGCGTCGCTTCCCTGGGCGCAGCCGGTCTGGAGGGCCCGGGCGCCCCCGTGGAGACCTCCAGTTCCGCCACCCTGCCCGAGGGCAGTTGGCTGGCTTATCTGAAGGTGGACCACGCCAAGTCCAGGACCGGTCTGGTGGCGCCGCCGGAGGGGGATTACAACCAATACTGGATGCTGGGCCTTGGCTACGGCTTCAAGCCCTGGCTGTCCGCTTATCTGTTCCAGCCTTACAACATCAAAAAGGACACGGCGGGTGGCCTGGATTCCCGGGGCTTCACCGACCTGTCCCTCATGGGTGTGGTGGGCTTCAAGTACGACGACGGCTTCATGCTCGTCCCCGCCAACGAGAGCCTGGACGACCTGATGGACTGGCACTTCACCGTCTATGGCGGCCTCTCCCTGCCCACCGGCGACGCCAACCACCGCTTGGCTGACACCTCCATCGATCCGGGCAAGTCTCTTGGCTTTGGCAAGTCCAGTTTCAGCTATGGCATTACCGCCACCCGGCAGTTTTCCGACAACGCCACCGCCGTCTTCGAGGCGGGCCAGATCCGCTTCCAGAAATTCCACTACGACCCCGATCCAGTGGGGGGCAATCCCGCCGGTCTCACCGTCAAATTCGGCACCGAGACCCGCTTCAACGCCGCCCTGGCCTACAAGCTCCTGGCCAGGCCCGAGACCCGGTTCCGCCTGGACGGCAACCTGGAGCTCAACTACCTGAAGCTGAGCCGGGATCTGGAAGACGGAGCTGGCGCCGTCGCCACGGGCGGCGAGATGATCTACGCCGTCGTGGGGGTTCGCCTCTACAAGGACAACATGAGCCTGGGCCTGGGCCTGAAGAAACCCATCTGGACCGATCTCAACGAGGAAAGCCAGCAACAGGGTGCCGAGGGCAAGGAGAAATACCGCTTCATCGCCACCTTCTCCACCCTGTTCTGACCATGCACATCCCGGATGGCTTCATCTCTCCCCAGACCTACCTGCCTGCCTACGCGGCGGCGGCGGGTCTGTGGGCCTACGCCGCCCGTCGGGTGAGGTGGCGGCTGGACGCGGATACCCTGCCCTTCCTGGCTGCCTGCACTGCCCTTTCCTTCGTGCTCATGATGGTGGCCCTGCCCCTGCCTGGCGGCACCACCGCCCACGCCGCCGGCATCGGTCTGCTGGCGGTCTGCTTCGGCGGCTGGATGGCCTTCCTCGCCGTGTCCCTGGTGCTGGCCATGCAGGCCCTGCTGTTCGGCGACGGCGGCATCACCGCCCTGCCCATCAACGCCCTGGCCATGGGCCTGGCCGGCAGCTTCGCCGCCCTCGCCGTCTGGAAGCTGCTGGGCCGCTTCCACGAGGCCGCGGGCCTGTTCCTGGCCGGCTGGCTGTCCATCGTGCTGCCCGCCGTGCTGGTAGCCACGGTGCTGGGGCTGCAACCTTCCATCGCCCACGACGCCGGCGGCGCCCCCCTGTTCTTCCCTTTCGGCCTCCACGTCACCCTGCCCGCCGTGGTGCTGCCCCATCTGCTGGTAGGCATCGGCGAGGGGCTGCTGACCCTGTTGGGCTGGCGCTACCTAACCCGGCTGCGGGCAAGACTCGCCACATGAACCGGGATCGCGTCCTGCTCCTGGGCTATGGCGGCGGCATCCTGGCCGGCACCCTGGTCCACGACCCTGCCTGGCTCGCTGCCGGTCTGGCCCTGGTGCTGGCGGTGGCGGGCCGCGAAGCCTGGGGCCTGCTGCGCCGGGCCCTGCTGGCCATCCTAGCCTTCAACGCCGTCATCAGCCTGAGCTATGGACTCATGGCCTGGTGGCAGGGCACCCCGCCCTGGGAGACCCTGCTGCGTCTCAACCTGCGGGTGCTGCTGCTCACCAGTCTCAGTTTCCTGTTCATTACCCGCGCCAACCTGTTCCGGGCCCTGGATTTTTCCCGAACCCTCACTTACGTGTTGGCGCTGGCTTACAGCCAGGCCCTCACCTTCCGCCGGGCCCACGACGACTTCCGCCTGGCCCTGACCAGTCGATCCCTGCGGCGGCCTGGCCTCCTGGACCGCTACCGGGCCAGTGCCGCAGCGGCTTCCTGGTTCCTGGAGAAATCCCTCCACGCCGCCACCCAATCCGCCCAGGCCCTGCGATCCCGGGGGTTCTTCCATGACTGAGCGGCGATATCGGCCGGTAAACATGGTCTCATGCCCCCCTCTCTGTTGAATCCCGTCCACCCCCCGTTTCCAAAGGCGGGAAACGCCCTCATCGAAGTTGCTGGAATCTCCCACAGCTACGGCACCAGGGAAGTCCTGACGGACATCGGCTTCTCCATCCATTCCGGCGAAAAAGTGGTGCTCCTGGGCTGCAATGGCAGCGGTAAATCCACCCTCCTGAAAATCCTGGACGGCCTCATCACCCCCACTACGGGCCAGTTCACCTACGGGGGCGAGGCCATCACCCCCGCCCGCCTCAAGACCCCGGCCCTGCATCGCCGTTTCCGGAGCGAGGTGGCGCTGCTGTTCCAGAACCCGGATGCCATGCTGTTCAATCCCACGGTATACGACGAAATCGCCTTCGGCCCACGCCAGATGGGGCTGACGGACCTGGACCAGCGAGTGCGCCACTGGGCCGCCCAGGTGGGCGTCACTTCCCATCTGGACCGTCCGCCCTTCTCCCTCTCCGGCGGAGAGAAGCAGAAGATCTGCCTGGCAGCCCTCCTGGCCCTGGAGCCCCGCGTGCTGCTGCTGGACGAACCCACCGCCGCCCTGGATCCCCGCTCCACAGGCTGGCTGGTGGATTTCCTCTCCAGCCTGCCGGTGACCACCCTCACCACTACCCACAACCTGAGCCTGGCCCCGGAACTGGGGCATCGCGCCCTGGCCCTGGGAGAGAACCACCGCCTCATCCATGATGGCGACATCCATGTCCTGCTGGGAGACCTGGAGCGCCTCGCTGCCGCCAACCTGGTCCACACCCACAGTCACCGCCACGGCGGCGTGGAGCACCGGCACAGCCACGTCCACGACTGGCAATAGCGCCCTTGAAGACCACGCCTCCTGGGACTATCTACCTGGCAACCGGAACTGTTGCCGAGGAACGGCGATGCGATTCAAGGACTACTACGACACCCTGGGCGTGGCCCGGGACGCCAGCCAGGAGGACATCAAGAAGGCCTTCCGCAAGCTGGCGCGCAAATACCACCCGGACGTCTCCAAGGAGAAGGACGCCGAGGCCCGCATGAAGGACGTGAACGAGGCCTACGCGGTGCTTTCCGACCCACAGAAGCGGGCCGCCTACGACCAGCTGGGGCGGGGCTACCAGCCCGGACAGGAGTTCCATCCGCCGCCGGACTGGGACGCGGGCTTCGAGTTCTCCGGACAGGGATTTTCGCCCCACGAAGCGGCCCAGTTCTCCGACTTCTTCGCCGAACTGTTTGGCGGCTTGGGCGGCGGGCGCTCCCGGGGCTTCCATGCCAGCGGCGGTGATTTCCGCGCCCAGGGGGAGGACCACCACGCCCGCATCCTGCTGGACATCGAGGATGCCTACAGCGGCGCCACCCGCCAGGTGAGCCTGCGGGTGCCCAGGGTGGATGCCCAGGGCCGCGTGGTACTGGACACCCGCACCCTCAACGTGCGCATCCCCAAGGGGGTGCGGGAGGGCCAGGTCATCCGCCTGGCCGGCCAGGGGTCGCCGGGTCCCGGGGGGAGACCGGCCGGCGACCTCTTGCTGGAGGTGGCTTTCAAGCCCCATCCCCGTTTCCGCGCCGAGGGCCGTGACCTGCATCTGGCCTTGCCCGTGGCCCCCTGGGAAGCCGCCCTGGGCGCCGTGGTGACGGTGGACCTGCCGGGCGGACCGGTGAAAGTGCGCATCCCCGAGGGGGCGCAAAGCGGCAGGCAGCTGCGGGTGCGGGGCAAGGGCATCCCGGGCGAACCGCCTGGGGATCTGTTGCTCGACATCCTGATCGTTCTCCCACCGGCCAACACGCCCAGAATCCGGGAGCTCTACGAAACCCTGGCCCGGGAGACGGCCTTCGATCCCCGCGCCAGTCATGAAAGGCACTAAGCCATGCGCGACGACGACATCCTCATCGGCAGCCTGATGGAAGACACCTGGCTCACCCTGGAACAGGTGGCCGCCGCCTGTCCCGTGGAGCCCGCCTGGCTACTGCGTCATCTGGAGGAAGGACTCCTCCCCCACGCCCACTGCGTGGCTGGTGTCTGGCGCTTCTCCGGTGCCGCCCTGCTGCGGGCCCGGCGCATGCGCCAGCTGGAACGGGACTTTGAAGCCGTTCCGGAACTCGCCGCCCTGGTGGCGGACCTGCTGGAGGAGATGGACGATCTGCGGGGACGGCTGCGCCGCGCCGGCCTGGGCTGAGGCCGGGGTCTCCCACCGGGCGCGCTCCCGGCCAGGCGGCTGATTGGCACACAGCCTCAGTCCAACCGGCGGAGACGAGGGGAATGCCGCGCCTTCAAAACGGGGGGGGACTTTCGAAGCGAAGGGATTCGCCGCTCACGGGGTGCGCGAAGGCCAGTTCGTAGGCGTGCAGCAGCAGGCGGTCGGCCCGGGCCAGGCCTTCGGGGCTGGCATAGAGACTGTCCCCCAGGATGGGGTGGCCGATGGCCTTGAGATGGACCCGGAGCTGGTGGGAGCGACCGGTGACGGGTTCCAGATCGACGCGGGTAGCGGGGGGGGGATGATCTAGGTGGCCGAGGAGCTGCCGGCGGGGGGTGCTGGGCTTGCCGTGCCTGGCAGCGACAATTGTCCGGGGAGGAATTGTACAGTCCATGCGGGTCGGAAGGTGGATCCCGTCCCCTTCGGCCCCGGACGAGGCGGGGGGCC
>CAZYEY010000129.1:0-6339 GCA_964646585.1 uncultured Thiobacillus sp. | reverse complement strand
CCCCAGGCCCAGGGCCGCCCCAGGCCTAGCCGCAACAGGCTGGCCAGCACCGCGAACCAGGCCAGATGCGCCAGCTTGTCCCAGGGCGGCGGTATCAGTCCCGCCGCTTCTGGCCGGCTACCCGCCCAGACGAACAGGCCGAGCAACGCCAAGGCTGGCAGGAGCAACAGCCGAGGAGGACGATCCATCCTCTCAGGCAGCGGCTTCCAGCCCTTTTGCCGATTCACGGGAACAAAGCCTCATAGGCCGCCAGCAGCTTGGGCTCTTCATATCGCCATTCCAGCTCGTGCAGTACCCGGTTGCGCCCGTATTCCCCCATGCGCCGGCGGCGTTCCGGGTCATCCAGCAGCTCGACGATCTTGCGGGCCAGATCCTTGGGGTCGTTCTTCGCCGCGTAGAGCGATGCCTCCCTGGCCGAAAAACGCCCCTCGGTCAGATCGAACTGGACGATGGGCTTGGCCAGCGCCATGTATTCCATGATCTTGTTCATGGTGGACTTGTCGTTCATCTCGTTGGCCACGTCCGGGTTCACGCACACGTCTGCCGTATTGAGCATTTCCAGGAGTTCCTGGTCGGGAACGCGGCCGGTGAAGGTGACGAAGTCGGCGATCTCCAGATCCACCGCCATCTGCTTCATCTCGTTCAGCGAGGTGCCTCCCCCCACCAGCCCGAAATGCACGTCCTGCCGCCCCAGGTCATGCACGATGTGGCGCGCGGCCTGGAGCAAGAGGTCGATGCCTTCCTGCTTGCCCATCACCCCCACGTAGCCCACCAGATACTTCCGTCCCTGCTTGCGCGCCTCCACCGGGGGAATGATGCGCAGCCGGTCCAGCTTTGGCCCGCTGCGCACCACATACACCTTGTCGGGGTTCATGCCGCCGCGTTCGATGGCGATCTTCTTGTAGGACTCGTTGGTGGCGATGGATACGTCCGCCGTCCTGAACGTCCAGCGCTCCAGCCACACCATGAGCTTCCAGAAGAAATCCCGCCGGCCGAACTTGGCCTCATAGAGTTCCGGGTTGATGTCGTGATGGTCGAAGAGAAACTTCGTGCCGAAAAAGAGCTTGAAGAAACCGCCGATCAGAAACAGCAAATCCGGCGGATTGCAGGCGTGGATGACATCGAACCCCTGTTCCCGGCGCACTTTCCACGCCAGGCGGAAGGTATGCCAGAGGGCAGCGGAGTACTCCACCGCATAGCCTTTCGCCCCCTCCGCCTCCATGGGCAGGTCGTAACGGTAGATGTGGATGCCGTCGATCTCCTCGTAGTGCCGTTCATAGCCTTTCCCTGTCGGGCAGATGATGGACACCGCATAGCCATTCGCCCGCAGCGTCGTGGCCTCCTGCCACACGCGGCGATCAAAAGGGGAAGGCAGATTCTCGACGAGGATCAGGACGCGGCGCGGCTTACCAGCAGATGCCGTCATAGCGCCCGGGCTCGCTCTGATTTGGAGAGATGCGCACCAGGTCCACCACCACCTGGCCAGGCTTCAAACGCTCGAATATCGCTTTGAACTCGGAGGCGCCGTTGCCAATCACGATCACCTCGGCGAAGTCCAACACCTCTTCCATGGATTCCACCATCAGCTTGGAGATGTGGGGGATGTGGTTGAGGATGTAATCCCGATTGGCACCGGTCAACGCCGCGAGGTTCACGTTTTTGTCGAAAAGGCGCAACTCAAAGCCCTTGCCGATCAACGACTCAATGACATCCACCAACGGCGACTCTCTCAGATCGTCGGTTCCGGCCTTGAAGGCAAAGCCTAGGAAACCTACCTTGCGCTTTCCATGGCCCATGATCATGGCAATCCCCTTTTCCACCTGTCGCTGGTTGGAAGGCATGATCGCATTCAGCACCGGCAGATCCAGGTCCAGACTGCGGCCCTTGTAGGTCAGCGCACGCACGTCCTTGGGCAGGCAGGACCCCCCAAACGCGAATCCAGGCTTCATGTAATACGGCGACAGATTCAGCTTGGTGTCCTGGCAGAAGATTTCCATCACCTTGTGCCCATCGATTCCCACCGCCTTGCAGATATTGCCAATCTCATTGGCGAAGGCCACCTTCAGGGCATGCCAGTTGTTGTCGGTGTACTTGACCATCTCCGCCGTTTCCACGTCCGTCCGGATCATGGGCGCATCCATTTTTTCATAGAGCTTGACGAGCATGTCCCCAGCCTTGGTATCGGTCTCGCCGATCACCGTCTTGGGCGGGTTGTAGTAGTCATAGACGGCCGTGCCTTCACGCAGGAATTCCGGGTTGTTGCAGACACCGAAATCCACCCCGGCTTTCTTGCCGGAATACTGCTCCAGGGCGGGAATCACCACGTTGCGCATGGAACCCGGCAACATGGTGGAACGGGCGACGACCACATGGAATCCCGGCTTGTCCTTCAAAGCTTCACCTATCTGCTCACACACCCGGCGCACGTAGGACAAATCCAGGTTGCCGTTCAGCTGGGACGGCGTTCCCACGCAGATCAGCGAAATGTCGCTGGACATGACCGCCTCGCGAACATCCAGCGTGGCCCGCAGTTTCCCCTCGGCAGCCGTCTTGGCCACCATCTCGCCAATATCCTTCTCGATGATGGGGGTCACGCCTTTGTTGATGAGGTCCACCTTGGTTTGGTTCGGATCCACCCCGATGACTTCGTGGCCATCACTTGCCAGACAGCCCGCAGATACCGCACCCACATAGCCCAAACCGAAAATGCTGATCTTCATTTCTTGTCATTCCCTAAAAAAACTCGATGTGCGTTTCACCACGCCAAGAACCCGCAACCCTGCCAACGGCCACAGCCCCAGTGCAAGGCGCCACTGCATCAAAAGCGCGGGAAACCCAACCCAAGGGCGGATTCTCAACACCGCAGGCCAATCGAACCTCCAGGCCCTGTGGTGGAACCACCCGCAATGAGATGCCTTCTTTGCAGACCCGGATTATCCCTGCTTTGTGTGACACTTCGCAGCCCTCGGCGAAATGCCAATGCAGCGCCACCTCGTGCTCCGCTTCGCAATCCAGGGAGTCCAGCACAGTCAGCCGCCTGGCCCGCTTGTCCAACACCAGCTCGCGCCGGTGCATCACCGGGTCAGGCAGGCGCGCATAGCCGTCATGCTCGCCCACCCACCGGTCTGTCTCCGCCCCCGGCTCCCAGGCCAGGCAGCGCGCCCGCGCGTGCCGCGTCCAAAGGAAGTTGCCCCCCATCACCGACTGGTCCAGCCCATCCACCCGCAAGGTGTTATGGGCCGAGGTGCCACGAAAGTAATCACGCCATTTCTTCTGGGTATGGTAGGCATAGGTGCCTGGATCGATGAGCAATTCCCGCCCCGCCACCGACAGCGTGAAGGCCAGGGCATCCGCGTGGCCGTGCGCGGCGATGGACAGGTACCCCAACGGGCCCGCATCGGCCACCAGACGGATCTCGCGCTCCGTATCGAAGTCGCCGCCCAGGATCCAATACCCCCCCTCCGGAAAGGCCCGGCGCGGCTCCCGCCGTTCCGCCGGCAGCGAGCCAAAGCGCGCCGCCGGAGCATCCCCCAGCAGCCAGCGGCTCTTGTCGTCGAGCACGCCAGCCTTGGCCTTGAAGTCGCCGCGCCCGAACAGCGCCGCCCCCGTGGCCAGCAGCGAGCGGTAAACATCCGCCTCCGGCCCCGGGTCGAAGCGCACCAGGCGCGCATCGTCCGCGTCGCCGATCATCGGCACGTGGCCGCCGGCATCCATCAGCGCGGCGACGAACTCGATCATCCGCTCCAGCCTTTGCCAATAGGCGTCGGAAAATTCGACGCCGTTTGCCCGGCCGAAGAGCCCCACGAGCAGCATCATGTCCGCCACCTCGTGCTGGTACCAGATAGCCTGCTCGCGGTTGACACCGTCCTCGGCCGTCTGCTTCAGCGCCTCGGCCTCGAACTCCCGCGCCGCCCGCCCTCGCCAACCCGCGCTCTCCGGCCACAGCGGCCACACCGTCGCGCCGATGAACAGCCCCATCAGCTCGCCCAGCAGATGGTTGTTCGCCGACGAATGGCGCGAGAAATGACCGGCGATGAAATGGCAGTGCCGGTAGATCGCATCCAGCCACCGCCGGCGGAAGCCGGCATCGAGGTTCTCCTCGCCCAGCAGGAACCATGCCACAGCCCAGTTCGCCAGCCGCACCCCGTGCTCCAGCGAACTCGTCCAGTTCGGCCCGAGGGGATAGGGGCACTGCTCGAACCACGATTCCAGCAGCCTGCGGCAGCCCTCCAGGTATTTCGGCTCACCGCTCAAATGCCAGGCCTGGGCCAGCGTCACCAGCTCCGCGTGCCGGTTCGGCTCCCACAGATACTTGATGTCGCCGACCAGCCGCTCGTCGCGATAATCGAGCGTCTTGCCGAAGACGAGCGGCGCCACCGTGCCGGTCTTCGGATCGCGGTTCCATGTTGGCGGAAAGCCCAGATCCGCATCTTTCAGCGCGAAGACATCGAAGCGTCCGGCCAGCACCCGGTCTGCCGCCGCGCGGTAGGCGGCCACATCGAAATCCAGCGGCAACTCTGAGAGCCACGGCCGGCCGCACGCGCCCCGCGGCTCACCCGGCCGCGCCAGCCCGATCCCACGCCGCTCCAGCCGCGCCTGCGCCGCCTGGCTAAGGCGGTAAGCAATCTCCGCCACGCCCATGGCGCGCAAGCGGTTGAGTTTCCAGGCGAGGCCGCTCATGTCACGCCTCCCGGCGGCCCCAATGCCTCGATACGCCGCAGCAGGGCATCCGCCGCCGACAGGAGATCCCGCAAGAGACGCTCGTCCACCTCCAGGTTCCCCTCGTATTCGGCAAGATTGCGCCGCTCGTGGCACAAAGCCAACACCCGCCACACTGCGGCAGGCAGGCCGACGGTGAACTCGAGCACCTGAAACACCAGGTAACGGTTGTCCGAGCGATAGCCCTGCCAGCGTAGCGCTGCCAGGGCCAGCGCATGGGCCGCGTTGTAGGCCAGATCGAAACGGCTTTCCAGGGACAGCCCGGCCAGGCGGGCATCCGCCAGCCGAACCTGGCCCGAGCGCAGCAGACCGGCGAACTCCCGCGCGTCCGGCGCCTCGCGCTTCAGCTTGCCGATGCGGGCGAGGTTCTCCAGGTTAGCCGAGGTCATTCTCGCTCCCGACGAGCCAGATCTTCGGCCCCTCCTGCAACCGGCCGACGAAGGCATTGCCATCGTTCCGCCGTTTGCGCCATTCCTCCGCCGTGTAGATGGCCGGGTTCACCTTGCGCCCGAGCTTTGCCTCGGCCGGTTCCAGCGCCGCCAGGACATCGCCATAGGACAGCGCGTCCGAGATCACCAGCACGTCCACGTCGCTGTCCGCCCGATCCGCGCCCTTTGCGACCGAACCGAAGACGAAAGCCGCGCGGATCCGATCGGAGAGCGGCGACAATGCTCCACGCAGGACGGAAGCCAGACCGAAGGTCTTCAGGACGATGCCGCGCAGTTCCTCGAAAATCGGCGCCTGCCGGTTGGCCTGGCAGCGCTTCTGGTTGCCGACCTGCGTCACGCACACCAGGCCGGCCGATTCCAGGCGCGCGAGTTCCCGCTGCAACGCCCCCTTTCCAGAACCCGTCAGACGCAGCATCTCATTGAAATAGAACTGTCGATCCGGCTGGCCGAACAGCAAGCCCAGAACCTTCTGCTGGCCTTGCGAGAACAAGGCATCGGCAAGGCTGCACTCTGTAGGTCTCATATTGGGGATTATAGTCCCCGATATGGGGATTATCGTGATTTTCCATGAAGGCGAAGACATCGAAGCGCCCGGCCGGCACCCGGTCCGCCGCCGCGCGGTAGGCGGCCACGTCGAAATCGCGTGGCAGCTCCGCGAGCCACGGCCGGCCGCACGCGCCCCGCGGCTCACGCGGCTTCGCCAGCCCGACTCCAAGCCGCTCCAGCCGCGCCTGCGCCACCTGGCGCATGCGGTAAGCGATCTCCGCCACGCCCATGGTGCGCAGGCGGTTGAGTTTCCAGGCAAGGCCGCTCCTCACTGCACCCACCGAATCATTTCCGCCCCATGAAATACACGCGGGGGAACAGGCATCGCCCCAGCCCGCTTCCGATCAGGAAGCCGCCAGCAGCCCCATTGCGCGCGTACAGCCGCCGGTAATACGCTGCCGTCGCTTCCTCGACCGTCGCGCACTGCGCATTCCGAATCGCCCCCCGTCCTCCACAGGGGTGACGCGCATGAGCGCCGCGGTCCCTGCGGACGGTCCCCGTGAGGGGGATTATCTTGATTTTCCGTGAAGGCGAAGACATCGAAGCGCCCGGCCGGCACCCGGTCCGCCGCCGCGCGGTAGGCGGCCACGTCGAAATCGCGTGGCAGCTCCGCGAGCCACGGCCG
>CAZYEY010000128.1:0-13581 GCA_964646585.1 uncultured Thiobacillus sp. | reverse complement strand
TAGCGCTCGACCATGGCGGGCACCTGCTCGCTCTGGTCTGGGTGCACGATGAAAACGATCTCGTAGTGACGCATTGAAACTCCTTTTGGGCTGAGGCCACCCCCGTGCGCTCGGGGTGCGGCAAGGCGGGAAAGAACCGAGTCCGGCGGGCCGGGCTCGGGCAAGCACGAAATTCTATTGTGAAATCAGTTGGATAGCAAGACAGAAAGGGATGGAAAGGACTAGTAGGCGGGACGCCCAGTGTCAGAGAGTTGTAACTCCCGGTCTTTAGGATGCGCAAAGCCCACCCGGGTGGGTTACCCCATTCCCCAGCCATGAGAGGAGCATCATGAGCAGCACCCTGCACCCCGACGGCAAGCTGGCCAGCAATCAGGCCGCTTGCACCACCTGCAATGAATCCGGCAACGACAACATCCTTGACCTCATCGAACAGCGCCAGCTTTCCCGGCGCGACTTCCTAAAGACCTCCCTGGGCGCTGGCGCCCTGGCCACCTTGGGCAGCGGCGTGGTGGACGGACTGACCAATTATGCCGAGGCCGCGCCCCCGCCCTTGGGCGGCATCGGCTTCGCCTCCGTGCCCGCCAACACCGTGCCCATGACCGACGCGGTCATCGTCCCCATCGGTTACACCGCCAAAGTGCTCATCGCCTGGGGGGATTCCCTGACTGCCGCGCCCCACTGGGACACCATCGGCGCCATGGACGAGGCCACCCAGCTGCGCGCCTTCGGCGCCCACACCGACGGCATGCACTTCTTTCCCTTCCCCCAGGCTGGCGTCTCCGGCTTGAGCGATACCCGGGGCCTGCTGGTCACCAACCACGAGTACTGCGATCCCCCCATCGTCAACAACATCACTCCCCGCACGGCCTATGCCACCGCCCCCATCACCCTCGACATGGTGCGGGCCCAGCAGGCCGCCCACGGGGTGAGCGTGGTGGAGATCCGCAAGGTAGGCAGCGAGTGGAAGGTGCAGCGCCCCTCTGCCTTCAACCGCCGCATCACCGGCAACACCCCCTGCAAGATCAGCGGTCCCGCCGGCGGCCATGATTGGCTGAAGACCAGCGCCGACCCCACCGGCATGAACGTTCTGGGCACCCTGAACAACTGCGCGCACGGCTACACCCCCTGGGGCACCTACCCGACCTGCGAGGAGAACTGGAACGGTTACTTCGGCGCCAACGGCGCTTTCACCCCGAGCAACCACGAGCGCCGCTACGGCGTGAGCGCCGCCGGCTTCGGCTACCGCTGGCACGTGGCCGACCCCCGCTTCGATCTGAACGCCGCGGGCAACCGCAACGAGCCCAACCGCTTCGGCTGGGTGGTGGAGATCGATCCCTGGAACCCCAACAGCACCCCGGTCAAGCGTACCGCCCTGGGCCGCTTCAAGCACGAAAGTGCCCAGGTGGTGGTGGATCGGAACGACAACGTGGCCTTCTACATGGGCGACGACGAACGCAACGAATACGTCTACAAATTCGTCTGCGCCAAAAAGCTGGACCGTAAGAACCGCGCCAACAACCGGGACATGCTGGACCACGGCACCCTCTACGTGGCCCGCTTCGACGCCGATGGCAGCGGCGTTTGGCTGCCCCTGGTTTGGGGGCAGAACGGTCTGACGCCCGAGAACGGCTTCGCCAACCAGGCCGAGGTGCTGATCAAGACCCGCCAGGCCGCCGACCGCCTGGGCGCCACCATGATGGACCGGCCCGAGTGGGGCGCCGCCCATCCGCTGACCGGCGAGGTCTATATGACCATGACCAACAACAGCCGCCGCGGCAACACCCCGGTGTCCAGCAACAAGGCCGACGGCACCACCGCCGCCGCCAGCGCCAACCCGCCGGTGGACGCCGCCAACCCGCGTCCGGATAACGACTACGGTCATATCATCCGCTGGCGCGATGCCGGAGCCGTGGTCACCGCCACCACCTTCGAGTGGGACATCTTCGCCCAGTGCGGCGACAAGCAGGTCATGAGCACCGGCAAGACCCTGCCCGCCAGCTACAACAAAGCCAACCTGGTCGGGCTGGACACCAGCGATCCCCAATATGGCAAGAAGATCTACGCCGGCAACATCAACGGCGACGATTACGGCGCCCCGGACGGCCTGTGGTTCGACAAGGACGGCCGCCTGTGGATCCAGACCGACCAGCAGGGCGACGCCACCGGCGACTGGGTCAACATCGGCGGCAACGTCATGATGTGCGCCGATCCGTCCACCGGCGAGACCCGCCGTTTCCTCACCAGCCCGAAGAACTGCGAGGTCACCGGCGTGGTCACCACCCCGGACGGCAAGACCATGTTCGTCGGCATCCAGCACCCGGGCGAGGACTGGAACACCAGCCACACCGAGGTCTCCACCTGGCCTGACAGTGGCGCCAACGGCCCGACCACTTTCACCGGCATCACTCCGGCCAAGCCCCGTTCCGCCGTGGTGGTCATCACCAAGAACGACGGCGGCGTGATCGGCACCTGACCCGTTTAGCGTGTTTGTAACGGGGTGGCGCTACCCTGGCGCCACCCCACCCTACCCAAAAGGATCATCGAGATGAACTTCAAGCCTTTCCTCCTGGCCGCCGCGGTGGCCGTCTCCCTGCCGGCCCAGGCCGCCCTGACCCATACACCCATCGCCTCTCCGCTCTACATGGCGGATTTCGAGACCTACGACTGGTTCTACACCAACGGTCCGGAAGCCGTGGCGCCTGGCGTCACGTTCACCGGTGACGCGGGTTCCGTGCTGGGCGCCGACGTTGCGGACCTCTGGACCAACGGTACCTGGGCCCTCAACCGCTTCGCCGCCACGGGTTTCGTCGGCGAGCTGCGCTTCACCTTCGACCAGTTGGTCAAGAAGGCCGGCGCTTTCGTCAACCACGTCGAGGCGCTGCCCTTCCCCTTCGCGGTGGTGGTGTCCGCCTATGGCGACAACAACCAGATCATCGAGACCCACACCGTCACGGTGGACACGGCCGCGGACAGCCTCAATGAGGGCCTCTTCATCGGCATCGTCCGTGCGTCCGACGACATCCGTTCCATCTCCTTCAAGGGCAACTCCGTGGTGGTGGACAACGTCTCCGCCGTGCCCGAGCCCGAGACCTACGCCATGATGCTGGCTGGTCTGGGCCTGGTGGGTCTGATGGCCCGCCGCCGCGGCAAGTAATCCACCCAGCCTCCCGCAACGGGAGGTGCGACCGACCCAGTCGGGGTCGGATCATCGGGCGCGACGGGTTCTCCGTCGCGCCTTTTTACTGAAAACCCCGAAAGGAGGCGCAACCCCGCCAGGCCCGCACGCCTGAATGGCCGCCAGAGGCGCCGGGCCTGCTCCGGTCGGGGAGGCGCAGTTCCCCGCCTTCTGAGGAAGATCGTGGCCCCGGGGGCGCGGGCAGGTCCAGGCAATCGGCCAGGGGGAAGGAGACGTGGTCTCCCAACGAAAAGGCCCACGCGGGGCGGGCCTGGGCGGATGCTGATGAGGAATCAGGGCTTGACCTTGTCGATGACCAGTTTCACGTCCTTCGCGCCCACCTTGACGCCCTCGACGCTGCCTTCCAGGTCGCCGGCGGCCCCCATGGGGTCCCCGGACTTGGAGATGCGGGCGGTGAGCTTCACTTCCTTGAACTTGGACAGCCTGTTGTCCGGGTTCATGGCCATGGTGTCGTCGAGCTCGAACTCCAGGGGGAACTTGCTGGCCGTGGCGCGCAGGGCCGCCACCGGGGCGCCGGTACCGTTGGCGGCGCGGGCGAACAGGAAGATGGTGTCCTTGTCGCTGAACTTGTTCCTGAGGGCGGGCGCGATGTCCACGTGGCCATGGATGGTGGCGCCGCGGGCGGCGGATTTGTCCGGACCCTGGTCGGACAGGTTGTCCAAGCCCGTGGCCGCGCCCCGGGCGAGACGGTTGGCTTCTTTCTGGGCCTCCAGGATGTCCTGGGCGTAGGGGGACTCGGGGGGCAACTGCTTGTACAGGTGCTTGAAGTAGAAGGCGGCCTTGGCGAAGCTCTTCTCCTGGAAAGCGGCGATGCCGGCCAGTTCCAGGCCCTTCATGTCGTTGGGATCCTTCTCCAGGGCCTGGAGCACCAGTTTGAGGGGCTCGCCCTTGAGGATGCGGTTGTTGGTGACGGCCAGAGCCTCGGCATAGCCGGTCATGACGGCGGGCACGTCGGGCCGCAGCTTGATGGCCTTCTCGTAGGCATGGAGCGCTTCCGGCCAATGGCCCACCACCGCATAGGTCTTGGCCAGCAGGGTCCAGGCTTCGCCGTCGTTGGGATCCTTGCGGGTCCGCTCCTCCACCTGCTGGATCATCTTCATGATGTCGTGCTCGCCCTGGGCGGCGGCCGGGTTGGCCTGGGCCTCGGCGATGCTGATGAGGGACATGGGGTTGCCCAGGATGAAGTAGAGGCCGAAGGCCGCGACGGGCAGGACACCGGCCAGGGTGAAGCCCAGACGGCGGCTGGCCACCGGGGTCATGCTGGTATCGGCCTGGGCCAGGGCATCCTCGGCCAGGCGGGCTTCCAGTTCCACCTTGGCGGTCTGGAACTGGTCCTGGGACAGCAGACCGTTGGCCAGATCGGCTTCCATTTCCTTCATCTGGTCCCGGTAGACGGCGATGTTGATGTCCTTGCGGGCGGCTTTGGCGGTGGCTTCCTTGCGCCGCAGCAAAGGCGGCAGGACAAAGGCCAGGGCGATGGCGACGCAGGCAGCGGCGCCGATCCAGAAGAAGGTGACGGTCCAGAAGGGATTCAGGGCATTCATGGGGGCTTATTTTTCATCCAGGAGTTGGGCAGCGGCGGCGAGCTGTTTCTCGTCCACCGGGATTTCCTTGAGGGCGCGGCGCTTCTTCAGGGTCATGTACCAGATGGCGCCGCCCAGGCCCAGGAACAACAGGGGGCCGAGCCAGAGCAGGTAGGTGACGGGCTTGAAGGGCGGCCGGTAGAGCACGAAGTCGCCATAGCGGGTGGTGAGATACTCGATGACCTGCTTGTCGTCCTTGCCCGCCTTCATCTGGGCCCGGATCTCGCGGCGTAGATCCTCGGCCAGCTCGGCGTGGGAGCCGGCCAGGGATTCGTTCTGACAAACCAGGCAGCGCAGGTCTTCCGCCAGCTTCACCATGCGTTGCTCGATGACGGGATCCTCACCCACGGGCTGGGCCTCGCCGGCGTGGACGGAGAAGCTCGCTGCGGCGAGGAGGGAGACGAAAAGGGATTTCATGCGCCCAACTCCTTCAGTTTTGGTTCGAACTTCTCCTTCCACACGTCCGGGCTGATGGGGCCCACGTGCTTCATGCGAATGATGCCGGCCTTGTCGATGACATAGGTCTCCGGGGTGCCGGTGACGCCGTAGTCGATGCCGGTCTTGCCGGAGAGATCGTCGGGCACGGCCAGGTAGGGGCTGCCATGCTGGTCCAGGAGCCGTTCCGCCTCCCGGTCCCGGTCCTTCCAGTTGAGGCCGACGATGGGCACCGGCTGGCTTTGGGCCAGGGCCATGAGCACCGCGTGCTCCTGGCGGCAGGATACGCACCAGGGGGCCCAGACGTTGAGCAGCCATACCCTGCCCTTCATGTCCTCGGGGCTGAAGGTCTTGTCGGCGGCGCCCACCAGGGGCAGCCTGAAAGCCGGCGCTGGCTTGCCGATGAAGGGGGAGGGCACCTCGCGGGGGTTGAGGAAGAGGCCCTTGGCGAAGAAACCCACCAGAACCGCGAAGATGATGAGGGGAATCCAGCGTTTCATGTCCGGTCTCCCGTCGGGCCGTCCCAAGGGAGACCTGCGCCCCCTTGGGGGGCAGCGAACGCAGTGAGCGTGGGGGTGGTCATCTCAGGCTCCTTGGACGGCAGCCCCGGCCGGGGCGGGGAGTTTTTTCAAGGCAATGCGGTAGCGCCGGTCCGACGCGGCCAGAAAGCCACCGATCACCATGAGCACGGCGCCCAGCCACAGCCAATTGATGAAGGGCTTGTGGAACACCCGCACGGCCCAGGATCTGGCCTCGTCGTCCAGGGGTTCGCCCAGGGCCACGTAGACGTCGCGGAAGAAGTCGGGGTCGATGGCCGCCTCGGTCATGGGCATGCCGGAAGCGTTGTAGATGCGCTTCTCCGGATGCAGCGTGAACAGCTTCCTGCCGTCCTTGCTGACTTCCACCGTGCCCCGGGCGGCCCGGTAGTTGGGGCCGGGCTGCTCGGTGGTGCCCAGGAAGGTGAAGGTGTAGCCGGCCAGGGTGGTGTGGTCGCCCACGTTCATCCTCACGTCCCGCTCCTCTTGGTAATTGGCCACCAGGGTGATGCCAGCGATGCCCCAGGCCAGGCCCAGGTGGGCGAGCTGCATGCCCCAGAAGGCGCGGGGCAGGTTGCCGAGGCCACCGCCGTGCTTGAGACGCTCGCGGAAGCCGATGAGCACCGAGAGGACGATCCAGACGGCCAGGAAGAAGCCCAGGGTGGCCCAGGGATTGAAGCCTTTCAGGGTCATGGGCAGGGCGAAACCGGTGACCACGGCGACACCCAGAGCCCATTTCAGGCGGGCGGCCATGTCTGGCAGGCTGGCCTCCTTCCAGCGCGCCAGGGGGCCGACGCCCAGCAGGAACAGGGCCGGGGCCATCAGCGGCACGAACACGGCGTTGAAATAGGGCGGGCCTACCGAGATCTTGCCCAGGCCCAGGGCGTCCATGAGCAGGGGGTAGAGGGTGCCCAGCAGCACCGAGCCCATGGCCGCCAGCAGCACCACATTGTTGGCCAGCAGCATGGCCTCCCGGGAGAACCAGTTGAAGGCGCCGCCGGTGAGCATCCTGGGCGCCCGCCAGGCGAACAGCGCCAGGGAACCGCCGATGACCGCCGCCAGGAACCCCAGGATGAAGGCGCCCCGGGCCGGGTCGGTGGCGAAGGCATGCACCGAGGAGAGCACGCCGGAACGGACCAGGAAGGTGCCCAGCAGGGACAGGGAGAAGGCCGTGAGGGCCAGCAGCACGGTCCAGGCCTTGAAGGCGCCCCGTTTCTCGGTGACGGCCAGGGAGTGGATCAGGGCGGTACCTGCCAGCCAGGGCATGAAGGAGGCGTTCTCGGTGGGATCCCAGAACCACCAGCCGCCCCAGCCCGGTTCCCGGTAGGCCCACCAGGGGCCCAGCACGATGCCCGCGGTGAGGAAGGCCCAGGCCCCCGTGGTCCAGGGCCGGGACCAGCGCGCCCAGGCGGCGTCCAGACGGCCGGAGATCAGCGCCGCGATGGCGAAGGCGAAGGCCACGGCGAAGCCCACGTAGCCCATGTAGAGCATGGGCGGATGGATGATCATGCCCCAGTCCTGCAGAAGGGGGTTCATGTCGCGGCCATCGGGGGCGGCGGGAAGCAGCCGCTCGAAGGGATTGGAGGTGGTGATGAGGAAAGCGATGAAGCCCACGGACACCAGGCCCATGACACCGATGACCCGGGCCACCATGTCGTCTGGCAGGTGGCGGGAGAACACGGATACCGCCATGGTCCAGAAAGCCAGCATCAGCACCCACAGCAGCATGGAGCCCTCGTGGGAGCCCCAGGTGGCGGTGAAGCGGTAGATCTCGGGCAACTGGGAGAAGGAGTTGCGCGCCACATTGTCCACGCTGAAGTCGTTGACCAGGAAGGAGTAGGCCAGGCAGCCGAAGGCCAGGGCGACGAAGACGAACTGCCCCTGGGCTGCTGGACGCGCCACCGCCATGAGGGTGAGGTTGCCGCGTTGGGCGCCGACGAGGGGCAGGATGGCCTGGGTCAAGGCCAGCAGCAGGGCGATGATGAGGGCGAAGTGGCCGAGTTCGGGGATCATGGGGTCTCCTGGTTGGTGCCGGGCAATCGGCTTGGGGCGCCGGCCAGGCCGGCACCCGGGGTCATTTCACGAAGGTCTGCCGGCCCTGGCCGCTTGCTCCAGGGCGTGGGCGGCTTCCGGCGGCATGGAATTGTGGCTCCGGCCGCTGCTTCGCGGCTCGACTTCCAGGCACAGGCTGACCTTCACCGGCATGACATGCCGCTTCATGGCTTCACGACCGTTTGCTGGGCCTTGGCCGCTTGCTCCAGGGCGTGGGCGGCTTCCGGCGGCATGTAATTTTCATCATGCTTGGCCAACACCTGGGTGGCGGTGAACAGGCCGTCGGCGCCGAGCTTGCCTTCCGCCACCACCCCTTTGCCTTCCTTGAAGAGGTCGGGAAGGATGCCCTTGTAGAGCACGGGCATGGACTTGGCGGTGTCGGTGACCACGAAGCGGACCGTCAGGCCGTCCGCCTCCCGCTTGACGCTGCCATCCTCCACCAGGCCGCCGATGCGGAAGGCACGGTCGGTGGGCGCTTCGCCCCGGGCCACCTGGGTGGGGGAGAAAAAGAACACCAGATTGCTTTGGAAAGCGTTGAGGATCAGGGCGGCGGCGACGCCCAGGCCGGCCAGGCCCAGGACGATGACCATCAGTTTCTTGTGGCGCGACTTCATTGTGCTTCCCCGCTGGAGGACAGGTCCCACTGCTGCATGCGTCTGAGGCGACGGCGAGTTTCCCTGGCGGCGCGCCGCAGCAACATGACCTCGATCAAGACCGCCAGGACGGTGGCGCCATAGGAGCCCCATACATAGAGGCCGTAGCCCCCCATGTGCCAGAATTCAGACCAGCTTGCCCACTCCATTTCAGTCTTTCTCCAGGATTGTCTTAACCCACTCGGATTGCCTTTCCCGTTCCAGGATGATGCCCCGCGCCCGCATGAAGGCCACGGCGAGGGTATAGAACCAGGCGGCGAAGGCCATGATCAGCATGCCGATGAGCATGGTCTTGGCCATGGAGGGGGCCTTGGTGAGGCTGATGGATGCGCCCTGGTGCAGGGTGTTCCACCATTTCACCGAGAAATAGATGATGGGGATGTTGATGGCGCCGATCAGGGTGAGCAGGGCGCCAGCCCGGTCGCCCCGCTTGATGTCGTCGATGGCGGCCCACAGGGCGATGATGCCGATGTAGAGGAAGAGCAGGATGAGTTCCGAGGTCAGGCGGGCGTCCCACACCCACCAGGCCCCCCACATGGGCTTGCCCCACCAGGCGCCGGTCCACAGGGCCAGGAAGGTGAACATGGCGCCGGTGGGGGCCAGGGCACGGGCCATCATGAAGGACAGCCGGGTGTTGAAGGCCAGGCCGATGGCCCCCCAGAAAGCCATGACCAGATAGATGAACATGGACATCCAGGCCGCCGGCACGTGGATGAAGATGATGCGGTAGGCCTCTCCCTGCTGGAAATCCGTGGGGGCGACGAAGAAGCTGACGTAGAGGCCGAGCAGCGTGAACAGGATGGCCAGGCCGGTGAACCAGGGGATCAGCTTGCCCGAGAGGTGATAGAAATTGGCTGGGGAGGCGTAGGTGTAGAGGTTCATTCCAATGAGACTCTTAATGCCGCGGCGGCGATCCAGGGCGCGATCATAAGGGAGAGCACCAGGAAAGCGCCCAGCAATGACAGGTGAGCCTGGGCTCCGGTTCCCGCCATGACGCCATCCACCGCGCCGGCGCCAAAAATGAGCGCGGGAACGTAGAGGGGCAGGATGAGCAGGGTGAGCAGCACGCCGCCGCCCCGCAGGCCCAGGGTGAGGGCCGCGCCCACGCTCCCCAGCAGCGACAGGATGGGGGTGCCCAGCAGCAGAGAGATTTCCAGGGTGAGGATGGCGTCCCAGGGCAGGTTGAACTGGATGCCCAGCACCGGGGCGATGAGCAGCAGGGGGATGCCGTAGATCAGCCAGTGGGCCAGGGACTTGCCCAACACCAGCAACACGGTGGGTTCCGGTGACAGCACCATGTGTTCCAGGCTGCCATCGTGATGGTCGTCTGCGAACAGGCGGGACAGGGAGAGGAGGGACGCCAGGGTGGCCGAGACCCAGAGCACGCCCGGGCCGATGCGGGCCAGCATTTCCGGTTCCGGTCCCACGCCCAGGGGGAAGAGGCTGGCGGTCATGACGAAGAAGAACTGGGCGATGAGCCAGTCGCCCCGGCGCCGGGCGGCCAGCGTCAGATCGCGGCGCAGGACGGCGAGGAGGAAACGGCCCATCAGGCCATCTCCGGAATCGCCACGTTGCCCACCAGCAGGCGCTGGACCTTCACGCCTTCCAGGTTCAGGGCCTGGTGGGTGGTGGCCACGGCCAGTCCGCCACCTGTCAGGTGGTCGCGGATCAGCCCCTCCATGAGGGCCACCGCGTGGACGTCCAGGCCGGTGAGAGGCTCGTCCAGGATCCAGAGCTTGGCGTCCGCCAGCAACATGGCGGAGAGAGCTACCCGGCGGCGCTGACCGAAGGAGAGCACGCGGCAGGGCAGATCCAGGCATAGGGACAGGCCGAGCTGCTTCAGGATGCCGATGGCCCGTTCCCGCTCGAAGGCCCGGCCTTGCAAGCCCTCGGCGAAGCGCAGGTTTTCCACGGGCGTGAGGTCGTCCTTCACGCCGTTGGCGTGGCCCAGATAGATCATCTCGGCGTGGAAGGCTTCCCGGCTCTTCCGGATGTTTTCGCCGCGCCAGTGGATTTCCCCCTCTTCCGGCCGGGCCAGGCCGGTGAGCAGGCGCAGCAGGCTGGTCTTGCCCTGGCCATTGCCGCCTTGGACCAACAGCAGTTCCCCCGCGCCGACACTGAAATTCATGCCCTTGAACAGCAGGCGTTCGCCACGGGCGCAGGCCAGGTTGTGGACGCGGAGTTGGGGGGCTTGGGAGGTCATGGAAGGGCTGGGAAAAGCCGTGGGAGCATAGCTAGAACATGGCTCAAAACCAAGGTCTTTTTCGCTGTTTTTCGCGCGGATGACCGCTTTGGAGACAAGGACTTAGCGATGCACAGGGCAAAAAAAAGAGCCGACCATCCGGTCGGCTCTCGATCCGGCTGCCCGGATCAGTACTTGGCCGGGGCGGCGGCGGTGGTGGCGCCCTTCATCTTGGCCATCTCTTCCTTCAGCATCTTGATGCCGGCCTGAGAGGAATCGATGGAGCGGGTCAGGGATTCGCGAGCCGCGTCCGGGTTGTGGAAGCCGTCGGAGTTCTCGGCGGTCCACCATTCCCAATACAGGTTGGAGTCATACTGCATGTCGTAGGCCTTCTCCAGAACTTCCTTGGAGACGCCCATTTCCTTGGCTTTCATGATCACGTCGATGAATTCGGCCAGCCAGAACTCGGCCTTGGTCATCTTGCCGCGGATGTAGTTCTGGACGGACTCCATGTGGTACTTGGCGTCCTCCTCGCTCCATTCTTTGTGGCAGGTCATGCAGGCGCCCTTGACGTTGTAGCGCGGCGAAATCTGCAGGTGGCTGGTGGTCACCTTGCCGTTGGGCGCGCGCTTCTTGGTCATGTGGCAATCCTTGCACTCGACACCGGCTTTCTCGTGCTTGGAGCCCCAGTAGGTTTCCATTTCCGGGTGCTGGATCTTGGGCAGCAAGGCGCCGGTGGAGGCGTGCTTGAAGTCCTTGAACTTCGCCACCTTGGTCATGTACTCCTTGTAGTCGAATACGTTGCGCCAGGGGAACAGGTTGGTGCGCGGGTCCGCCATGGTGATCATCTTCTGGTCCGGATCGGGCGTCATCTTGACCTTGCCGTCGGGGCCGCCGCAGTCGTAGCCCACACCGCAGTTGTACTCCACGTGACACTGGGCGCACATCAGGTTGGAGTCGGAGCGGGACAGAAGACCGATGGCACGGAAATCCTTGCCGTCACGCTGGAAGGTGACCTTGGTCATCTTGGTCTTCTCGGACTTCACCGGATCCAGGGGATAGGTGCCTTCCTTGCGATCGACAACGGCCTGGATGAGGGCGTCGCGGACGACGCGGGGCGCGGCGGAGTGGGGGTCATGGCACATGTAGCAGTTCAGGGGGTGGTTCACGCCCCGGGCGAACTCCACCGGCTTGGAAGTCCGGTCCCACTTGGCGCGGGGATCCTTCTCGCCCATGTACTTCCAGTCCAGGATGTGGTCCTGGGTCTTGCAGTTCATGCAGACCGGGTTCACGGCGGTGGCCACCTGGCGCATGAAGGGCTTCTGGTCGCTGGAGGCAGGATCCTTGTCGACGATCACGTTCCAGGCGCCATTGGCGGCCAGTTCGGATTTGTTGATGTAGGTCCAGTCCTTGAACTGCATGCGGCCACCGAAGGCGCGGTCCACGACCCACTGGTCCACCAGCATGAAGGCGTGGGAGCGGGGCTCGTTATGCTCCTTGGTGAAGCCATAGCCTTCCATGAGTTTGTCGAACAGGGGCGAGCGGGACTTGAAACTCGCCTTCTCGACCCGGGCCTTGGAGTCCAGGTTGGTCTGCACGAAGGAGTTGTATTGCTCCACGTGACAGGTGGCGCAGGCCCGATGGTCCTTGTTGGTGTTCGGACGGGTGCCCATGTCCTTGTTCTTGGCGGTGGCCAGGTGGTCCTTGGCATTGTCGTGGCACTGGACGCAGTTCACCGCGGCATGCCGGCCCTTGGTGTGGAAGTCCTCGATATCCTCATGGCAGGAATAGCACTTCTTGGCATCCACGGGCGGGACGATGGGGGCTTTGGGCGTGTTGTCCGCCGCCGGGATCTGCGGCCGCGGGATATCCACGGTCGCCTGCACACCGAAGGCGAACAGCGCGGCGGCCAGGCCCGACGCCATTCGGCTCCACATGCTCAGTTTGCTCATGGTCGATCTCCTATCAGGTTCTTGATCTGGCGGCCCATGTCCTACAACCGACACGCGGGCCGACCGGGTTCAACGGCTCAAACGTCGGTTTTGTCTCGCGTGTCGTTCATAAGCCTCCTTTGCCGCTCAAGTTCAGTCAGCTTCGTGCTTCCAATCAGGCGAACGCGTCCGCCATGATGTTCTTGAACCAGCCGATGCAGTACTCGGCCTCCAGCTTGCGCTGGAGCTTGAGGGCCCCCTCGTCGGCCATGTTCACCGGACTGATGCCGCCGGCCTGCTGGTCATAGACCAGCTTGCCGTCCCTGGCCCGGTAGATGTGCACCACCGAGAAGCCCCAGTCCTTCTCCGCGATGGAGTAGCAGGTGTTGACGAAGAAAGGCTCGGGGGAGGGGGTGCCGTTGATCTTGGCCAGGATGTTGCCTACCGCCACCTTGGCCTGGGTGTTGGCCATGTGGGCGGATTTGGGCGCGCCGTAGACGGGCAGGTCACCATGCACGGTGGAGTCGCCCACCACGAAGATGTCCTTCTGCACGGTGGATTCCATGGTCAGCATGTCCACGGTGCACCAGCCCTTGTCATTGGTGAGCCCGGTGTTCTTGGCGATCATGCCGGCATGGTGGGGGGGGATGATGTTGACCACATCGCCCTTGAAGTCGTTGAAATCGCTGGAGGCGGTGTTGGTCTTGGCGTCGAACTTGACCACCTTGCCGCCCTGGGCGCCCGATACCCATTCGATCATGCCGGGGTAGTGCATCTTCCAGGCCTGCTCGAACAGCCCCTTCTTGGAGAAGGAGTCGTTGGCGTCGGCGATGAGCACCTTGCATTTGCTCATGCCGTGATGCTTGAAGTAGCTGGCCACCTGGGAGGCCCGCTCGTAGGGACCGGGGGGGCAGCGGAAGGGGCCGGGCGGCACGGCGATGATGAAGGTCTGACCGTCCTTCATGCCCTCCACCTGCTTTTTCAGGGCCAGGGTCTGGGGGCCGGCCTTGTAG
>CAZYEY010000127.1:0-15628 GCA_964646585.1 uncultured Thiobacillus sp. | reverse complement strand
CCCAGACGGGGGGGTTCGTGGGCGCCGGTTCCGGCTTCGCCGCCTATCCCACCCTCCAGGCCCGCCTGGCCGGGTGGCTGACGTTGATCGACAGCAGCCTCATCCCCCATGCCCGCGCCCTTGCCCGCCTGGCCGCGCCCCGTTTTGCCCGGGGCGAAGGGCTGCCGGCGGAGGCGGCCGAGCCGCTGTACATCCGCGACAAGGTTGCCCTGAAGATCCAAGAGCGATGACCCCATGAACGCCGTTCTCAAGCCCCTGGATTTCGACTTCCGCCCCATGGTCCACGCAGACCTGGACGACCTCATCCGCATCGAGCGGGCGGCCTATCCCTACCCCTGGACCCAGGGCAATTTCCGCGACTGCCTGGATGCCGGCTACTCCTGCTGGGTGGCGGAACTGGAAGGCCAGCTCGCCGGCTACTGGATCATGATGATGGCGGTGGGGGAGGGCCACATCCTCAATTGCTGCGTCGCCCCTGCCTGGCAGGGCCGGGGCTTTGGCCGGCAACTGGTGGAGCATCTCATCGACACCGCCCGGGACCACAAGACCGAGTTCCTGTTCCTGGAAGTGCGGCCCAGCAACCGCAGGGCCCTGGGGCTCTATCGGCGCTTGGGTTTCGAGGCCGTGGGGCTGCGCAAGGGCTATTACCCCGCTGACCAGGGCCACGAGGACGCCATCGTCATGAGGCTGGACCTGTGACCCTGGCCCGGGAACATCGGCTCAGGGCCCTGGGGCTTTGGCCGGCCTGGCGGCTGCGGACACCTGCGGCTTCGACAGCTGCCGAAGCCCGGCCCCTGGAAGGCGAAGAAGAGCAAAGGGAATCCATGCCTGCTTTGGATTCCATCGCATCCCGGCCTCCATCCCTGGGCGAGCTGGATTGGGAATCCCTGGGGGAGGCGGTGAGGGCCTGCACCCGCTGCCCCCTGTCCCAGTCCCGCATCCAGGGTGTGCCCGGAGTGGGCGATCCCAACGCCGAGTGGCTCTTCATCGGCGAGGCCCCGGGAGCCGACGAGGACCGTCTGGGGGAGCCTTTCGTGGGCCAGGCCGGCAAGCTGCTGGATGCCATGATGGCGGGCATCGGCCTGCAACGGGGCCGCAACGTTTACATCGCCAACATCCTGAAGTCCCGTCCACCCGGCAATCGGGATCCGAAGCCGGAAGAGGTGGAAGCCTGCCTACCCTACCTGGAGCGGCAGATCGACCTGATCAAGCCCAGGCTCATCGTGGTCCTGGGACGCATCGCCGCCCAGACCCTGCTGGTCACCGACACGCCCATCGGCCGCCTGCGAGGCCATGTGCATCAATACCGGGGCCTGCCCATGGTGGTCACCTATCACCCCGCTTATCTGCTGCGCAATCCGGCGGACAAGGCCAAGGCCTGGGAGGATCTGGTGCTGGCCCGGCGCACCATGGCTGCCTTGAAAACTTCCGCCGCTCCCTGATATTCCGGCTTGAACCTCCTAGGAGAATCCCATGCGCAATTCCCTGCTTGCCGCCCTGGTCCTGGCCTCCTCCCTCAGTCTGTCCGGTTGCGGCTATAACACCCTGCAGAGCCAGGACGAGGCCATCAAGGCCAGTTGGTCGGAAGTGCTCAACCAGTACCAGCGCCGGGCCGACCTGGTGCCCAATCTGGTGAACACGGTGAAGGGCTACGCCGCCCACGAGGCCAAGGTGTTGACCGAAGTCACTGCCGCCCGGGCCAAGGTGGGCCAGATCGCTGCCACCCCGGAACTCGCCAACGATCCCGCTGCCCTGGAGAAATTCCAGGCCGCCCAGGGGGAACTCTCCAGCGCTCTGTCGCGCCTGCTGGTGGTGTCCGAGAACTATCCCCAGCTGAAGGCCGATGCCGGTTTCCGCGATCTCCAGGCCCAGTTGGAGGGCACCGAGAACCGCATCACTGTGGCTCGCAACCGCTACATCAAGGCGGTCCAGGACTACAACGTCACCGTGCGCAGCTTCCCCAGCAACCTCACCGCCATGGTTTTCGGCCATAAGGCCAAGGCCAATTTCACGGTGGAAAACGAGAAGGCCCTCGCCGCGCCGCCCAAGGTGGATTTCGGTGGTGATGGGCCGCCCCCGTCGGGTGGCGCCCCGGGCTACGACACGGGGCGGTAACGAAAAAGCCGGCTTGCGCCGGCTTTTTTCCTGGGCAGGCAGGGGGTCTCACAGGTCGCCGTTGGCACCGGCCCGCATGATCTCGTCCATCTTGTCCCGGATCTCGATGGCGCCTTTGGCCAACTCCGCGGTCACGCCCATGGAGCCCTCGTAGCCCTTCACCCAGTCCAGGTTCCAGTCCAGCATCATGACCCAGATGTCCTTGTTGGCGTCTTCCATGATGCCGATGCGACAGGGCAGGAACACCAGGAATTCCGGGCTGATCCTGAGCAGATCCCGGCCCACCTTGATGTCGCAATAGCTGTGGACCTCGATGCGGGGGGCATCCTGGTCGTTGAGCACCGCCTTGAAGTCCTTCCACATGAGGTTGGAGCCCACGTACTTGAAGTTGAGCTTGTTGGCGCGCAAGTTCATGGATTCCAGCACGTCGTCGAAGGAAAGGCCCGGCTTGGCTTTGTACTTGTGGGACATCCAGGCCATGGCGTCGGGCATGGACATGCGGAAGACGTTGGTCATGATGGGCATCATCATCTGCATCATCTGCCGCTTGGCTTCCGGCGGGATGGTCTGGCGCATGGTGTAGGGCTTGGCCGGTATGGGCTGGCCGCTGCCGAACAGCAGCAGAGGATTGAAGCCCAGGCCCGGGACGGGGATGGTGGAGAGGTCGGTCAGGCTGGGGAGCGCGGGGACGGGGGCCGCCATGGGAGCCGGCATGTATTGCAGGAAGGGGTTGCCCTGGTTGGCGGCCGGCGGGGTGATCAGGGCCGGCGGATAGCTGGGGACATACTGGGCGGCGGCCATGCCTGGCAGGGCCAGGGCGAGCAGGGAAGGCAGCAGTTTCTTCATGTCGTCTCCTTGGTGGTTGGATGCCGATGCATTCCCCCTTTCCGGCCTCCCCCGCAGGCGGGGCAGGGGCCTTGCAGTCGGATTGGGGCGTGTCGCCGTCAGGCGAGCAACTGGTTCAACACGTAGGGCAGGATGCCGCCGGCTTGGTAGTACTCGATCTCGATGGGGGTATCCAGGCGCAGTTTCACGGCCACATTCTGACTGGAACCGTCGGCGCGCTTGATGACCAGGGTCAAGTCCTGTTGGGGTGTGATGCCATTCTCCAGGCCCAGAAGGTCGAAGCTTTCGTCGCCCTTCAGACCCAGGTCCGCCGCGCCCTGACCATCCTTGAACTGGATGGGCAGCACGCCCATGCCGGCCAGGTTGGAGCGGTGGATGCGCTCGAAGCTCTTGGCGATGACCGCCTTCACCCCCAAGAGCTGGGTACCCTTGGCGGCCCAGTCCCGGCTGGAGCCGGTGCCATATTCCTCGCCGGCGAAGACCATGAGGGGGGTGCCTTCGGCCTGGTATTTCACGGCTGCGTCGTAGATGGGCATCTGCTGGCCGCCATGGAGGGTGATGCCGCCCTCGGAGCCGGGGATCATCAGGTTCCTGATGCGCACGTTGGCGAAGGTGCCGCGCATCATCACCTCGTGGTTGCCCCGGCGGGCGCCATAGGAATTGAAGTCCTTCTGGGCCACGCCGTGCTCCACCAGGTATTGGCCGGCAGGGGAGGCGGCCTTGATGTTGCCGGCGGGGCTGATGTGGTCGGTGGTCACCGAGTCGCCGAAGATGGCGAGCGCCCGGGCGTTGCGGATGGCCGGGTTGGGCTTGGCGGCCTGAGAGAAGAAAGGCGGCTCCTGGATATAGGTGGAGGCCGTGTCCCAGGCATAGACCTGGCCGGCGGGGGCGGGCACCGCGTCCCACAGGGGGTTGTTGGCGCCCACGTCGGCGTAGATGGCCTTGTAGATCCCAGCATTGGCGGCGTGGGTCAGCAGGGTGGCTACCTCGGCGGCGTTGGGCCAGATGTCCTTGAGGTAGACGGGACCGTCGCTACCCATGCCCAGGGGTTCGCTGGCCACGTCGATGTCCACCCGGCCGGCCAGGGCGAAGGCCACCACCAGGGGCGGCGACATGAGGAAGTTGGCCTTCACGTTCTGATGTACCCGGGCCTCGAAGTTGCGGTTGCCGGACAGCACCGAGCAGGCCACCAGATCCTTGTCGAGCACTTCCTTTTCCACGGCCTCGGGCAGGGGGCCGGAGTTGCCGATGCAGGTGGTGCAGCCATAGCCCACCACGTTGAAGCCCAGCTGGGCCAGGGGCTCCAGCAGGCCGGCGGCCTTCAGGTATTCGGTGACGGCGCGGGAGCCGGGGCCGAGGGAAGTCTTCACGTGGGCCGGGGTCTTCAGGCCCTTGGCCACTGCCTTCTTGGCCAAGAGGCCAGCGGCCAGCATGACGCCCGGGTTGGAAGTGTTGGTGCAGGAGGTGATGGCGGCGATGACCACGTCGCCATGGCGCAGGCCGCCGGCGGGGGCCGCCTCGGTCTTGCCGTAGCCGCCCTGGTCCTTGGGCAGGGCCAGCAGGGTCTCGAAGCTTTCCTTCAGGGCATACAGGTTGATGCGGTCCTGGGGCCGCTTGGGGCCGGCCACGGAAGGCTTCACCGTGGACAGGTCCAGTTGCAGGGTCTGGCTGTAGTCACACTGGCCAGCCTTGGGAATGCCGAACAGGCCCTGGGCCTGGTAATAGTTGCGCTGGGCGTCCACTTTCGCGGCGTCACGGCCGGTGGCCAGGTAGTACTGGCAGGTGGCCTCGTCCACCGGGAAGAAGCCCATGGTGGCGCCGTATTCCGGCGCCATGTTGGCGATGGTGGCCCGGTCGGTGACGGGAAGCTGCTCGGCGCCCTGGCCGAAGAATTCCACGAACTTGCCCACCACCTTGGCGCGGCGGAGCATCTCGGTGATGGTCAGCACAATGTCGGTGGCGGTGACGCCGGCGGGAATCGTGCCGGTGAGTTCCACGCCCACCACGTCCGGGGTCAGGAAGTAGACCGGCTGGCCCAGCATGCCGGCTTCCGCTTCGATGCCGCCCACGCCCCAGCCCACCACGCCGAGGCCGTTGATCATGGTGGTGTGGGAGTCGGTGCCCACCAGGGTGTCCGGGTAATAGACACCGTCCTTCTCCATGACGCCCCGGGCCAGGTATTCCATGTTCACCTGGTGGACGATGCCCACGCCGGGGGGTACCACCTTGAAGGTCTCGAAAGCCTGCATGCCCCACTTCATGAACTGGTAGCGCTCCCGATTGCGCTGGAACTCGATCTCCATGTTCTGCTGCAAGGCGTTGGCGTTGCCGAACACGTCCACCTGGACGGAGTGGTCGACGACCAGTTCCACCGGGGCCAGGGGCTCCACCTTGGCCGCGTCCTTGCCCGTGCGCTGGGCGAAGGAACGCATGGCGGCGAGATCCGCCAGCAGGGGTACGCCGGTGAAGTCCTGGAGCAGGATGCGGGCCACCACGAAGGGAATCTCCTCGCTGCGGGGGGCGTTGGGCTGCCAGTTGGCCAGTTCCTTCACGTGCTGCTCGGTGATCTTCCTGCCGTCGAAGTTGCGCAGCACGGACTCCAGCACCACGCGGATGGATACAGGCAGACGCGAGATGGCGCCGACACCGGCCTTTTCGAGCTGGGGCAGGGAATAGAAGGTACCGGTCTTGCCGTTGCCGGCGTCGAAGGTCTGGCGGGAGTCGAAAAGGCTGTGCATGGTGGTCGGTCTTTGTTGTGGGAAGTCAAAATTTTAACCAAAGCAGGCGTTTCTGCCTGATTCCCTTGCAGGGTCCCCGAGCGGGTTAAAGAAAGTCGGCCGGATGTCGAATATGACTTTAGTTATATTAACGTCTGTTTCCCCCGCGCTGTTTTCCGGAAAGGGACCACCATGCACCGCCTCGCCGCACTGCTCGTGATCTGGTTTTTTTGCCTGGCGCCCGCCTGGGGGCAGCAGAGCGCCCTGCGCCTGGGCATCATGCCCTTCAACAGCACCCTGGCTCTGATCAAGACCCACCAGCCCCTGCGCCAGCATCTGGAAACGAGCCTGGGCCGGCCGGTGGAAATCTACACGGCCGCCGATTACGCGGCCTTTCATCGGGATTCCCTGGCCGGGGCCTTCGACCTGCTCATCACTGGTCCCCACTTCGGGGTCATGTGCATCGACCAGGGCTACGTGCCCCTCTTCCACTACAAGGCCAGCCTGCGGCCCATCTTCGTGGTGCGGGCCGACTCCAGCATCCGCGAACCTGGCCAGTTGAAGGGCAAACGGATCGGCCTGTCCAACCGCCTGTCCGTGTCCTCCATCGTCGGCCTCAAGTGGATGGCCGACAACGGACTCCAGTCCGGGCGTGACTTCGAGGTGCTGGAGAAATCGACCCATGGCGCGGCCATCGCCGCCGTGGCGGTGGGAGACCTGGACGCAGCCCTCACCACCTACACCCCCCTGAAGCAGGTGCCCCCCGACGTCCGGGCCAAGGTGGCGGAATTGCCGACGACCGTGCAGGTGCCCCATCTGATGACCCTGGTCCATGGGCGGCTGGGCCAGGCCACGGTGGACAAGGTTCGCGGCGCCCTGGCCACGTTCCCGGCCACCCCCGAAGGCCAGGTTTTCTTCAAGGAGACGGGCTACCAGGGCTACGACAGCATCGGCACGGGGGATTTGAAGATCCTGCAACCCTACGTGCCCATCGTGAAACAGATGATGGGGCTCTGAGACCGACCTATGGTGCGCTGGCACAAGCTCTCCCTGCGCGGCAAGCTGCTGCTGGCCAGCGTGCTGGTGGAAATCGTCATGCTGGCCTTGCTGGTGGGCAACAGCATGCGCCTCATCCAGGACCACCTGGAGCAACAGGCGACGGCCCGGGTCCAGGCCATCGAACTGGCCTACAAGACGGCCGTGGCCCTGCCCCTGGCATCCCGGGACTACGCCACCCTGCGAGACATCCTGGACGGCTGGCGCAAGGCCGACGACGTGCGCTATCTGGTGGTCACCGACAAGGGCGGCCGCATCCTGGCCGCCTCGGGCTGGAACGAGGCCACGCCCCTGCCCAGCCCGGGTCCCGGCGATGGGGACATGGCCCACGTGCGTTTCGCCGTGGACTACCTGAACCAGGTCTACGGTTACGTGCAGTACGGCTATTCCACGGCCTTCATCACCACCGCGAAGCGGGAGCTGCTCACCCAGGGCAGCCTCATCGCCCTCACCGAAGTCGCCACGACCCTGGTGCTGCTGTCCCTCATCGGCTTCTGGCTGACCCGCCACCTGACCGCCCTCATGGAGGCCAGCGCCCGGGTGGCCCAGGGGGACTACGGCGGCCGCCTGGCGGTAACCAGCGGCGACGAGGTGGGCCAGTTGGCCGAGCGCTTCAACCGCATGGCCGACGCCGTGCAAAGCCGCATCGACGCCCTGTCGGACAGCGAACAGCGTTCCCGGGCCATCGCCGATTACACCTACGGCTGGGAAAACTGGTTCGCCCCGGACGGCGGCCTGCGCTGGGTCAACCCGGCGGTGGAGCGGGTCACCGGCTACACCCCGGCGGAGTGCCAGGCCATGGCCGACTACCCCCTGTCCCTGGTCCACGGCGACGACCGGGACCTGGTGGGCCGCTGCCACGCCCTGGGGCTGGCGGGTAAGACCGGCCAGGACCAGGAGTTCCGCATCCGTCGCAAGGACGGCCCCACCGTCTGGGTGGCCATGTCCTGGCAGCCCATCTTCGCCGAGGACGGCAGCGCCCTGGGCTACCGTTCCAGCATCCGGGACATTTCCCTGGAGCATCACGCCCGGGAAGAACTGGCCTACCAGGCCAGCCACGACGCCCTCACCGGCCTGCACAACCGGCGGGCCTTCGAGGCCCAGGTGGAAGCCGCCCTCCAGGCCCTGGCCCGGGGCGGCCCGGCCCGGGCACTGCTGTACATCGACCTGGACCAGTTCAAGCTGGTCAACGATACCTGCGGCCACTCGGCGGGGGACCAGTTGCTGCGGGAAATCAGCAGCGTCATGCGCAACAGCGTGTTGGAAGGCTTCCTGGCCCGCCTGGGGGGCGACGAGTTCGGCCTGCTCCTGGAAGCCGGCTTGGACGATGCCCGGCGCCGGGCCGAGAAGCTCATCGATAGCATCCGTAACCACGTGTTCGTGTATGAGGGCCAGTATTTCCACATCGGCGCTTCCATCGGCATGGTGGAGTTCAAGGACGCCGGCCAGGGCATGGACGAGCTCCTCATCGCCGCCGACCAGGCCTGCTACGCCGCCAAGGACAAGGGCCGCAACCGCATCGAGGTCTATGACGCAGCCGACCCCTATTTCCAGTCCCAGCGGGCCCAGTTTCTCTCGGCGGCCCAGATCGCCATCGCCCTCAAGGAAGACCGCCTGTCCCTGCATTACCAGCGGGTGGTGCCCCTGCAGCCCGGCCTGGGGGAGCATGTGGAAATCCTGCTGCGCATGGTGGGCGAACAGGGCCGGCTGATTTCTCCCGGGGTGTTCATTCCCGCCGCCGAGCGTTTCAACCTCATGCCGCAGCTGGACCGCTGGGTGGTGGACCGGGTCTGCCAGGCCGTGGGCCAGGACAGGGGCATGGACTGCTGCTCCCTGTGCCGGGAAGCCACCATCGGCGTCAACCTGTCCGGCGTCACCCTGTCCGCCGACGACCTGGGAGACTACGTGGCCAGCTGCTTCGCCCGCTACGCCGTGGACCCGGCGCGCATCTGCTTCGAGATCACCGAAACCGCCGCCATCGGCAACCTGGACCGGGCCCTGGCCTTCATCCAGCGGGTGCGGGCCATGGGCGCCACCGTGGCCCTGGACGACTTCGGCGCCGGCCTGTCCTCCTTCGCCTACCTGCGCCGCCTGGAAGTGGACTTCCTCAAGATCGACGCCCTGTTCGTCAAGAACCTGCACACCGATGCCCGGGACTACGCCGTGGTTCGTTCCATCATGGAAGTGGCCCGGGTCCACGGCATCAGGACCATCGCCGAATACGTGCACAAGCCGGTCATCGCCGACATCCTGAGGGAAATGGGCGTGGACTACGCCCAGGGCTATGCCCTGCACAAGCCGGAACCCCTGTCGGGCCCCTTGCTGGAGGAATCAGCGGGCCAATGAGCCCCATCGCCTCTCAGCTGTTTTTTTGCAATGCAGCAAGCTAAACTTTGGCCCCGGCCGTCACCTGCTGGCTATAAATCAACGAGCGACCGCGTTTTTCAGTCATCGAGAGGAAGACATGAGCGACCTGAACCAGAAAGCCCTGGACTACCACGAGTTTCCCCGTCCCGGAAAAATCTCGGTGGAATCCTCCAAGCCCTGTGCCACCCAGGCGGAGCTGTCCCTGGCCTATACCCCCGGGGTCGCCGAACCGGTGCGCAAGATCGCCGAGGATCCGGCCAACGCCTACCGCTATACCAACAAGGGCAACCTGGTGGCGGTGATCACCGACGGCACCGCCATCCTGGGCCTGGGCAATCTGGGGCCGCTGGCCAGCAAGCCGGTCATGGAAGGCAAGGGCATCCTGTTCAAGCGTTTCGCCGGCATCGACGTGTTCGATATCGAGGTGAAGGCCCCCAGCGTGGTCAGTTTCATCGAGACCGTGGTGAACATCTCCCCCACCTTCGGCGGCATCAATCTGGAAGACATCGCCGCGCCCCACTGCTTCGAGATCGAGGAAGCCCTGAAGGCAAGGCTGGACATCCCCGTCTTCCACGACGACCAGCACGGCACCGCCGTGGTCATGTGCGCCGGCCTCATCAACGCCCTGGAAGTGCAGGGCAAGCGGCTCTCCGACATCAAGCTGGTGTGCCTGGGGGCCGGCGCGGCGGGCTTGGCCTGCATGCGCCTGTTGATCGCCATGGGCGGCAACCAGGCCAACATGACCCTGGTGGACAGCAAGGGCGTCATCCACAGCGGCCGCGCGGACCTCAACCCCCACAAGCGGGAATTCGCCAAGGAAACGGACATGCGCACCCTGGCCGACGCCATGAAAGGCGCCGACGTGTTCATCGGCGTCTCCGGCCCCAACCTGGTGAGCCAGGACATGGTGAAGAGCATGGCCGCCCGGCCCATCCTGTTCGCCATGGCCAACCCGGACCCGGAGATCACCCCCGGAGAGGTCCACGCCTGCCGCGACGACGCCCTCATGGCCACCGGCCGCTCCGACTACCCCAACCAGGTCAACAACGTGCTGGGCTTCCCCTACATCTTCCGCGGCACCTTCGACGCCAGAGCCCGCGCCATCACCCAGCCCATGATGATCGCCGCGGCGAAAGCCCTGGCGGAGCTGGCCCGGGAACCCGTGCCGGCGGAAGTGCTGGAGGCCTATGGTTTGGACAAGCTGGAATTCGGCCGCGACTACATCCTTCCCAAGCCCTTCGACCCGCGCCTGATCGAGCGGATTCCCCCAGCGGTGGCGGCGGCGGCGGGGTGAGCCGGGCTACCTCGGGCCGGGCCAAATGTCGGCAAACCCCAAAGTTCGAGCCTCGGCTTCCTGCTCCAGATAAACCCAGTCGACGATCTCATTGCTCGGCGTGTAGCCGGTGACGAGGGTTTCCATCATCAGGCGGATCACGCCCACATCATTCACATTCAGCGCCATTTCCAGGGCGTGGAGCTTCGCTTCCAGTTCCGCCCAGGGAATGAAATCCTCGTGGGCTTTCATGATTCCTGAATGGGACGTGGGCTTGGGGTTGTCGCCAACCAGCAGTTCTTCGAAGAGTTTCTCCCCGGGACGCAGGCCGGTCAGGGCGATTTCGATATCGCCCTCGGGGTGCTGGTCGTCTTTCACGGTCAGGCCCGAGAGTTCGACCATGCGCCGGGCCAGATCCATGATCCTGACTGGCTGGCCCATGTCCAGCACGAATACATCGCCCCCCTTGGCCATGGCCCCGGCCTGGATCACCAGTTGCGCCGCTTCTGGAATGGTCATGAAGTAGCGCGTGACTTCCGGGTGCGTGAGGGTGATGGGCCCGCCATCGCGAATCTGCTGGCGGAACTTGGGCACCACCGAGCCCGATGAGCCCAGCACATTGCCGAAACGCACCATGCTGAAGCGGGTGCCGGGCTTGGTGGCGTCCAGCGCCTGCAACACCATTTCCGCCAGGCGCTTGCTGGCGCCCATGATGTTGGTGGGGCGCACCGCCTTGTCGGTGCTGATGAGCACGAAGTCGGCAACACCATGCGCTGCCGCCGCCTGCGCCGTGCGCAGGGTGCCCAGCACATTGTTCTTGATGCCTTCGGCCGGGTTGTGTTCCACCAGGGGCACATGCTTGTAGGCGGCGGCGTGGTAAACCGTGTTCGGATGCCAGGTGGACATGATCTCGTGCATGCGCTCGTTGTCCTGAACCGATGCCAACAGGGGAACCAGTTCGATGGCGCGGCCGGCGAGCCTGGCTTCCAGTTCCTGGTGAATGGCATAGAGGGCGAATTCGCTCTGTTCGATGAGCAGCAGTTTGGCGGGGCCCACAGCCAGAATCTGGCGGCACAGTTCGCTGCCGATCGAGCCCCCGGCGCCGGTGACCAGCACCACCTTGCCGACGATGCTCTTGGCCAGCAGGATCGGGTTGGGCATGACCGGTTCGCGGCCGAGCAGGTCGTCAATGTCCAGTTCCCGCAAGTCCGAGATGCCGACCTTGCCCTGGGCCAGGTCGGTCATGCTAGGCAGGGTGCGCACCGCTACATGCGCACTGCGGATCCGGCTGAGAATCTCGTTGCGGCGGCGGCGCGAAAGGCTGGGCATGGCCAGCAGCACGTCGCTGACATTGAGTGTGGTGGCCAGGGTATCCAAATCTGCCGGGTTGTAGATGGGTTGGCCGTTGAGCACATGGCCATGCAGACGGTCGTCATCGTCCAGAAAACCCACTACCTTCATTTCATGGCTGTGAGCCATGGCTGCCGCCAACTGACGACCTGCCTTGCCCGCGCCATAAATCAGCACCTTGGGGCGCGAAGCCCGCTTGAGAATGCTCAGGTACTGGTCGCCGAGCCAGAACCGGGCCAGCGCCCTCGACGTCCCCACGAACAACAGCAGCAGAATCGGCTGGATGATGCCGACCGTGCGCGGCACCCCGGGCACGCCGATGGCCGTGAATATCGAGGCGTACAGCACGCCATAAATACTTACAGCCCGAGCCACCGCCAGCAAGGCCGGCCAGCCACTGTAGCGGAAGATGGCACGGTACAGGCCCGATACGATGAAGAGAGGGAGGGCGATGCCGATGGAAACTGCCACGGCCCACAACGCATTGCCGGAAAGGGCGATGAACTCCCCCAGGCGAAGGTAGTAGGCCAGCCAGACGGTCAGGACGCACAGGCCGAGATCAACGGACAATGCCACAATGCGCTTCGCAGCCCGGGGCAACGCGAGAATGGGAGCGGCGAGCTTGAACAGAGGTTGTTTCATCGTCATTTTTGCCGAATGCGGTCACCCTGGCCTGCGCCGGTAACGGTCTTGATGAGGTACGAGAAATACGTTGCCACACCCAGACACGCCAGCATGCGCGCATCGGTCTCAGCCAGCTGCCGGGGAGTGGACATGTCGATGCCCATGATCTGAGCCATGCCGGTGATGCCCGGACGGGCGGCAAACACTCCACGCGCGTCCCGTTCTTCAATCAATTCATACTGATTGAACAGGCATGGCCGCGGCCCTACCAGGCTCATCTCGCCTTTCAATACATTCCACAACTGCGGTAGCTCATCCAGTTTGGTGCGGCGCAAGAAAGCGCCCCATCGCGTCACCGCTGTGGCATTGGCAAGATGCGTGCCCACGGACGGAGTATCCAATTGCATGGTGCGGAATTTTACGAGCCGGAAAGGTCTCTGCCCGCGTCCAACACGTACTTGAGTGAACAAAGGCGAGCCTGTATCGAAAAGGCCGGCAAACGTCAGGACCAACAACAGCGGTGCCGCCAAGAGCAGCCCAATCGATGCAAACAAGATATCAAACAGCCTTAGCACCTTCATCGCACTCGCCCAGCGTCTCCTGCATTCCTTCCATCAGCCCTACTCGCGCCTGCCAACCTAGCTCACGCTCAATGCGTGCCGGCGAATAGCAGGCCGAACCGATCAGGCGGTCGACAATCTCATCAAGCCGCGGATGTAGACGCCCGGCTGCGCGCATTACACTGGCCGGAACGCCCCAGCGCAAAGCCGGCTTTCGCAGGATGGCACGAATAGTGTCGACGATCTCCCGCCCAGAGTAGGCGCGCGACTCGGCCACGATGTAGGTCCGCCCGCTCGCGCCCGGATGTGCCGCCGCGACACGCAGTGCCGCCACCACATCATCCACATGCACCAACGAGCGCCGGTTGCCAGTTTCGGGCAGGGGTGGGAACCAACCGGTGCGAATGGCTCGTGCCAAGCGCTCAAGATTGCCCCGTCCGCCCCGGCCATACACCATTGCCAACCGCAGATTGACGACATGCATGCCGTATTTCGCACCCGCTTCCAGTACAGCAGCCTCCGCGGCCCGCTTGGCTTGACCATAGGGTGTGGCTGGTTCGCCTGGCCAATCCTCATCGACACATTCGCCCCCAGGTTCCGCCATCGCCTTGACACTGGACAGGAAAACGCATCGCTTGACACCCGCTGCGCCCGCTGCATTCACCAGGTTGCGCGTGCCTTCGAAATTGATACGCCAATGGGCCGCTGGATCGCTGGACGCAAACGCATGAGCGTGGCCGGCACAATGAAAAACAGTGTCGATGCCCCGACATGCCGCCAGCAAGGAATGCGGGTCGAGCAGGTCGCCCAGCACCTCTCTAGCCAATCCGGATGGCCGCCGCACCAAGGCCAATTCGTCTGGCTGCAGAAGTCGGCTTCCGATGAAACCGGTGGCACCGGTGACCAACGTCATCATGCCGCACCCTATTAAATCGTCAGTACGATGGAAAGCGAAGTGCTATCCGAATGGACCGTCCCGGGTTTTCGGAAGGCTCCTCTCCCCTGAGAAGATGGAGTCCTTGTGAAGAATCCGTGAAGTTTTCCTCGGAAATTCGTGAACGTGTCCTGCCCTGGTTGGCGGGGCGCGTTGCGGCCACGAACGATCTACTGAAACTCAAAATCCCGGAAGACGAATTTTCAGGTGTAAGCCCAGCGCAACGCGGCAAATTTATCAGCCTGCCTTGCTCAAACTCGCCGCCATGTCGCGCAACCCAACAGGCTTGCTGAGGATATCAATGAGCACCATGATCCGTCGCTTGCCGTCGGCTATCTGATAGACGTCTTCGATGCCGGCAAACGGTGCTTCCGTCGGCCGAGCGCGAGCGCCGGGCTTGATCTGTCTTCCGGGCTCGGTCTGAGCCTGTGATTCTTGTATTCGAAATAGTTCGATCAGACCATCGTCCACCTGTATGGGCTCACTACCGAAATTGACCAAGCAACTGACACCCTTGGTCGAACGAATGGGCGCCCAGTTCTTGGCCGCATCCCCCTGATACGGGCGGATGAATAGATAACCCGGAAACAAGGGTTCAGCGGGAACCGTCGGTTGACCCTGGCAAAGTTTTTCTGTGGGCAGGGTGGGCAAGTAGCACTGATAACCCTGCCGTTGCAGATTGTCGAAGGCGCACTTTTCTTGCCCGGGCTTGGTATGAACGAGATGCCAATGCATGTGTACTTCAGAAATTAGTCTTATCACGGAATTCTACGGTACTGCGGATCCACAATGACACTTTCATCTCCGAATGCTTCCTGTCGGGCCGATAAAGAGGGAAAAGGAGGTGGCCAGGGGTGTGAGCTGCCGTGCCTGGCTATTGCGGACAGGGTTTCCCTCTCCCTCTATGCCCCCCGCAAGTGGGGGGCATACTTTCCAACCTGTGGTGAGGGTGGGAGAAGAGCGTCTCACCGACCTATGTCGGCCAGCCCGAAATCCTCCCGCAGTGCCCGTGCCGGGAAGTGGAAGCGCACCGGGCCGTCCTCCTCGCCGTGGACGAATTGGTGGACGAAGGGGTGGTGGGAAGCGCGAATCTCGCCTACCGGACCTTCGGCCACCACCACGCCATTGTCGATGAAGTAGGCGTAGTCGATGATCTTCAGGGCCTCTGCGATGTCGTAGGTAACCACCACGGAGGTGAGGCCCAGGGCGTCGTTGAGGCGGCGGATGATGTTGGCGATGGCGTCCAGGGAGATGGGGTCCAGGCCGGCGAAGGGCTCGTCGTACATGATGAGCATGGGGTCCAGGGCGATGGCCCGGGCCAGGGCCACGCGGCGGGACATGCCGCCGGATAGTTCGCCGGTCATGAGATCGCGGGCGCCGCGCAGGCCCACGGCGTGGAGCTTCATGAGCACCAGGTCGCGGATCATGGACTCTGGCAGGTTGGTGTGCTCCCGCAGGGGAAAGGCCACGTTGTCGAACACGGACAGGTCGCTGAACAGGCCGCCGGCCTGAAACATCATGCCCATCTTGCGGCGCAGGCGGTATAGGGCGTCGTTGCCCAGCTCGTGGACCACCTTCCCCGCTACCTTCACATGGCCGCCCGCCGGCACCGCCTGGCCGCCGATGAGGCGCAGCAGGGTGGTCTTGCCGCAGCCGCTGGAGCCCAGCAGGCCGACCACCTTGCCACGGGGGATGGAAAGTTCGAGGCCCTTGAGCACTTCGCGCTCGCCGTAGGCGTAGCGCAGATCCTTGATCTCGACCAGGGGTTGGGGATGCAACGTTGGCT
>CAZYEY010000126.1:0-6857 GCA_964646585.1 uncultured Thiobacillus sp. | reverse complement strand
GAGCGTCCCCGCCGCGCAAACCTGGGGCCTTCGCGCCTACGCCACCCCCCCGGACCAGCCTGCGGCGGGAGAAGACGTCTTCGATGTATTTTCCCTATCCGGAAAGAAGGGCCTGAACGGCGTGCCCTACCGGGAATGGTGATGGAACGCGGCCGCGGCTTCACGCTCATCGAGCTGCTGGTGGTGCTGGCCATCATCGCCACCCTGCTGGTCCTGGCCGCCCCCCGCTATTTCCAGCACGTCGACCACGCCAAGCTGGCGGTGCTTCGGGAGAACCTGGCCACCACCCGGACCGCCATCGATCAATTCCACGCCGACCGGGGGGCCTGGCCCGAATCCCTGCAGGCCTTGGTGGAGGCCCGCTACCTCCGGGCAAAACCATGGGATCCCGTCACCAACAGCGACGAGACATGGATTCTCCTGCCCCCGCCGGATCAGGATCCATCCGCCAGGGGGGTATACGACCTGAAAAGCGGCGCCGAGGGTCGGGCGCCGGACGGCACCGTCTATGGCGAACTCTGAACGCCAGGGGGGATTCACCCTGCTGGCACTTCTGCTCATGCTGGCCGGTCTGGGGGTGGCCCTGGCGGCCGCGGGCACCCTGTGGTCCACCCACGCCCAGCGTGAAAGGGAAGCGGAACTGCTGTTCGTCGGCGACCAATACCGCAACGCCATCGCCAGCTTTCACCAGATGACACCTGGCACCGTCAAGAAGTATCCCCCAAGCCTGGAGGCCCTGCTGGAGGATCCCCGATTTCCCAACCCGGTCCGCCACTTGCGCCGGCTCTATCCGGACCCCATCACGGGCAAGGCCGAATGGGGCCTGGTACGCGGCCAGGACGGCGGCATCCAGGGCATTTACAGCCTGTCGGAACTGGCGCCCCTGAAACGCGCGAATTTTCCGCCTCGCCACCAGGAATTCGAGGGGAAGGAACGCTATGCGGACTGGGTATTTGGTCCCGTTCATCTTGCCCCGGATCTTCCCCCCGCCAAACCCAAGGCCGCTGCCGGCAGCAGCATCTGAATCCACTTGCCGGTTTCGGGCCACCCGGTCTGAGGCTTCCCGGCTGCGATCCTGCAACGACATGCCATCCGGGCGATGGCGCCATGAAATTCTTCTCAAGGTTTATATATTAGCGGTCGTTAATATTCCTGCGCCTTTCCCGGATATCCGTCATGTCGATCCATCGCCTCTTCCCACTGGCCCTCTTGCTGGCCCTGCTGGCCGCCGGGCCCTGCCACGCCGGCTTCGACGAAGGCGTCCAGGCCTACACCAACGGCGACTTCGAGGGGGCGGCCAGGGAGTTCATCCCCCTGGCGAAGCAGGGGCACGCGGATTCCCAGTACATGCTGGGCATGCTTTACGAGGAGGGTCAGGGCCTTCCCCGGGACGACGTGGAGGCTGCTTTCTGGTACGCGCGCGCCGCAGACCAGGGTTTCGTGGACGCCTACTTCGCCCTGGGTCAGTTGTTCGTCCACCGCAAGGGCCCGCGCCTGGACCGCATGGGTGCCCATCACTGGTTCAGCCTCGCCAAGGAATACGGCCATCGCCTGGCGGATCAGGAAATGCAGCGCAACCTGAATGCCATGAGCCCGGAGATGGCGGAGCTGGCAAGGAACCGATTTCGCGACCGGCGCTTCGTCCAGGGCTTCTGACCACTGATCCCCCGACACGCCGGGCACGAACCTCCGCCCGGCGTTTTTGCGTGCTTATTCAGCGCAGCACCACCAGCACCACCCGGCGATTGCGGGCGCGTCCTTCCCGTGTCCTGTTGTCGGCCACCGGCCTGGATTCGCCGTAGGCCGCGATGGCCAGGCGATGCAGGGGGATGCCGGCAGCCTGGTGGAGGTAATCGCGCACCGCCTGGGCGCGATCCCGGGACAGGCGCTGGTTTGCCTCGTCCGAACCACGGTTGTCGGTGTGTCCCTGGATTTCGATGAACACCCCCCGGTTCTCGGCCTTCAGGCGTTCCGCGAATTCATCCAGCTGCTTCCTGGCGGCCGTGCTCAGACGAGCTTCCTCAAGGCCGAAATTGGCGATCTCGTCGGTCAGGGTGGTTTCGAACATCAGCTTGCCCTCGGCCAACTTGCCGGCCAGGCGGGCCCGCTCCAGGGCCTCCTGGGCGGTGGCGGAAATCCTGCCGGCCTCGATTTCGCCCCGGGAGAGTCGTTCGCTCTGGCCTTTGAGGAGTTCCTGGACCATGGTCAGGCGCAGGCCGGATTCGGCCAGTTCCCTGGCGCCCGCCTCCGCCCGGCTCCGGGCCGCTTCCACGTGGCCATCCAGTTCCCCCAGCCGGCCTTCGACGCGGGCGATGGCCTGGCCGTTGGCTTCGGCCATGGCCCGCACCTGATCCAGCGCCGTCTGCATTTCGGCCAGACGCTGGCCCGCAGCGGCCAGCAGGGCCGCCTGGTCCTGGCCTTGCCTGGCGGAATCGGCGATGCCCGCCTCCAGGTTGGCCAGTCGCTGACTGACGACGGTCTGGCTTTCGTCCGGGCGCGAGCCTGCGGGGGGATTCGCGGACGGCACGGAAGCGGCAATGGAAGCGGACGGCACGGGAGCCGGCGCGGAGGCGGAGGCAGAATCCGCCGGTGAGACCCCGGGCCGGCTTCGCTCCAGCAGCCCGAGCCGGCCTTCCAACAGAGCCAGGCCCGCCACCGTGCCTTCGACACGGCGGCCGGAGGTGGCCACCCGGGCTTCCAGGTCATCCAGGCGCCGCCCCACGGCGGCGAGACCGGAACCGGCGCCCTCCACCTGGCCGCGCAGGGTGGCGAGGTCTGCGGCCAGGGCCTCCAGGCGCCGGCCCGCGCCCGCCAGTTCCGCGTCCATGCCCTCCTGGCGCGCGGCCAGCGCCGCGTTGCGCTTCTCCAGCCCGTTCAGGCGGGTCTCCACTTCGAGAATGCGCTTGGCCTGGGTGTCCATGCCATTGTTGATGGCAGTGAACCAGGACTCCATGGATCGCAGGCGGTCCCCGTAGGGCTCCACTTCCTTCTTCACGAAATCCTGGGTGGCGCAGCCCCCCAGCAAGGTCAGGACCAGCAGGTGGACAAGACGCAGGGGAAAAGCGGGAAACGGACGGAGGTGGGTGTTCATCGGCTTGTTTCTCCCGGTATGGATGGAGGTTCTGGAAAATATCCGTCGAAGCCCTGGCATTATGCCTTCGACGCGAACGGTTCACGATTAAGCACCCTGCCAACCCCTCGAGCCCATGACTCCGATCACCTCCCCAGCCTGTCCCTGTGGCTCCGGCAAACCCTTTGAAACTTGCTGCGCGCCTTTTCTGAGGGGGGAGCGGCCGGCCCCCGACGCGGAGAGTCTCATGCGCTCGCGCTACTGCGCCTATGTGATGGAGGACGAAGCCTACCTGCTCGCCACCTGGCATCCCCGCACCCGCCCGGCTTCACTGGATCTGACCCGGGAGCCCCGGCCCAAATGGCTGGGCCTAGCGGTGAAATCCAGGACAGCCCCGGATACCGACCATGCCCAAGTGGAATTCGTGGCCCGCTACAAGATCGGCGGCCGCGCCTTCCGGCTCCATGAAACCAGCCGCTTCGAGCGGGTGGAGGAACGCTGGCTCTATCTGGACGGCCAGGTGGCATGAGGCGTTGCTTTACGGATTTTCCCCAGTGACTACACTGAGTTGAGCGGGCGGATGGACACCGCCCCCATTGCCACACGAGCACGAGGAGACCCCGATGGACACCACCGCTGCCGACAGGGGCGCCCGTCCCCACGAGCGCCGCCAACATCACCACTTGCGCGCCATCTACGAGGAAGCCCGGGCCAGGATCGACCACTTCTTCCATTCCGGCACCGAATGGGCCAACAGCCCCATGGACTACCTGGCCCAACGGGTGGTGCACGAGGCCTATCCCGACCTGAGCAGCCAGAATGTGCGAGTGCTGGTGAGCGCCATCGAGCGAAGATACCAGCCCATGTAAGCCGGCCAAGGCGGCGCCTTACGGGGTAAGATGGTCGCTTTTCCGCCCGCTCACCTTTCATGGATTATGCCGTCCTGCGCAGCCTGCACCTCGCCACCGTCCACGCCACGCTGATCCTGTTTTTGCTGCGCGGCTACTGGATGCTCACGGATTCGCCCCGCCTGCGGGACCGCTGGGCGCGAATCGTTCCCCATGTCAACGACACCCTGCTGCTGTTCGCCGCCGTGGCGATGCTGGTGGTAGGGGGCATCGACCCCCTGGCCCAGCCCTGGCTGATCGCCAAGATCCTGGGCCTGCTGGCCTACATCGGCCTGGGCACGGTGGCGCTCAAGCGGGGCAAGACCAAGGCCCTGCGCATCCAGGCCCTGGTCGCGGCGGTGGGCGTGTTCGCCTACATCGTCGCCGTGGCCGTCACCAAGCAAGTAGTCCCCGGCCTGGGCTGAGCATGGACATCCCGCTTCCCCTCCAGGCCAGCCGCGAGCGGCTCGTGGCCCTGCGCCACGATCTCCATGCCCACCCCGAACTGGCCTTCCACGAACACCGCACGGGCGACCGGGTGGCCACCTTCCTGGAATCCCGAGGCATCGAGACCCACCGGGGCCTGGCCGGCACCGGGGTGGTGGGCGTGCTCAAGCGCGGCGCGTCGCCTCGCGCCATCGCCCTGCGCGCCGACATGGATGCCCTGCCGGTGACGGAACAGAACCTGTTTCCCCACCGTTCCCGCCACGAGGGTCGCATGCATGCCTGTGGCCACGACGGCCACACCGCCATGCTGCTGGGGGCGGCGGAATATCTGGCCGCCCACGGCCGCTTCGATGGCACCGTGGTGTTCATCTTCCAGCCCGCCGAGGAGACCGACGGAGGCGCCCGGGTGATGCTGGAGGAGGGGTTGTTCGAGCGCTTCCCGGTGGATTCGGTCTACGGCATGCACAACTGGCCCGGCCTGGCCGCCGGCCGGTTCGCGGTCCACGACGGCCCGGTCATGGCCTGCGCCGACCAGTTCGACATCCTCGTCAAGGGCCACGGCGCCCACGCCGCCATGCCCCAGCAGGGCCGCGACCCCATCATCGCCGGCGCCGCCCTGGTCCAGGCATTGCAGAGCGTGGTGAGCCGCACCCTGGACCCGCTGGACGCAGCGGTGCTGTCCGTCACCCGTTTTTTCGCGGGCGGCGACGCCTACAACATCATCCCCACCGAGGCCCGCATCGGTGGCACCGTGCGGGCCTTCCGTCCCGAGGTGGAGGATGCCATCGAGGCCGCCATGGAGCGAATCTGCGCCGGCATGGCGGCAGCCCATGGCGTCCAGGCCACCCTGGACTACCGCCGGGGCTATCCGCCCACCGTGAACACTACCGCCGAGGCGGCCCTCTGCCGCCAGGTGCTCACCGATCTGGTGGGCGCGGAAAACACCCGGATCGACCTGCGCCCCTCCATGGGCGCCGAGGATTTCGCCTACATGCTGCGGGAGAAGCCGGGCTGCTATGTGTGGATCGGCAACGGCCTGGCGGAAGGAGGCTGCATGCTGCACAACCCCCGCTACGATTTCAACGACGACATCCTGACCCTGGGCGCCGCCTACTGGGTCAGGCTCACCGAGAGGCTGCTTCAACCCGGATTTTCCATGAGGACGGGTGATGATGGCGAGGCGGATCGCGAGGCAGCTTGGAAGATTGGGAGGAGGCCATAGCCGTGCCTATGGCCGACGAGCAAGCGCCCAAGATGGCCGCGATCCGGCCGCCAGGGCGCGCGTAGGCCCGAAGGGCCGCCTCATGGAAAATCCGGGTTCAAGCCGGCTGATGCTGGGGGCCGCGGCTGTCCGCGTAGTAGCTGATGCGGCTGCGGGGGCTCAGGTACTCGAACACCTCCCTGGGCAGATTGGCCGGCCGCAAGGTGGAGACCACCTCGAGATCGGGCTCGTCCGCCAGGTTGACCAGCAGGGCCTCCTCCTTGGGCACCTCCGGATCGTAGAGCAGGATGGTGGGATGCAGCAGCTTGGCGGAATTCACGCTGACCACGATGCCGATATCCTCGTTGTTGAGCTTCACCACGCTGCCCGGCGGATACACCCCCAGGCAGCGGATGAAGTGCTGCATCAGGCCCGGGTCGTATTTCTCCTTTTCCTTGCGGAACATGTGGGACAGGGCCTCGGAGGGAATCATGGAATCCGCCGGATTGACCCGGTTGCAATAGTTGTCGAAGGCATTGGCGATGGCGGCGACTCGGGCGAAGCGGCCCACCCGGTCCCCGGCCAGATGGTTGGGGAAACCGCTGCCATCCAGGAACTCGTGGTGCATGGCGATGACCTCCAGAGCCCCATGGGGCAGGCCCGGCAACCGGGCCGCCATTTCCACGCCGTAGACCACGTGCTGCTGATAGAAATTGCGCTCGGCGGCGGTCCAGGGCGTCCGCTTCAGCAGGATCTGGGAAGGCACCTTCTCCTTGCCCAGATCGTGGAGCAGGGTGCCCTGGCCCAGGTCGCGCATCTCCTGGGCGGTGAAGCCCGCCTCCCTGGCCAGCATCAGGGCCAGCATGGTGACGTTGAGGGCGTGGTAATAGGCGCCCTCGTCGCCGCTCTTGGCGTTCATGAGGTGGATCAGGACATCCTTTTCCGCCAGCAGGGAATCCACCATGTCGGTCACCAGAACCTGGGCCTGCTCCAACGACTCCTGGGGCTTGGAAAACAGGTTGCGCAGCAGGCCCTTCACCGTAGCCAGCCCCCCCTGGAATTTCTTCTCGCAGCGGCCGAAAGCTTCCCGCTGCCTGGCCAGTTGTTCCCGGCGCTCCTGCTTGGCCAGCCACATGGCTTCCACCTCCGGGTCCACGGTGGGTGGGGGCGGCGGGGGCGCGTCCGCGTTGGGTGGCGGCAATGGTTCCCCGTGGCTGTTGTGGGGCAGGTGGGTGCTTTCCTTCAGGCCAAG
>CAZYEY010000125.1:0-8539 GCA_964646585.1 uncultured Thiobacillus sp. | reverse complement strand
ACGATCTTGTCCGCCACCTGGGCCCGGTGGCCTTCCAGCTTGAGGGCGTCGAAGAAGGCCAGGGCCTGGCGGATGGGCAGGCGGGAAAGGTCGTGCAGGGTCCAGCCGCCCACGGTGACGTTGCGGGCCTCCAGGCGCAGGCGGGCGCCGCCGCATTCCGGGCAGGGGCTGGTGGCGATGTAGCGGGCCAGTTCCTCCCGGATGAGCTGGGATTCGCTTTCCTTGTAGCGCCGCTCCAGGCTGGGGATGACGCCGTCGAAGCGGTGCCGGCGGATGACTTTTCTGCCGCCGTCCCCCAGGTAGTGGAAGGGGATTTCCTCCCGGCCGCTGCCGTGCAGAAGGATGTGGTGGAGACCTTCCGGCAGGTCCTCCCAGGGCGTGTCGATGTCGAAGCCGTAATGCAGGGCCAGGGATTCCAGCATGCGGTAGAAGAAGGCGTTGCGCTTGTCCCAGCACTTGATGGCCCCGGCCGCCAGGGACAGGTGGGGGAAGGCCACCACCCGTTTCGGATCGAAGAAGCTGACTTGCCCCAAGCCGTCGCACTTGGGGCAGGCGCCCATGGGGTTGTTGAAGGAGAAGATGCGCGGCTCCAGTTCCGGCAGGGCGTAGTCGCACACGGGGCAGGCGAACCTGGCGGAGAACAGCATCTCCCGGCCCGTGTCCATTTCCACCGCCAGGGCCTTGCCCTCGGAATGGCGCAGGGCGGTCTCGAAGCTCTCCGCCAGGCGCTGCTTCATGTCCGGGCGGACCTTGAGCCGGTCCACCACCGCCTCGATGGTGTGCTTCTTGTTCTTCTCCAGGACGGGCAGGCCGTCGATGTCGAACACCTCGCCGTCCACCCGCAGGCGCACGAAACCCTGGGCGCGCAGTTCGTCGAACAGCCCCGCCTGCTCGCCCTTCCGCCCCACCACCAGGGGCGCCAGGATCATGAGCTTGGTGTCTTCCGGCATCTGCAACACCGTGTCCACCATCTGGGACACGGTCTGGGCCGCCAGTTCGATCCCGTGATGCGGGCAGCGCGGCGTCCCTGCCCGGGCGAACAGCAGGCGCAGGTAGTCGTGGATTTCCGTGACCGTGCCCACGGTGGAGCGGGGGTTGTGGCTGGTGGCCTTCTGCTCGATGGAGATGGCGGGGCTGAGCCCCTCGATCAGGTCCACGTCCGGCTTTTCCATGAGCTGCAGGAACTGCCGGGCATAGGCGGAAAGGGATTCCACATAGCGGCGCTGGCCCTCGGCATAGAGGGTGTCGAAGGCCAGGGACGACTTGCCCGACCCGGACAGCCCGGTGATCACCACCAGCTTGTGCGAGGGCAGATCGACGTTGACGTTCTTGAGGTTGTGGGTGCGGGCGCCGCGGACGCGGATCATGGTGGGGTGGGGCGATCATGGGAACGGCCAACTATACCCGTCCGTCCCCCCGGGTCGAAACCGAGGGCGGGCGGAATGCGATCTGGCTGCGGTAATGATTGGCAAGCGTCCCCGGCAGTATCGGTCAGTGGTTTCGATAAGCTTGCAAATCCGACCGGCTCTCCAGGCCCATTAGGGCACCCTCGATCTAGCGCTCCCACAGCGTCGACGGTCAGGATTCGACAGGCAAGCCAATGATTTTTCAATACGTCGTTTAGTGGTATGTTTCCCTCTTTCCGCACGGCGGCTCAGGCCGCCGTTCTATTTTCTTCGCGGTTGGAACAGCCATGTCCGAATACCTGATGCAAACCTATGCCAGACAGCCCATTGCGTTCACCCACGGCGATGGCGTCTGGCTCTACGACGAGAACGGCGACAAATACCTGGATGCCTTGGCGGGTGTCGCCGTCAATGGTCTGGGCCATGGTCATCCGCGCTTGGCCAAGGCCCTCTGTGAGCAGGCCGGCCGCCTGATCCACACCTCCAACATCTATCGCATCCTGGAACAGGAAGCATTGGCCCGGCGGCTGTGCGAACTGTCCGGATTGGAACGTGCCTTCTTCTGCAATTCCGGTGCCGAGGCCAACGAGGCTGCCATCAAGATCGCCCGTTTGCATGGCCATAACCGGGGCATCGAGAGCCCCGCCATCGTGGTGATGGAACAAAGTTTCCATGGCCGCACCATGGCCACCCTGTCCGCCACAGGCAACCGCAAGGTCCAGGCCGGCTTCGAGCCCCTGGTCACCGGCTTCGTGCGGGTTCCCTTCGGGGATGCCGGGGCGGTGGACAAGTTGGCGGAGCGCCACAAGAACATCGTGGCGGTGCTGGTGGAGCCCTTCCAGGGCGAGGGCGGCGTAAACATCCCGGAGAAGGATTACCTGGCCAAGCTGCGAGCCATCTGCGACCGCAATGCCTGGCTGCTGATGCTGGATGAGGTGCAGACCGGCATCGGCCGCACGGGCAAATGGTTTGCCTTCCAGCACTCCGATATCCTGCCGGACGTGATGACCCTGGCGAAAGGTCTGGGTTCGGGCGTGCCCGTGGGCTGCTGCCTGGCCCGGGGCCTTGCGGCCAACGTCTTCGTGCCGGGCAAACATGGCTCAACCTTCGGCGGCGGCCCGCTGGCCTGCACGGCGGCGATGACCACGCTCCAGGTGATGGCCGAGGAGGATCTACCGGCCCATGCCGAGTCTCTGGGGGCGTCCATCCGCGCCGACCTGGCGGAGCGCCTGCAAGGCTTGACCGGGGTGAAGGAAATCCGCGGCCAGGGCCTGATGATCGGCATCGAACTGGATCGGCCCTGCGGTGATTTGGTGAAGCAGGCTCTGGCCGAAAGGCTGCTCATCAATGTCACCCACGACACGGTGGTACGCTTGCTTCCGCCCCTGGTCATGAAGCGGGAAGAAGCCGCCTTGCTGACCGAGAAGCTGGCAGGACTGATCCGCGCCTTCCTGGGGTAAACGCATGGCCGCGCCGCGCAAGCATTTCCTGCAATTCAAGGACTTCAGCCGGGACGAACTGGAGCACCTGTTCGCACGCACGGCGGTGATCAAGGCTCGTTTCAAGGCCTATCAGCCTTACCATCCCCTGGTCGATCGCACCCTGGCCATGATTTTCGAGAAGAGTTCGACGCGCACCCGCCTGTCCTTTGAAGCCGGCATGCATCAGTTGGGGGGCTCGGCCATCTATCTCAATACCCGGGACACCCAGTTGGGCCGGGGCGAACCGGTGGAGGACGCGGCGGAGGTGATCTCCCGGATGGTGGATATCGTCATGATCCGAACTTACGAGCAGGGCATCATCGAGCGCTTCGCCGCCCACTCCCGGGTGCCGGTCATCAACGGCCTCACCAACGAGTACCATCCCTGCCAGATCCTGGCCGATATCCACACCTTCATCGAGCATCGTGGCAGCATCCGGGGCAAGACCGTGGCCTGGATCGGCGACTCCAACAACATGTGCAACACCTGGCTCCAGGCTGCCGAGATCCTGGACTTCAACGTGCGTGTCTCGACGCCGCCGGGTTACGAGGTGGAACCGGAGCGTGCCGGCCTCATCGGAACCGGCCATTTCGAATCCTACGCCGACCCCCTGGAGGCCTGCCGGGGCGCCGATCTGGTCACCACCGACGTGTGGACCAGCATGGGTTTCGAGGCGGAGAATGAAGCGCGCATGAAAGCCTTCGCTGATTGGCAGGTGGATGCGGAGATGATGCGGGTGGCCGCCAAGGACGCGGTGTTCATGCACTGCCTGCCCGCTCATCGCGGCGAGGAGGTGGCGGCGGAAGTCATCGACGGCCCCCAGTCCGTGGTCTGGGATGAGGCGGAGAATCGGCTTCATACCCAGAAGGCCTTGATGGAATATCTGCTCCTGGGCAAGGTGAACACATGAATCTGGCCTACCTCAAGGACCGGGATTGTCTCTATCTCGAGCTGTCCCCGGAGAATCCCGCCCATGCCTGGGAAGCCCAGGAGGGAATCGTCATCAACCTCTCCGAGGACGGTCGGGTGGTGGGCATCGAAATCGAGCGGGCCAGTGAAAAGGCGGACCTTTCCCTGCTCCGGGTGGGAAATTTCCCCGGCGAGGTCCATGCCGTGGACGGCTCGGCCCATTGAATTCAGTGACGCGGACCGGCCGGTCCGCTTGGTAGCAAGGAAGCATGATGAGCGAAATCAGGAAAGTGGTACTCGCCTATTCCGGCGGGCTGGACACCTCGGTGATCCTCAAATGGTTGCAAGACACCTACCAGTGTGAAGTGGTGACCTTCACCGCCGACCTGGGCCAGGGCGAGGAACTGGAGCCGGCCCGCACCAAGGCCCTGCAATTCGGCATCAAGCCCGAGAACATCTACATCGACGACCTGCGCGAGGAATTCGTGCGGGACTTCGTCTTTCCCATGTTCCGGGCCAATACGGTCTATGAGGGCGAATACCTGCTGGGTACCTCCATTGCCCGGCCCCTGATTGCCAAGCGCCTCATCGAGATCGTCAACGCCACCGGTGCCGACGCCATCTGCCACGGCGCCACCGGCAAGGGCAATGATCAGGTTCGCTTCGAACTGGGGGCCTACGCCTTGAAGCCCGACATCAAGGTGATCGCCCCGTGGCGGGAATGGGATCTGCTTTCCCGCGAGAAGTTGATCAACTACGCCGAGAAGCACGGCATTCCCATCGACATGAAGCACCGTCAGGGTGGCTCGCCCTATTCGATGGATGCCAACCTGCTGCACATCAGCTACGAAGGCCGCCACCTGGAAGATCCCAATGCCGAGGCGGAAGAGGAGATGTGGCGCTGGACCGTGTCGCCGGAAAGAGCGCCGGATGCGCCCGAATACATCACCCTGGATTACGTGAAGGGCGATGTGGTGGCCATCAACGGTCAGGCCATGAAGGCCCATGAAGTGCTGGCGGAACTGAACCGCCTGGGCGGCAAGCATGGCATCGGTCGCCTGGACCTGGTGGAGAACCGTTATGTGGGCATGAAATCCCGGGGCTGCTACGAAACCCCCGGCGGCACCATCCTGCTCAAGGCCCACCGCGCCATCGAATCCATCACCCTGGACCGGGAAGTCGCCCACCTGAAGGACGATCTCATGCCCCGTTACGCCAGCCTCATCTACAACGGCTACTGGTGGTCGCCCGAACGCCGCGCCCTGCAGGTTCTCATCGACCACACCCAGCAGAACGTCAATGGTTTCGTGCGGCTCAAGCTCTACAAGGGCAATGTCATTGTCGTGGGCCGGGATTCCAGAACCGACTCCCTGTTCGATTCCACCATCGCCACCTTCGAGGACGATGCAGGCGCCTACGACCAGAAGGACGCCGGCGGCTTCATCAAGCTGAACGCCTTGCGCATGCGCATTGCCGCCAAGCTGGGGGCCAGGAAGAAAGCCGGATAAGTATTTCGCTCCAGCGCGGCATGGTACGAGCGTCAGAGGTTGGCCTGGGGATTTTCTGGCAGTATCCCCGGCCGTTACCCCGTTCAGACGCTTTGGAGTTGACCATGCAGGGCACTTTGTTCGGCTTTACGGAGGCTCAGGTCGCCGATTTCGGTTCTACTTTCGGGATCGCGGCCCTGATCGGTTTCATGCTGTTCATCATCGGGAATCTGGCCTACCGGACCAACGCGGGAAGAATGGGGACGTTCACCCTCTATTTCGTGTTGGCCTTCGGCATGCTGGGCTTCATTTCCAAGTTCGTCATTCAGGCTGTCTGGAGAATATGAGCATGTCCCAGTTCGACAACGTCGCTGTCGTCAAGAAGGCCAACGTCTACTTCGACGGCAAGTGCGTTTCCCACACCGTGCAGTTCGCCGATGGCACGAAAAAGTCCGTGGGCGTGATCCTGCCGGCGACCCTCACCTTCAACACCGGCGCTCCGGAAATCATGGAATGCGTGGCCGGGGCCTGCCGCTACCGGTTGAAGGGCGGGGACTGGCAGACCAGCGCCGCCGGCGAATCCTTCAGCATTCCTGCCAACTCCAGCTTCGACATCGAAGTCAGCGGCGAGCCCTACCACTACGTCTGCCACTTCGGCTGACGCGAAGGATTTCCCTCAGGCTTGCAGCTCCGCCAGCAGACCGGCCAGGCGGGGCGCCTGAACCGCCGTGGTGAGCCGCCCACAGCGGGCGATGGCCAGCAGATCCGCCAGGGCCGCCTCGAAATCCTCATTCACCACCAGATAATCGAATTCCGGCGCGTGGGAGACATCCGCCGCCGCGGCCGCCAGGCGCCTGGCAATGACCTCGGCGCTGTCGGTGCCACGTCCTTCCAGGCGGCGGCGCAATTCGGCGATGGACGGAGGCAGGATGAAGATGGATTTGGCTTGGGGCATGAGCCGGCGCACCTGGGCCGCGCCCTGCCAGTCGATCTCCAGCAGGATGTCCCGGCCGGCGGCCATTTCCGCTTCGATCCAGGGCTGGGAGGTGCCGTAGTAATTGCCGTAGACCTCGGCGCTTTCCAGAAACTCCCCCCGTTCCAGCCGGGCCTGGAAATCCTCCCGGCCGACGAAATGGTAATGCACCCCGTCCACCTCGCCGGGCCGGGGTGCCCGGGTGGTGTAGGAGATGGAGAGCCGGATGGCCGGGTCCTGCTCCAGCAGGGCCTTGACCAGACTGGACTTGCCTGCCCCCGAGGGGGCGGAAACGATGAAGAGTTGGCCGGCCATGGATTTCCTTGTGGGTTGTGGGGGCGTTCGCGGGGAGCTTATCCGGTGAGTACCAGGCCCCACACCACCAGCACGTTGACGAGAGCGACGAGAACGGCGGCACTGCCGATATCCTTGGCCCGCTTGGCGAGCTGGTGGTTTTCCAGGGAGATTCGATCCACCGTGGCCTCGATGGCGGAATTGACGAGCTCGATCATGAGCACCAGCAGCACGCTGGCGATCATCAGGGCCCGTTCCAGGGCGGCGTCGGCCAGTACGAAGGCCAGGGGGATCAGGACCAGGGTGAGGATCACTTCCTGACGGAAGGCATCCTCATGCCGCCAGGCGGCCTTGAAGCCATCCAGAGAATAGAAGAAGGCGTTCCAGACCCGCTTGAGGCCGGTCTTCCCCTTGTGGGGGCTTTCCTGGGCTCCGCTCACGCGGGTTTCCAGACCAGATCCAGTTCCCGGGCGGCCTTCACGTCGTCCAGCCGGCGGACTGGCAGGGTGTGGGGGGCGGATTTCACCAGATCGGGCCGGCTTTCCGCCTCCCGCTTCACCGCCACCATGGCGGCGACGAAGGCATCCAGGGTTTGCTTGCTTTCGGTCTCCGTGGGTTCGATGAGCAGGCATTCGGGCACCAGCAGCGGGAAATAGGTGGTGGGCGCGTGGAAGCCGTAATCCAGCAGGCGCTTGGCGAAATCCATGGCGGACACGCCGGTTTCTTCCTTGAGCCGCTTCAAGGTGACGATGAACTCGTGGCTGGCGCGGCGTTCCGGATACGCCAGCTCGAAGCCCGCCTTGTGGAGTTCCACCGCCAGATAGTTGGCGTTGAGGGCGGCGAACTCGGCCACCCGCTGCATGCCGCGGCCGCCGAGCATGCGGGCATAGACGAAGGCGCGCAGCAGCACGCCCATGTTGCCGCCAAAAGCGCTCATGCGGCCGATGCTGGCCGGGCAGTCGGCCTCTCCGGCCAGGCGGAAGGTGCCGTTTTCCTCCAGCACGTAAGGGATGGGCAGGTAGGGCTTCAGGCGCTCCGACACCCCCACCGGTCCGGCGCCGGGGCCACCGCCACCGTGGGGGGTGGAGAAGGTCTTGTGCAGGTTCAGGTGGATGACGTCGAAGCCCATGTCGCCGGGCCGAACCCGGCCCAGGATGGCGTTCAGGTTGGCGCCGTCGTAGTAGGTAAGGCCACCCGCCTCGTGGACGATCTTCTGGATGGCGACGATGGTTTTCTCGAACACGCCCAGGGTGGAGGGGTTGGTGAGCATGAGCCCGGCCGTCTGGGGCCCCACGGCGGCTTGCAGGGCCGTGAGATCCACGTTGCCCTGACGGTCGGTGGGAATCTCCTTCACCGCATAGCCGCACATGGTGGCGGTGGCCGGGTTGGTGCCGTGGGCTGCGTCAGGGACGATGATCTCGCGCCGGGCCGTGTCGCCCCGGGCGTCGTGGTAGGCCCGGATCATGGCCACGCCGGCGAACTCCCCGTGGGCGCCGGCCATGGGCGCCATGGACACGGCCGCCATGCCGGTGACTTCCTTCAGCATTTCCTGCAACTCATGCATGCTGGTCAGGAAACCCTGGCCCGTGTCGGCGTCCGCCAGGGGATGACGGGCCAGGAACTGGGGCAGCAGGGCCAGGCTGTTGCAGGCCCGGGGGTTGTATTTCATGGTGCACGAGCCCAGGGGGTAGAACTGGGTGTCGATGCTGAAATTCTTCCGGGACAGGCCCGTGTAGTGGCGCACCACGTCCAGTTCGGACACTTCCGGCAGAGGCGGCGGCGTCTGCCGCAGGGCCTCGGCGGGTAGATCGTCGGCAGCGGGCGCGGTCAGCTGGCGCTTATACACATCTCCGAGCCCACGAGAACGTACTAGATCGCGCATGCCGTCTTCTGCATGCAAAAAAAAAAGAATGTGTCGGAGACGAATGTCAGACTCAAATAGGTCAGACCGTGACGCGTATGAATAGTAAGGCAGGACATGAAGGAATG
>CAZYEY010000124.1:0-6824 GCA_964646585.1 uncultured Thiobacillus sp. | reverse complement strand
GATCTACTTCGCTCAGGCGCAGGCGCTGGGGACATGTGTCCCGCTCAACAGGGCACAACTGCTGCGCAAACTCAAGCGCGGCACGGGCAAACATGACTATGATTGGCTGCACCGTCGGCTCAAGGCGCTGACAGAGGCTACCTTGTTCCTTGAGGCCAAGAAGCCGGATGGCTCGACGCGGTACAGCATCGGCAAAACGGTGTCGTTCCGCATCATCGCGGCCTTCAGCTACGACGACGAGGCCTAGAAGTACAGCTACAGCCTAGATCCACGCTGGGTGCAGATGTTCGGTAATCGGGAATACTGAACCGTCCCGGGTTTCGTGGAGGCTGTTTGGTTTAAGTTGACCCGGTTTCCCGAGCCCGTTTCTTGGCGAGTTGCCGGTAATAGTTTGCCTCATATTCCGCAGGCGGGATATAGCCCAAGCCCTCCATCAGCCGGTGGTGGTTGAACCAGGCCACCCATTCCAGCGTCGCCAGTTCCACCGCCTCCCTCGATTTCCACGGCGCCCGCCGGTGGATCAATTCAGCCTTGTACAACCCGTTGATCGTCTCGGCCAGGGCATTGTCATAGCTATCCCCCTTGCTGCCCACCGAAGGTTCGATCCCCGCCTCGGCAAGACGCCCGGTGTAGCGGATGGAGACATACTGCGAGCCCCGGTCGGAGTGATGGATCAGGGCTTCACTGCGTTCCGGCTGGCGAGCATACAGCGCCTGCTCCAGGGCATCCAGCACGAAGTCCGTGCGCATGGAGCGGGCAACCCGCCAGCCGACGATGCGCCGGGCAAACACGTCGATGACGAAGGCCACGTACAGCCAACCCTGCCAGGTCGAAACATAGGTGAAGTCCGACACCCACAGCTGGTTGGGACGCGTAGCCGTGAACTGACGCTTGACCCGGTCTTGCGGGCAAGGCAGTGCCTTGTCTGGCACTGTGGTGCGTACGGTCTTGCCACGCCGGGCGCCTTCCAGGCCCAGCCGCTTCATCAGCCGTTCCACGGTGCAGCTGGCGACAAAAACGCCTTCTCGGTTCAGTTGCATCCACACCTTGTCAGCGCCATACACCTGCAAATTAGCCTCCCAGACCCGCTGGATGTGCGGCATCAAGACTTCATCGCGCTTATCGCGCGAGGAACGCAGGGCCGGGTTGCTTACCCGCGCCGCATGGCGCCAATAGCCCGACGGGGCAACCTGCAATGCCTTGCAGATCGGCTCGACCCCGAAGGTGACCCTATGCCGGTCGATGAAGGCTTTTACTTCTTGGTGTGGCGGTCGAGCTCCGCCTGGGCAAAATATGCGCTGGCCAGTTTCAGGATTTCGTTGGCGCGGCGCAGTTCCTTGACCTCGCGCTCCAGGGCCTTGATGCGGCCGCGTTCTTCGCTGGTGAGGCCGTCACGCAGGCCGGTATCGGTTTCATGCTTCCTGACCCATTCAAGCAGGGTATGGGGGGCGCAGCCGATCTTGGGGGCGATGGATTCAACGGCCGCCCACAGCGAGGGATACCCGCCTCGGTGTTCCTGCACCAGACGCACTGCGCGTTCGCGGACTTCGGGGGAGTATTTGTTCAGTTTGGGTTTGTTCATCATGGCTCCATTCTCGTAGGAAAAAGAGCCTCCTCAAAACCCGGGGCGATTCAATCGAGCAGAACCCGACTCGCGTGGAGGACCGCAAGAAGAAGATGGACGATGGGGCTGGCGGCATCGTGGAGACCGCTATGAAATTTCCGGTCTGGTTCGAGCCCCGCGCTGACGGCGGAACGCCTATGCGCGCGGCTCTCACGAAGGCGGCCGAGGAGATCGCGGCTTGGTGCGACGCCCACCCCGAGAGCTATCCGCCAACGATCCTGCACGTCACCGACGGCGAATCGGGCGACGGCGACCCCGAGGAGATCGCCGCAAGCCTGGGGCAACTTCGAACCAATGACGGCTCCGTGGTCGTCATGAACATCCATGTCAGCGCGTTGGGATCCGACACCATCAAGTTTCCGAGTTCGGAGTCCGGGCTGCCCGACAACTACGCGAAGATGCTCTTTCGGATGTCAAGTGCGCTGCCGCCGCACATCGCCGCGTTTGCAAGGGACAAGGGCTACACCGTGAGTCCGGAGTCGCGCGGCTATATGTTTAACGCCGAGGCAGGCGAGATCGTCGACTTCTTCGACATCGGCACGCGCGCGTCCCAGCTTAGCTGACCAGACGCGATGCGCGCTCTCTTCGTGGGGACCTGCGCGAAGGAGCCCGATAGGCCGGAGGCGAACGAGGACGCTTACGAATTCTCCGCCGACCGGCAGCGCCTCGTGCTGAGCGACGGAGCCAGCGAGTCCTACGACTCGCGGCTCTGGGCGCGGTTGCTCGCCAGAAAGTTCGCAGACGATCCGCGCTTCGACCAAACGTGGGTCGAGAGCGCAATGACGGCTTATCAGGCCGAGCATGACTTCGCCGCGATGAGCTGGTCGCAACAGCTGGCGTTCGAGCGCGGCTGCTTCGCCACATTGCTCGCTGTCGAACACGACACCGTCAATCACCGCCTGGTGCTCTTTGGCGTCGGCGACTCGGTTGGTGTGCTCCTTGTGGGCCTGGAGGTCGTGCGTGCGTGGCCGTTGGACCACCCTGACAGGTTCAAGGAGCGACCGACGCTGCTGTCCACGCTGCGAGCGTACAACGAATTCACGCAGGCGCCCGACTTCGGATCACTGGCACGCGCAGAGCTGGATCTGGCGGCATTTCCCGATCCCACGCTTCTCTGCATGACCGATGCTCTTGGCGAGTGGACGCTGCGGGTGGCAGGCGACGAGCCGGGGCGGCTCGCCGACCTCCTGGCCATTCGAAGCGAGGACCAGCTCAAAGCTCTGGTCGTCGCCGAGCGCGAGGCGAAGCGCATGCGCGTGGACGACTCGACGCTGGCGATCCTGAAATTTGACGCTGGGGAGGACGCAGGTGGCTTACCCCACCCTTGAGCAGTACAACCACGCGTTCTCCGCCCACAGCTCACTACTCGCGGACCCTGAGCTGCGCTCAGGAACGCTCGCCAAGAGCGGCCTCGGGCTGCCGCTGGCGATCAGCGGCGGCTTCGCCCTGACCTACACGGTCAGCACGGCGCGTGGCAAGTTCGCCGTCCGTTGCTTTCATCGCGAGTCAAAGGGCCTCGAGCGGCGCTACGCGGCCATCTCCAAGAAGCTGGCGAGCCTGCGCTCGCCGTACTTCCTTGACTTCCAGTTCCAGCCTCAAGGAATCAGAGTCGATGGCGCCGCCTACCCGGTGGTCAAGATGGCTTGGGCGAGTGGAACGACGCTGGGCGAGTTTCTTGAGGACAACCTCAGGAACCCGGCGGCGCTTGGTCGGCTCGCGGACGCTTTGGTACACCTCGCCGTCTACTTGCATAAGGAGGGCATCGCGCACGGCGACCTGCAAAGCGGAAACCTGATGGTGAGCCGCGACGGCTCCTCAGTGCAGTTGATCGACTATGACGGCATGTTCGTCAACGAGATCAAGGACTTAGGTAGCGCGGAGCTCGGTCATGTCAACTTCCAGCACCCGCAGCGCAAGTCGCTCAACCCATTCGACGCTTCGCTGGACCGCTTCTCGCTGATTGCCTTGTCGGTGTCCCTCCGCGCGCTTCAGGCGGACGCCTCGCTCTGGAACAAAACGAACTCGGAAGCGGACGCGATCCTCTTTCGCGCCAACGACTTCCTCGATCCGGCGAGCTCCAGCGCATTCGCGCTCGTGGCCAAGAACGCCAGCCTCGCGACCCACATCAAGGACTTTGCCGCGGTCTGCAAGTCGCCGATGGCTCGAACACCGGACTTGGCGGACTTTCTGGCAGGCCGGAACATTCCCGCTATCAGCATCGTCATCGCGCCTCCTAAGTCCGCGGCAGGCCCGATCACAACTGCGAGCCGCCCAGGCTACGTAGGCGCGTATCCCGTACTCTCGGCTACCGACTATGCGGCGTGCCACAGGGCAGTCGGCGACAAGGTGGAAGTGATTGGCCGCATCGTCGAGGTCAAGCAGGACACAACACGAGGCGGTAAGCCGTACATCTTCATCAACTTCGGACCTTGGCAAGGCAGCATCTTCAAGGTGTCAATCTGGTCAGATGGTTTGGCGCACGTGAAGTCCAAGCCGGACGCTTCTTGGGTTGGCAAGTGGGTCAGCGTCGTAGGGCTAATGGAGCCGCCCTTCGAGAACAAGAAGTTTCGTTACTCGCACCTGTCGATCACCGTCGGCGCGGCGGGGACGATGACGCCGATCTCCGAGCAGGAGGCGCAATGGCGCTTGGCAGGCGCTGGGAAAGCAGCGCGAGCTTTCTCCGCAGCGACGACAAGCAACCAGCAAACGCTCGACAAGATCCGGGGGGTGTCTGGTGCGGCGCCGAGTCCCTCAGCGCCGCGCGCTTCTTCTCCGGCACCGTCCTCGAACGCGCAGGTGCTCCAGAAGATCCGATCCTCATCGGGATCTGCGGGGGCCGCTCCGCCCACAGGCCCCACTGGCCGCCACACCTATCAGCCTTCCCCACAGCAACCAGGAGTCGTCGAGCGATTGTTCAAGTGGCTGTTCGGATGAAGGCGGCGAGTCAGCCTCAGCCGAGGCCCCTTCACTTCCCACCATTTCCGCTACATTCCTACCTCGATGTAGATGCCGGTTAGATTTCGTTTAGGACTCCACCTCGCTCTTCCTACGATTTCCTACCAACTCCGCTGACACACGCAGACTTCCTCGGAAGCCCGCAGGAGCGAAATGGCAGGCAACACACGTAGAGCACGCCCGTCAAGCACCGCCTGACGCGAGCCGACCGAGGCGCTCCGACTCTGCACGTGCTTCGTCCAGCAACTGGCCCCAGTCCGACGGCGGACGGCCGCTGTCGAGCATCCGGCGGAACACCCGGTAGGCGTCGTCGGCGCTCTCGTAGGCCCGCTTCGTATCCTCGTCGTTGACCCAGGCGAAGACGATTACCTTGGCCTGCGCATGGAACCGGAAGAACAGCCGGTACTGCTGGAAGAACTTGGCCCGGAACCAGTGCTTGTGCTCGTCGCCGAGCGTATTGCCCTGGCGGTACTCCGGCCGGGCGGGGTCCTGCGGAACCACCTCGAACGCGAGCTTGGCGGTGGCCGCCAGGCGCTTGGTGGCGTTTTTCTTGACGTAGCCGGCCGGGTCCTTGCGCTTGTGCGCCTCGACCTGCGCGGTCAAGGCGTCAAGTTGGTCGAGAAAGATCGGGTGGGCAAAGACGGTCCAGCCGTTGACGACCAGTGGCCTGAGCTCCCCAGTTCGGCCGCTCATTCACCGTCGGCCGACAGCGGCGCGTCCAGATCGACCTCGACACCTCCGACCAGCGCCTGGATGCGCTGAGCCAGACCGGCATCGACAGCCTGGAGCCGCTCGGGGTGCTCGGCCAAGTCGCGGGCGAGGAAGCCGAGAAACGGCGCCAGCGCAGGATCGTCGTTCTCGCCAGCGGCCGCGCGCGTGAGCACGACCTCGCCGTCTGGACGGATCGTGTAGTTGCTCTTGTCGCGCTTGCCCAGGCGCAGGGCCCGGCGCACCGTCTCGGGCACCGTGGTCTGATAGCGGTCGGTCAGCGTGGATTCGACTTGCATGGTGGCGGGCATGGCACTTCTCCGGCGAGGATGCAGTACACAGAGAGTAATGCATCTGCATTGCCATGTCAATGCAGATGCATTGTCTTCGGGGGTCAGGCCGGCAGCGAAGCCAGGGCCTGCTGCAACGACCGGTACTGGCCTGCCGGGTCAGCCTTCGCGTCGATGCCTTGGTCTTTGGCATCCTGCAGCCAGCGCCTGGCCCACGCCATCACCTCGTCGCGGTCGAACCGGATCAGCTTCTGAACCCGACGATGCGGGACGCCGAGCGAGTCGCGCGTCTGCTTGTGGCTGAAGATGTACAGGGGTAACCCAGTCACGTGCGCGATCTCGCGCGGGTCCATCAGATTGGTTGCCGACCTCGTAGTCCATCAGCCGTGCCAGCACCATCTCCACCACGCCACGCAGGAAATCCTCCCCGCCCTGTTGCCGGATGTACTCGGCAAATGCCATGCTCTCTTCGGCCATCGTCGTCTCCTCGGTCAAGTTGTTACTCGCAATCTCAACCTTACCGGAGTCCTCGATGACGGTGGCCGCCGCCATCCTCGTCCAGATTTACACCACTTCCGTGGACACTACCCGGACGGATGCCCGAAGAATCTTGAAAAGGAAGCTCTTGAAGTTGTTTCAACGGATATTCTGGATTGGGCTGAACTACATTCTGCTTACTCGCGCTTTCTCCCTTGCGACGATGGTGCCATAGCTGAGGGTTTCTCAGATATCGTGGTTCGGACTCTTGCGTTTAGATGGGCATCTCTGGGAAAGCTTGGAAGTATTGCCAAGAAAGACCCCGCCTTCCTCCGCTTTGTTTACCGCCACATAGACGCAACCACAGACCCCCAGGATCTCCAGCGGATTCGCGACAATCTCAAGAAACCGGGATGCCCAAAGTCCAGCGGCAAGGTCTGCCGGGGAATTGAGCTTGTGGTCACTCGGGCGCTTGAGGAAATGTAATCCTGCTCACTTCCCCAAGAATGCCTCCGGTTCGATGTCGGCCTGTTTGAGGATGGCACGGAGGGTGCCTTCCGGCGCGACGCGCCTCGTCTATGACGAGGCGCTGCGGCTGGTGGGCGAGTATGATGCCGCCAACCTGCCGTTGCAGGAAACCGTGTTTCTGGGCAACACCCCCGTTGCCGTGCTGAAGGGCAATGCGCTCTACTACGTTTACGCCGACCATCTGGATGCCCCGCGGCTGATCACGGACACCCGGAACCGCACCGTCTGGAGATGGGACAACG
>CAZYEY010000123.1:0-6685 GCA_964646585.1 uncultured Thiobacillus sp. | reverse complement strand
CGCCTGCCCTGCCCGCCTTCACGCCGCCCGGCTGGACCAACAATCCCTACCTGGCTTACCTGCGCCCGGCCCCAGCCGCCGAGAAAGCCGAGCCGGCGAAGCCCGCCGCCGGGGTCCAGATCCCCGTCATCCAAACGCCCGTCCAGGCAGCACCCCAGGCCGTTCAGGCTCCTGCCCTCACCCTCCCCAGTATTCCCAGCTTCCCTCCCCTGCCCTGGTCCACGGCCACGAAACCCGAGCCCAAGCCTGAAACCCAGACCGCATCGGAAGAACCCGGCACCCTGAGCCGGGCCTGGGAGAGCTTCAAATATTCCGTGCTGCCCAGCATGCCACCGTCGGACCAGGCCATCCTGCCCACCGTCAAGACCGTCTACCCCACCGGCGAGAAACCCCTGAAGGTGCTCACATTCAAGTGTCCAACGGAGCTGGTGGGTGTCTCGCCCCCCACCACCAAGCTGCTCCACGACGTGGTGAATTTTGCCTTCGACAGCATCAACAAGACCGATCTGCTGCCCTTCAACATGCAACAGGTCTGTCAGTAGCCGGGAACCCTCCCCAAGGAAAAAGGGACTGATTCGTCGGTCCCTTTTTTCCAGTACAAGACGGCATGGCCCTACCCAGCCCCCCGCTTCGCCAGGTTCTTGAACTGCCCATCGCCGGCATGACCTGCGCGGCCTGTTCCACCCGGCTGGAAAGGAACCTGAATAGGCTGGAGGGGGTTTCCGCGCACGTGAACCTTGCGGCGGAAAAGGCCCGGGTGGAATACGACCCCATCACCGCCACGCCAGCGGCGATTGTCGAGCAGGTCCACAAAACCGGCTTCTCGGTACCGCTCCAGACCCTGGACATGCGCATTACCGGCATGACCTGCGCATCTTGCGCGGCGCGCCTGGAGCGGGTGCTCAACCAGCTGCCCGGGGTCGAGGCCCGGGTCAACCTGGCCAGCGAGAAGGCCCGCCTGCGCTACATGCCGGGCCTGGCCACCCCCGAGGACCTGGTGGCCGCCGTGGCCCGGGCAGGCTTCTTTGCCACCCCCATCACCGAAGCCAGCCGGGCCGAGGAGAAGACCCGCAAGGCCGCCGAGTACCGCAGGGAATTCCGGGTCTTCCTGATCGCCGCCCTGTTCACCCTGCCCCTCCTGGCCCAGATGGCGCCCATGCTGGGAGGCGCCCACCACGTGGCATGGACTGCGGAGTCGTTGCGCTTCAGCGCTTATGAGTCCGGCATCTCCCTCGCGGGGATGCCGCCCTGGCTGCAGTGGCTACTGGCCACGCCGGTGCAGTTCTGGGCAGGATGGCGCTTCTATGCGGGCGCCTGGAACAGCCTGCGAGGTGGTGGCGCCAACATGGATGTGCTGGTGGCTCTGGGCACCAGCGCCGCCTACTTCTTCAGCGTCGCCGTCCTCCTGCTGGACCTGGACAGCCCCATCTATTTCGAGGCCAGCGCCGCCGTGATCACCCTGGTGCGCCTGGGCAAACTGCTGGAGGCGCGGGCCAAATCGAAAACCTCCGCCGCCATCGAGCAGCTCATCGGCCTCCAGCCCCGGACTGCCTGGGTGGAGAAGAACGGAGAAATCCAGGAAATGGAAGCCACCCTGCTCAAAGCCGGCGACGTGGTGCGCGTACGGGCCGGTGAGCGGGTTCCGGTGGACGGCAAGGTGCTGGATGGCGCTTCCAGTCTGGACGAAAGCCTGCTCACCGGTGAGAGCCTGCCCGTGGCCAAAGCGGCGGGCGACACGGTCCACGCCGGCACCCAGAATCTGGACGGCACCCTGCGCATCCGGGCCGAGGGCGTCGGCGCCCATACCCAGCTCATGGAGATCGTGCGCCTCACGGAAGCCGCCCAAGGATCGAAAGCGCCCATCCAGAAGCTGGCGGACCGGATCTCCGGCGTTTTCGTGCCGGCGGTCATTGCCCTGGCTGTTCTCACCTTCGCCGGATGGTGGATATTTACCGGCGACTTCACCCAAAGCCTGATCCCGGCGGTGGCGGTGCTGGTCATCGCCTGTCCCTGCGCCCTGGGGCTGGCCACCCCCACGGCGGTGATGGTGGGCCTGGGCCGGGGCGCCCAACTGGGTATCCTGGTGCGTTCGGCGGAAGCCCTGGAGCGGGCCGAGAAGCTCGCCGTGCTGGCGGTGGACAAGACCGGAACCCTGACGGAAGGGAAGATGGCCCTGGTGGGCCTGGAGCCCGCGTCGGGGGTGTCTGACGACGAGTTGCTGCGCCTCGCCGCCGCCTTGGAGCAAGGCAGCGACCATCCCATCGCCCGGGCGGTACTCGCCGGCGCGGCCGCCCGGGGCCTGGTCATCCCCGCCGTGGACGGCTTCGAGAACCAGCCTGGAGCAGGCGTGACTGGTGAAGTGGAAGGCCGTCCTCTCCGTCTAGGCGCGGCCGTCCCGGATCCGGAAGGCGCGGATGGGGGCGGGATCGGGGAAAAGGCGGCGGCTGGCACCGGCGTCACATCCATCCATCTATCGGAGGCGGGTAGATATCTGGGCCGACTGGACCTGGCCGACCGGCTGCGCCCCACTTCCATCGCTGCCCTGGCGCGTCTACGCGCCCTGGGCATCCGGCCGGTCATGCTCACCGGCGACCAGGAAGCCACCGCCGCCGCCATTGCCAGGGAGGCCGGCATCACCGACTTTCGCGCCCGCGTCAAACCCCAGGACAAGGCAACCGCCATCGCCGCCCTGAAGGCCGACGGCAAGCGGGTGGGCATGGCCGGCGACGGCGTCAACGACGCCCCCGCCCTGGCCAGTGCCGATGTCAGCTTCGGCATGGTCGGCGGCAGCGACATCGCCCTGGAAGCGGCCGACATCACCCTGATGCGCGCGGACCTGAACAGTGTGGCCGACGCAGTGGAACTTTCCCGGGCGGTGATGGGAAAAATCCGCCAGAACCTGTTCTTCGCTTTCTTCTACAACGTCCTGGCCCTGCCCCTGGCGGCGGCGGGCCTGCTCAACCCGGTCATCGCGGGGGCGGCCATGGCCCTGTCCTCGGTGTCAGTGGTCAGCAACTCGCTGCTGCTCAAGCGTTGGCGGCCCCAATAAGGGCTGATCGGACCGCAGTTGGCTGATTCCCTGGACAGCGTCAGGTCAACCGCGCCAGCCGACGTTATTGCGCGAATACCACATCGCCCGGCAGCAATGTCGTTCAGGCCCGACGGGAAATCTCTGTACTGATTAATAATCATATTATATGACCACATTCATTTTTCTTATGGATATCGCCATGAAAACCCTCGTACTGCTCACCTTTCTCGCGGTTGATCCGGGCGTGCCGATGAAAAACGGTCCTACCGAGTTTTTCGACAACGAAACAGCCTGCCAGCAGCGCATGGACCAACTTCGGACAAGCCATGAAAGGCCGGGGTCGATCCGCTGCAAATGCCACAAGACCATCCCTCCTGTGGAAGCCGAGGGTAACGACGCCATATGAGCCGGGTGTGGCTTCAGGGGAGTGAAAAAGCTGAAAGAAGGCTTACACGGCCACTGGGCCCGGTAAGTCTGTCGTGTTCATGAGGGTGCTTGATTCCTCTCGATATCAGGGGATGACGAATCCGGCGTTGCTGCGTCATCGCCATCAAAGGTGACGACGACGCTGCCCCGCTTGCGGCCGGTGTCGACGTAGGCATGCGCCTCGCGGATGCGAACGAAGGGGTAGGCGCGGTCGATCGCGGGCCGATAAGCCCCCGCCGTGTAGAGCGCCGCCAGATATTCCAGATCCTGCCGCTTCTCGCCCGCCATGCCCGCGATCAGCGAAACGCCCCGCGGCAGGGGGCGCCGGCACAGCCGCAGCAGGTCCGGCAGGCCGCCCGCCAGCAGCAGGAGCCGGGCACCCGGACTCAAGAGCGGCGCCCATTTCGCCAGTGGCACGCCGCCGACGGTGTCGAACACGAGGTCGTAGCGCGCGCCATCGGCAAACACGTCGGTCGTCCGGTAGTCGATCACGCGGTCCGCGCCGAGCGCTCCAACCCACGCCGCGCTGTCGCCGCTGCACACGGCGGTGACGTCAAGGCCGGAATGGCGCGCCAGTTGCACCGCCGCGCTGCCCACCGCGCCCGACGCACCACGGATCAGGATGCGCTCGCCCGGCTTCCCGTGGCCGCGCCGCAGGAAATGCAGCGCGGCGGTGCCGCCGAACGACAGCGCCGCCGCCTCGGTGAAATCCATCCCGTCCGGCATGCGGACGACACGGCCCGCGGCGGGCAGGCAGCGGTACTCGGCGTGGGCGCCAAGCTCCACGCCGGGAAAGGCGAACACCCGCTCGCCCACGCGAAAGTTCGTCACGTCCGCCCCCACTGCTTCGACGGTGCCGGCCAACTCGGTGCCCAGCACGGCGCGCCGGGGGCGCCGCAGGCCGAGGGCCAGGCGCGCCAGCCAGGCGGTGCCGGGCGGCATGTCGAACGCGCGGATGCGGTGGTCGGCCGAGCTCACCGTGGTGGCGCGCACGCGGATGAGGAGCTCGCCGGGGCGGGGCACGGGTTTGGGCTGTTCGATGATCGAGACCATGTCGGGCGGGCCGTAGCCCAGGCAGACGGCGGCGCGCATGCTCAGGACCTGTCCGCGCCGGACGGAAGGTCGCGCGCGTTCCACGCCAGCACGAAGCACACGCCCTTGCCGCCGATGCCGTCACCGACCTCGATGCGCGCGCCGAACTGGCGCGCCGCCGAGGCGACGATGGCGAGCCCCAGCCCGGAGCCCGAGGCACCGAGCTGGCTGCCGCGCCGGAAGCGTTCGAAGAGACGCGTGCGTTCCTCGGGCGGGATGCCCGGGCCGTCGTCGCACACCGACAGTTCGCATGCGTCGGTGTCGTCGTGCGTATCGATGCGCACGATGACCTGCCCGCCACTGCGGCCGTAGCGCACGGCATTGCCGACCAGATTGCCGACGATGCGCTCGAGGGCGTGCCCCGCGCCGGCGATGGGCACGTGATCGGGGCCGCGGTAGGCGAGCTGGATGGCCTTTTCCCGGGCTTCGCGGGCGTGCGCCGCGAGGCTGTCGCGCACGATGTCGGCGGCGTCGGCCGGGCCGTCCGCATCGTCCGCCCGGGCCTCCAGCCGCGCCAGCACCAGCAGCTGGTTCACCAGCCGGTTGGCCCGGTCGAGCCCGGCGCGCAGGCCGCGACCGGCTTCGTCGCGCGCCTCGGGCGTTGCTGCGCGCAGCACTTCGTCGGCCTGCGCGCTGACCACCGCCAGCGGCGTGCGCAATTCGTGCGCGGCATCGGCCAGAAAATCGCGCTCGCGCTTGAGCAGCGCATCGAGCCGCCCGAGCATGCCGTTGACTTCTTCCACGACGGGCTCCAGTTCCGCCAGCAGCTCGTCCACGTGCACCGGCCTGAGATCGTCCGGGCGGCGCGAGGCGAGCTCGCGCGCCAGCGCGCGCAAGGGCTTCAGGCCGCACTGCATGACGACGAGCACCGGCAGCAGCAGGAGCGGAAACCCCACCAAGAGCGGCAGCACGATGCTCGCCGGGCTCAGCATGACATTGTTGAAATCGGCGCTGCGGCCCGCGTGGCTTTGCAGCACGTCGATGCGCAGCGCGCGGTCGGCCGTCCACACGCTGTAGACGCGGTAGGATTCGCCGGCGAGGGCCATGTCGTAGAAACCGTCCACCGCGACGCGCCGGGCGCGCTGGGCGGGAATGTGCCCGCTGCCCGTGACCCAGGTGTCTCCGGCCTTCCAGATATTGAAGCCCACCGTCCCCTTCGCCGCGTCGGGGTCGGACGCAAACGCTTTCACGACCGTATCCACGCCGCGCAAGGCGCCCTGCAAATCCCCGGGCGCGGGATGGGCCTCGGCGACCTGGCGCAAGCCCTGGCCGAACAGCGCCAACTGGAGGTCGAAACCGCCCGATTCCGGCCAGTACATGAGCGCCATGCCCACGCCGTAAATCGCCGCCCAGAGCAGGGCGGACGCGAGCAAAAGGCCGATCATCTGGATGCGGATCCACGACAGGGGCTTGCGCGGTGTGGCCATGATCCTAAGAACCGCAGTTGGACGCACCCGAGGGTGCGTTTGATCGGGTGTCTGCCGCGAAGCAACGACGCCGCAGGCCGCTGCCTGCAAGGAGGCGCGAGAGCGGAGTCGTTGCCGCTTCAGCGGCCCTAAGAATCCGGCCTACTCCTTGCGAGTACAAAGGCAGACGCACGAGCAGGCGTGCCATCGGGTGCGTAGCGGCCTCACCTGGCAGGTGAACGTGATCGGAAGCAGATAATTCAGTATCCATGCGGCGTCTATCAGGGCGACAAGCGGTCAACTGCGGTTTTCAGGATCATTCACCCAGGCAGTAGCCGACGCCGCGCACGGTCTGGATCACGCCGGCGCCGAGCTTGCGGCGCAGGTTGTGGACGTGCCAGTCGAGGGTGCTGAATTCGAGCGGCTCGCCCCAGGGTTGCAGCGCGCTCGCCATGCGATGCTTGGGCACCACCTCGCCCGCGTTGCGCGCGAGCTCCTCGACGATCTGGAATTCGCGCGGCGACAGCGCCACCGGCATGCCGTCGAGGCTGACTTCGCGTTTGCCCACATGGACCCGGAGCCTTCCCAACTCCCAGATCGACGACGCCTGCCCCGCCGCGCGCCGGGTCACGGCGCGGATGCGCGAGGCGAGTTCCTCGGTTGCCACCGGCTTGATGACGTAGTCGTCCGCGCCCGCGTCCAGGCCGTCGATGCGCGCGGCGACGGCGTC
>CAZYEY010000122.1:0-19547 GCA_964646585.1 uncultured Thiobacillus sp. | reverse complement strand
CCGTACGCCCCCATGAACCTCCTGCGCGCCCTCGCCGCGGTCAGCTCCATGACCTTGCTGTCCCGCATCCTGGGCTTCGCGCGGGACGCCATCATCGCCCGGGTGTTCGGCGCGGGGGCGGCCACGGATGCTTTCGTGGTGGCCTTCAAGCTACCCAACCTGCTGCGCCGCCTGTTCGCCGAAGGGGCTTTTTCCCAGGCCTTCGTGCCCATCCTGGCGGAATACCGCAACCAGCGGGGAGATGCGGAAACCCATCTGCTCATCGACCGGGTGGCCACCTTCCTGTTCGTGGCCCTCATGGTGGTGGCCGCCCTGGGCGTGCTGGGGGCGCCTCTGGTGATTCTGGTGGTGGCCCCCGGCTTCTCCACCACGCCGGACAAGTTCGCCCTTACCGTGGACCTGATGCGCATCGTTTTCCCCTACATCGTGTTCATGTCCCTGGTGGCCCTGGCGGCAGGGGTGCTCAACACCTGGAGCCGTTTCATGCTGCCGGCCTTCACCCCGGTGTTGCTCAATGTGGCCATGATCCTGGCCGCCGTGCTCGCCGCGCCCTGGTTCGACCCCCCCATCCTCGCCCTGGCCTGGGGCGCGTTTCTGGGGGGCGTGCTGCAACTGGCCCTGCAATGGCACGGCCTCAAGCGACTGGGCATGCTGCCTCGCTGGGACTGGGCCCCCAAGGATCCCGGCCTCCGGCGCATCCTCAAGCTCATGGGCCCCGCGGCCCTGGGGGTGTCGGTGGCTCAGATCTCCCTCATCCTCAACACCGTGTTCGCTTCCTTCCTGGATACCGGCAGCGTCTCCTGGCTGTATTACGCCGACCGGCTCATGGAATTCCCCACCGGCCTCCTGGGGGTGGCTCTGGGCACCATCCTGCTGCCTTCCCTGGCCAAGCATCATGCGGACAACGATCCTGGCCAGTATTCCAAGCTGCTGGACTGGGGCCTGCGCATGACCCTCATGCTGGCTGCTCCAGCCGCCCTTGCCCTGGGCCTGCTGGCCGTGCCCCTCATCGCCACCCTGTTCTTCTACGGCGAGTTCTCCGCCCACGACGTGGAAATGACCCGCTGGGCCTTGGTGGCTTACAGCGTGGGTTTGCTGGGCCTGATCCTGGTAAAGGTGCTGGCCCCGGGCTTCTACGCCCGCCAGAACATCAAGACCCCGGTGAAGATCGCCATCGTCACCCTGTTGGCTACCCAGGTCATGAACCTGCTGTTCATCTGGCACCTGAAGCACGCCGGCCTGGCACTGTCCATCGGCCTGGGCGCCTGTCTCAACGCCGGCATCCTGCTTTACAAGCTGCGCGGCCAGGCCATCTACCTGCCCCAGCCCGGCTGGCGCCTCTTCCTCGCCAAGCTGGCTCTGGCCCTGGCAGCCATGGGCACCTTCCTGTGGTTGGCCATGGCCGGGGAGACCCGCTGGCTTGCCTACCACTTTGGCGAACGCATGCTGCACCTGTCGGGCCTGGTGGCGGGCGGCGTGCTGATCTACTTCGCCACCCTTTGGGCCCTGGGATTCCGCATCGCCGATTTCCGCCGCCAAGGCGCGAGGGAATCGAACCAATCGTAAAAAACGAAAAATTCGCTTGCCCCTGAGCGGATTGTTTCGGATCATAAAGTCCGTTTTCATATGTCTTTCGATATATGTCCATCGGGGGATGCCCATGCGCATGAATCTGCCGGTGACCCAGCGGGAACACGCCTTCCCCGATGACGCCGTAATCCTCAGCCATACCGATGCCGGGGCCATCATCACCGGCGTGAACCGGGCTTTCCCGGATGCTTCCGGCTACGGCCGCGAGAAACTCATGGGCCAGCCCCACAACCTGCCGCGGCATCCGGACATGCACGCCGGAAGCATTCGCGATCTGTGGGCCGCCCCGGCTTCCCGGAAAGTGATCGTCGGCTGCGTCACCCAGGGCCGGGGCGCTCTGAAGGATTGCCAGGGCCCTGCTGGCCCCGTTCAAAACGTGAGCCATGCCTGACAAGCGCTATTACACCCCCAACGAGGCGGCAGCCCTGCTGATGGTGGCGCCGGCCACCCTGCGGGTATGGACCGACAAGGGCCTGATCCGCGCCCTGACCACCGCCGGCGGACATCGCCGCTTCCCCCGGGAAGAAGTGGAACGCATGCTCCAGGCCCGCGTCCCCCATGACAAGGCCATCCAGCTCCGGCGCGTGCTGATCGTGGACGACGAGCCACCGATCACCCGCTATCTCTCCGCCCTGCTGGGCGGCCTGGGCCTGGACACGGCCCAGGCCCAGGACGGCTTCTCCGCCGGCCAGCTGGTGCACACCTTCCAACCCGACGTCCTCCTACTCGACCTGATGATGCCGGGCATGGATGGCTTCCAGGTCTGTCGCCAGCTCAAGGCCCATCCCGCCACCCGGCACATCCGCATCATCGCCATGACCGGCTACCCCAGTCCCCAGAACGTGGAGCGCATCCTGGCCGCCGGCGCCGAGTCCTGTCTGGCCAAGCCCCTGGACGAGGAAAGGCTGCTCGATGCCCTGAGCCTTGAACGGAGCCAGGCATGACCCTGAAGCAAATGCTCGAGTCCCTGTCCTACAAGGTCCTGGTGGTGGACGATGATCCGGCCCAGCGCCGGCTGGTGGCCGCCACCCTGAAATCTCCCCGATTCCAGGTCCTCGAAGCGGCGGATGGCCGCCAGGCCATGGCATGGCTCCATGGTGAGGACTTCGACGTGGTGCTGCTGGACCAGCGCATGCCCGACATGGACGGCCACGCGGTGCTGCGCCACATCCGTGGGCCCCTGAACGAGGTCATGCTGCCGGTGATCATGGTGACCGCCTTCGGCGGCGGCAGCGAGGATCTGGCCGAGGCCATGCGCCTGGGGGCCACGGACTTCGTGCGCAAGCCCTACGACCCCCTGGAGCTCACCGCCCGGGTGGAGGCCGCAGTGGCCCATAAACGCCTCACCGACCAGCTGGAGGACGCGGAATCCATCCTCTTCGCCCAGGCGCGCATGGCCGAGGCCCGGGACGGCTACACCGGCGACCACGTGGCCCGGGTGGCCCACAACGCCATGGTCTTCGGTCGGTCGCTGGGACTCTCCCCCGAGGAGCTGGGCGTCCTCCGCCGGGGCGCGGTCTTGCACGACATCGGCAAACTGGGCATTCCCGACGCCGTCCTGCTGAAGCCCGGCGGCCTCACGGCAGCGGAGTGGAAGGTCATGCAAAGCCACACCGTCATCGGCGAGCGCCTGGTGTCCGGCATGCGGCGCATGCGCCCCGCCGCCGAGATCATCCGCCATCATCACGAGCGCTGGGACGGTGGCGGCTATCCGGACGGCCTGAAGGGAGAGGCCATCCCCCTGCTGGCCCGCGTCTTCCAGCTGGTGGACATCCACGACGCCCTGGCCTTCCCCCGCCCCTACAAACCCGCGCTGCCCGCCGAGGAAGTCGCCCGCATCCTCGCGGACGAGGCAAAGCGCGGTTGGCGCGACCCGGGGCTCACCGCCGCCTTCCTGGATCTGCTGCAACGCCGGCCCGGGGATCTGGCCCCGGATCCCGCCCGCCTGGAGATGCTGGGCCTGCACATCTTCGACGACATCGTCCGCATCGGCGCCCAGGCCCGCGCCGCGGACACTCCGGCCGGGCCATGACCCTGCCGGGCCGCGGCCACAGTGGCCGCCTGCTGCTCGTCATCCTGGCCGCCGCCCTGCCGGCCTTCGCCAGCGGCTGGCTGTGGGGGTATCACGATCCGACCCCCGCGCAGCGGCTAGGCCTGGTCCTGGTGGTGGGACTGGGCCTGGCCGTCGCCTGGATCGCCGTAGTCGATCTGCTGGCCCTTCCCCTGGCGCCGGTCCTGGCTACGGTGCGGCGGGTGGCTCAGGGGGATCTGACGGCCCGCACGCCGGAGGGCGAGGCCAGCCACGACGAAATCCATCGCCTGGCCCGGGAAGTGGACCTCATGGCCGAAGCCCTGGCCCGCCGTGACCAGGCCCTCAGCGAAGCCTTGAACCGGGCCCAGGCCTACCTGGACGTGGTGGGGGTGATGGTGCTGCTGCTCAACCCCCGGGGCAATGTCATGCTGGCCAACCACAAGGCCTGCGAAGTGCTGGGCCGGGACGGCCGGCAATGCCAGGGGGCGGACTGGTTCCACACCTTCCTGCCCCAGGACGAACAGGATGCCGCCCGCCGGGTCTTCCTCGATCTGTTGTCGGGCCAGGCCGAAGACGCGGCCTACCAGGAATACCCCGTCCTGGATGCCGACGGCCGCCCCCATCTCATCGCCTGGCACCACCGCTTGCTGCGGGACGCGGCCGGCCAGGCCCTGGGCCTGCTCTCCGCCGGCCAGGACATCACGGAACTGCGGCGCACGGAGGACGAGCTGCGGGACAGCCGGGAACGCTACCGCACCCTGGTGGAAAACCTCCCCGGCGCGGTCTATCGCTGCACCCTCCATCCCCCCCGGCGGGTGGAGTTCATCAGCCCGGCGGTGGCCGAGCTCACGGGGATTCCCGCGCGGAATTTCCTCCAGGCCGAGCCCTGCCTGCGGGACCTCGTCCACCCGGAGGAGCGGGCCGCGGTGGATGAGGCCATCGCCGAGGGCATTGCCGGACACCAGCCCTTCACCCTGGTCTATCGCATACGCCATGCGGACGGCGGCTGGCGCTGGGCCCAGGAGCGGGGTCAGGCCATGTACGACCAGGAGGGCCGGCCCGTGTGGCTGGACGGCGTGATCCTGGACATCACCGAGCTGCGCCAGCTCCAGGAGGAACAGGCGCGTCTGACGAGCCAGTTGCAGCAGGCCCAGAAGATGGAGGCCCTGGGCCACCTCACCGGCGGCATCGCCCACGACTTCAACAACATCCTGGCGGCGGTGCTGGGCTTCGCCAAGCTGGCCCTGCGCCGCCACGTGCCGGACCCGGCCAGCGAACTGGCCGACTATCTGCGCGAGGTGATCAGCGCCGGGGAACGGGCCCGGGATCTGGTCTCGCGCATGCTGGCCTTCAGCCGCGCCCAACCCGCCGGAAGCGTCCAGCCCATCGCCCCCCTGCCCCTCATCAAGGAGGCGGTGAAGATGCTGCGCGCCACCATCCCCGCCCCCATCGCCATCGCCGTGGAAGCGCCGGACGCGCTGCCGGACGTGGCCATGGACCCGGTGGACCTGCATCAGATCCTGGTGAATCTGGTCATCAATGCCCGGGACGCCCTGGAAAGACAAGGGCGGGGGCGCATCCGCATCGGCCTGGCCCGGGAACGGGCCCGGGGCCAGGTGTGCGCCGCCTGTCACGAAAGGATCCTGGGCGACTACGTGGTGTTGACGGTGGCCGACGATGGCGAGGGCATCGCCCCCGAGGCCCTGCCCCACATCTTCGAACCCTTCTTCACCACCAAGGAAGTGGGCAAGGGCAGCGGCATGGGGCTGGCCATGGTCTATGGCCTGGTGCGCCGGGCCCGGGGGCATTTCCAGGTGGAGTCCACGCCCGGCCTGGGCACCACTTTTCAGGTCTTCCTGCCCGAGTCCAGTCCCGGGGCCGCAGCCGCTCCAGCCCCCGTGCCGGCGCCATCCGCCCTACCGGCGGGCCGGGGCCACCTGCTGGTGGTGGACGACGAGCCGTCGCTCGCCCGCCTGCTGGGCGACGGGCTCGCGGCGGCGGGCTGGAGGGTCAGCGCCTTCACCGACGCCCGCGCGGCCTTGGAAGCCTTCCGTGCGCAGCCGGGGGACTACCTCGCGGTCATCAGCGATCTGGCCATGCCCCACATGACCGGGGTGGAACTGATCCGGGCCCTGCGGGCCATCCACCCCGGCCTGCCGGCCATCCTCTGCAGCGGCCACGGCCTGGACGCCGCCGCGTTCGCGGATCTGGCCCGTCTTTGCCAGAAACCCGTGGACATGGACGAATTGAACAGCCTCCTAGTGGAGATCGCGTCCTCGAAAAAAACCCCTGCGAGATAGATGGACATGCACCAAATTGATAAAGAAAGCCCGCGCGATGATCCCGCCGGCCGCGCCCTCCACCGAAGGATCTTCTGAATGCAAAACCTGCGCATCCGCACCTTCATCCTTTCCGCCTCGGCCCTGGTGGCCCTGGTCTTCTTCGGGGCGGGCTATTTCGGATTGAGCCGTGTCCTGGACCAGGCGGTGGAGGACAACGCCCGGGTCACCGCCCAGGCCATGGCCCGGGCCACCTTCAACAGCATGTACCAGCTCATGCGCACCGGCTGGACCCGGGCCCAGGCCGAAGCCCATCTGGATGCCCTGCATGCGGCCACCGCCGGCACCGGGGTGGCCATCCAGATCTGGCGGGGGCCGGCGGCGGAAGCGGATTTCGGCGTCATCCGCCAGCCCACGCCGGACCCGGAGCTGAGGGAAGCCTTCGCCACGGGCCGCGCCCTCACTTTCACGGCGGCCCATGGCGTGCGCCACCTCATGCCCCTGGTGGCCGGCGAGGAATGCCTGCGCTGCCATGTCAGCGCTGCCGCCGGAAGCGTGCTGGGCGTCATCGAGGTACACCAGGATTTCACCCCGGTTCTGAATCGGTCCCGCTCCGACCTGCTCGCCGGTCTGGCGTTGGCCGCGCCGCTGATCCTGGGGGTGGCGGCTTTCATGGTCTGGCGCGTCAACCGCCGCCTGGAGCAGGCCATCTCCCTGGTGGACGAATCGGTGGCCCGGGTGGAGGGGGTGGCCGATCTGCGCCATGTGGAATTCGCCCGCCACGACCTGGGATTCGCCGAGTTCAACCAACTCTTCGCCCGCCTGGAGGAACTGGTTGCCAAACTGCGCGCGGTGGCGGTGGACAAGGAGGTGCTGCGCTTCGAGATCGGCCTCATGGAGAAATTCGTCATCACCTCCGAGGTGGTGCGGGACTGGGGCGAATACATCGCCCGCCTGCTGGCGGAGATCAACACGGTGATGCCCACCCACGTGTTGTTTTCGGTGTTCCGCGTGGGCGACGAGGTGTTCGACCTGGAGATCTTCTGGAGCCAGTCTCCCTCGCCGGCCACCCGGCAGATGATGGAGCACCACATCCGCGCCGTGGTGGCGGCGGATGCCCGGCTCTCCGCCCTGGCCCAGGTCAGCCTGCACCACCACGTCCCCGCCGGGGACGGGGAGGAACTGGTGCTGGACCAGCGCTCCGTGGTGCTGGAGACCAAGGCCCTCATCCTGGAGCAACCCAAGATCGGCGGCATCGTGGGCATCGGCGTGCACGCCTCGAGCACCGACGACGAGGTGCTGCGCCTGGTGATGGACAGCATCCTGTCCACCATGCTCAACGTGGTGGGCTCGGTCAAAGCCATCCACAAGTACACCCAGGACATGGAGTACTACGCCACCCGGGACCCCCTCACCGACCTCTACAACCGCCGGGTGTTCTGGGAGCTGTTCGAATACGAGGTGGCCCGGGCCCGCCGCGCCGGCTACAGCTTCGCCCTGCTGGTCATGGATCTGGACAATTTCAAGCTCATCAACGATGCCCACGGCCACGCCAACGGCGACCGCTATCTGCAGGCCTTCACCCGCGCCGTGCGCCAGGTGTTGCGCCCGGGGGACATCTTCGCCCGCTACGGCGGCGACGAGTTCGTGGTGCTCCTGCCCGACGTGCTGCCGGAGATGGCTGCCACCGTGGGCCGGCGCATCCTGGCGGCGGTGGAGGCCATGCATGTTGAAGCCGAAGGCGCCAGCCTCACGGGCAGCGTCTCCAGCGGCCTGGCGGTCTATCCCCTGCATGCCGACAGCGCCAAGGACCTGTTCCTGTTCGCCGACAGCATGCTCTACAAGGCCAAGGAGGCAGGCAAGAACCAGCTCGGGCTGCCCACGGACGAGGAGGTGGCCCAGGTGTTCCGGGACATGACGGAAACCACGGTGCGGGTGGTGGAGGCGGTCAATCAAGGCAGGATCGAACCCTTCTTCCAGCCCATCATGGACCTGAAGTCCGGGCGCATCCTCGGCCACGAGGTGCTGTCCCGGCTGGCCCTGGAGAACGGACACATCGAGGCGGCCCGGTTCATCGAGCACGCCGAGCGGGCCGGCGTCATCCACCGCCTGGACAGCCTGGTGATGGGCAAGGCCCTGCGGGAAGCGGCCCTCGCCGGCCACGATGGCCTGCTGTTCCTCAACCTCTCGCCCCGGGCCATGGCCTTGTCCAGCTTCCTCGCCGACATCGGGCAACTGGTGGCGGAATGCGGCATCCCGCCGGAACGCGTCGTGTTCGAGATCACCGAGCGGGATACCCTGAGGAACCTGGCCACCCTGGAGACCCTGGCGGCGGAGCTGAAGCTGTCTGGCTTCAAGCTGGCCATCGACGACTTCGGCTCCGGTTTTTCCTCCTTCCAGTACCTGCGGCGGCTGCCCGTGGATTTCGTCAAGATCGAAGGGGATTTCATAGCCAAGATGCTGGAGAACGACAAGGACCGGGCCTTCGTGGAAACCATCCAGCGCCTGGCCGCCAGCCTGGACATCCGGGTCATCGCCGAGCACGTGGAATCCCGGGAGGTGCTGGAGAGCCTGCGGGACATGGGCGTGGAACTGGGCCAGGGCTATTACATCGGCCTGCCGGACAAGATCCTGGCCACTTCTCCCCGGGAGCAACTGGCATGAACGCCGTCATCGCAGGCAGGCTGGGGCCATGAAGCTGGTGCACAAGCTCTGGCTGGGCATCGGCCTGGCCCTGCTGGTGACCCTGGGCACCGTGTCTTGGTTCGGCTACCGGGTGGCGCGGCAGAGCGTGGAGACCATGCTCCTGGAGGAGGGCCGTTCCCTGCACGGGGTGCTCATGGCCATGCGGCGCACCTACCAGCAGCAGTTCCTGGAAAGCGGCCTGCCCCTGGATGCGCGCACCGTGGGCTTCCTGCCCGCCCATGCCATGAGCCGCATCGCCCGGGACTTCCAGCACTTCGACACCCGGGGCATCCGCTTCAACAACGTCAGCGATCGGGCCCGCAACCCGGCCAACCAGGCGGACGCGGTGGAAATGGAGGCGATCCGGTACTTCCGCGCCCACCCCGGGGTCAAGGAGCGGCTGACCAGCTATGCGGACTCGAGCGGGGCGCGCCACTACCACTACGCCACTCCCATCTGGGTCGAACCCTACTGCCTCACCTGCCACGGCCGGCCCGAAGACGCCCCCCCCTCCATCCGCGACGCCTACAAGCTGGCCTACGGCTACCGGGTGGGGGATTTGCGGGGCATCCTCAGCGTGAAGATGCCTGCCAAGGAAACCGAGGCCCGCATCCTGGGCCTGTGGTGGCAAAGCGTGGGCACCCATCTGGCGGTGGTGGGCCTGAGCCTGCTGCTGGCGGGCGGTCTCATGCACAGGCTGGTGGTGCGCCGCCTGGGCGCCTTCACCCGGGGGGCCCAGCGCCTGGCCCGGGGCGACTACACCTGGCGGGCGCCGGAGGAGGGCGGGGACGAAGCCGCCGAACTGGCCCGCAACCTGAACGAGATGGCCCTGGCCATCCAGAAGAGCCAGGACGGCATGCGCCTGGCCGCCAGCGTGTTCCAGAACGCCCGGGAGGGCATCCTCATCACCGATGCCGGGACGCGCATCGTGGACGTGAATCCGGCCTTCACCCGCATCACCGGCTACACACGGGATGAAGCCCTGGGACAAACACCGCGTCTGCTGTCCTCCGGCATGCAGGACGCGGCCTTCTACGCGGACCTGTGGCGCGCCCTGCGGGAAAAGGGTTTCTGGGCCGGGGAAATCTGGGACCGCCGCAAGAACGGCGAGACCTACCCCGAGTATCTGTCCATTGCCGCCGTCACCGATGACCAGGGCCGGGTGGGCCATTACATCGGCGTGTTCACCGACATCACCCTGGTGAAACGCCAAGAGGCCCAGCTGGAACACCTGGCCCAGCACGACCCCCTTACCGGCATTCCCAACCGCATCCTGTTGGCGGACCGCATGCGTCAGGCCATCGCCCAGGCCAAGCGTTCCGGCGGCATGCTGGCGGTGTGCTACCTGGATCTGGACGGCTTCAAGCCGGTCAACGACTCCCTGGGCCATGAAGTGGGCGATCACCTGCTGATGGAAATGGCGCGCCGCCTGGCGGAAGCGCTGCGGGGCGGCGACACCGTGGCGCGCCTGGGGGGGCGACGAGTTCGTGCTGTTGCTGCAGAACCTGGAGGGCCGGGAGGAGTGCGAAACCACCCTGCGCCGCTTGCAGGGCGTCATCAGCCAACCCGCGCAACTGGACGGGCACACCGTGCGGCTGACCGCCAGCATCGGCGTGAGCCTCTATCCCCGGGATGCCGAAGACCCGGACAGCCTGCTGCGCCACGCGGACCAGGCCATGTACGTGGCCAAGCAGGCGGGGGGCGGCGACTACGCCTTCCACGACGCGGACCGGGACCGGCTGTTGCGCCACCACCGCCAGTCCCGGGAAAACATCCGCAAGGCCCTGGAGTCGGGTGAATTCGAGCTGTACTACCAGCCCCAGGTGAACATGGCCACCGGGGAAGTGGCGGGCCTGGAAGCGCTGATCCGCTGGCGCCACCCGGAACAGGGGGTGCTGCCGCCCTCGGCTTTCCTGCCCGTGATCGAGAACACCGATCTGGAGGTGGAGTTGGGGCAGTGGGTCCTGGCCCGGGCCCTGGCGCAGCTGGATGACTGGCAAGGCCAGGGGCTCGCCCCCGTCGTGAGCGTGAACATCTCCGCCCGGCACATTCAGGGCGGGGATTTCCTGGAGCGGCTGCAGGCCCAGCTGGCGGCCCACCCCGGCGTCGCGCCCCGGCAGTTGAAGCTGGAAATCCTTGAATCCGCCGCTCTGGAGGATCTGGAGCGCATCTCCGGGCTGATACGCGCCTGCGCCCGGATGGGCATCGAGTTCGCCCTGGACGATTTCGGCACCGGCTACTCCTCCCTCACCTATCTGAAACTGTTGCCGGCGCAAGCCCTGAAGATCGATCAATCCTTCGTGCGCAACATGCTCGCCGACACCGACGACCTGGCCATCGTGGAAGGCGTGATCGCCCTGGCCGAGGCCTTCGGCCGCAGCGTGGTGGCAGAGGGGGTGGAAAGCCTGGAAGCCGGGCTGCTGCTGCTGCAACTGGGCTGCACGCTGGCCCAGGGCTACAGCATCGCCCGGCCACTGCCGCCAGCAGACGTGCCCGCCTGGATCGCGGCCTGGCAGGCGCCGCGGGCCTGGAGCGATGAGAATTTCAAGCTCTGGCGCCGGGAGGATTTCGCCCTGTTGCTGGCCGAGCACCATCACAAGGAATGGATCGACAGCCTGGTTGACCGCATCGAAGCCAATGGCAACGGTTCCGAATCCCCGCCGCCCATGGAGCTGGACGCCTGCCGTTTCGGACGCTGGTATCACGGTTCCGGCCAGGTCCGCTACGGGCACTTGGAGGCGTTCACCGCCATCGCGCCCGTCCATGCCCGCGTCCATGAACTGGGCCAGGAGCTGCTCGCCCGGAAAGGACAGGGGCAGGGGCAGGCGGCCCGGGCCCGCCTGGCGGAACTCTTCGCCGCCCGGGACGACCTGCTGGCGCGGCTGCACACCCTCCAGGCGGTCATCCTGGCGGGGAATGCCGCGTCCACCCCCCCGGACGGTGCATAGACTCGCCCCCCCGCGAATCGCTAAAATTCGCGTTTTTTCAATCAGATAACCTCGCCATGTTGATGACCCACGGCTGGCCCCGGGCCAGCCGTCCCAATGCCGTCACCATCGGCAATTTCGACGGCATCCACCTGGGCCATCAGGCCATGCTGGCCCGGCTCACGGCCCGGGCCGCGTCCGTGGGGGGCGCCCCCACGGTGCTCACCTTCGAGCCCCATCCCCGGGAAGTGTTCAGCCCGGAAGACGCCCCCACGCGCCTCACATCCCTGCGGGAAAAGCTGGAGATCATGGGGAACCTGGGGGTGGCCCACGTGCATGTGTGCAAGTTCACTCGCGCCTTCGCTGCCCTGTCTGCCCAGGACTTCGCGCGCCGCATCCTGGTGGAGGGCCTGAAGGCGCGCTACGTGCTGGTGGGGGACGACTTCCGCTTCGGCGCCAGGCGCGCCGGAGACTTTGCCCTGCTGCAGGCCCTGGGCCGGGAATACGGCTTCGAGGCCGAGGCCCTGCACACCGTGGAAGCCGCCGGCCAGCGGGCCTCCAGCACCGCCGTGCGGGAGGCCCTGGCGGCCGGCGACATGGCCACCGCCGCCCAGCTCCTGGGCCGGCCCTATTCCATCTCCGGCCGGGTGGTGGGGGGCGACCAGCTGGGGCGCAAGATCGGCTATCCCACCGCCAACATCCAGTTGAAGCACAACAAGCCGCCGGTGAAGGGCATCTTCGCCGTGCACGTGCAGGGACTGGAGCGGCCAGACTGGCCCGGTGTGGCCAGCCTGGGCACCCGGCCCACGGTCCACGCAAACGGCAAGCCCACCCTGGAAGTCCACCTGTTCAATTTCGACCGGTCCATCTACCGGGAACACCTGCGGGTGGAGTTTCTGCACAAGCTGCGGGATGAGGCGAAGTTTCCGAATCTGGAGGCGCTCATCGCCCAGATCGATCTGGATGCCCGGCAGGCGAGGGAGCTTTTGAATGCCTGAGTTGAGGTTGGAGGCCGGGGGTGGCCCGGCAGCCAGTTACTTTTCTTGCTTGGCCAAGAAAAGTAACCAAACGAAGGCCACCCCGCTTCCGCCGAAATCCCCGCGTCTCGCCCATTCCCACGGGCGGCTCGCAAACTCGCCCCGGCAAGCCGTGGCTCAGACACGTTCGCCGACTACCCCCGTGGGAATGGGCGAGACGCGGCGGCGGCAGAGGGGAAAAGGCGTCACGTCGCGACGGATTGCTCCCCTTCTGACGGAGCCGAGGGTTTCGACGGAAGCGGGGCGTGCTTTCTTTGCCTACTTTCTTTGCACGGGCAAAGAAAGTAGGGCGCTGCCGGGCGCCTCCGGCCTATCCCGGCATACTTACGAGCAACGCTAATTCCAGGCAGCAAACCCAACATGCCCGACTACAAAGACACCCTGAACCTTCCCGACACCCCCTTCCCCATGCGGGGCGACTTGGCCAAGCGCGAGCCCGCGTGGGTCAATGCCTGGCAGGAGAAGAAGCTGTACGAAAAGATCCGCGCCGCGTCCAAGGGGCGGCCCCTGTTCATCCTCCATGACGGCCCGCCCTACGCCAACGGCGACATCCACATCGGCCATGCGGTGAACAAGCTCCTCAAGGACATCATCGTCAAGGTGAAGACCCTGGACGGCTTCGACGCGCCCTACGTGCCGGGCTGGGACTGCCACGGCCTGCCCATTGAGCTGGTGGTGGAGAAGACCCACGGCAAGGACATTCCCGCCGCCCGTTTCCGCGAACTGTGCCGGGAATACGCCGCCAGCCAGGTGGAACGCCAGAAGAAGGACTTCATCCGCCTGGGCGTGCTGGGGGACTGGGACCATCCCTATCTCACCATGGACTACCGCTTCGAGGCGGACATCATCCGGGAACTGGGCAAGATCCAGGCCAACGGCCACCTCTACCTGGGGGCCAAGCCGGTGCACTGGTGCGTGGACTGCGGTTCCGCCCTGGCGGAAGCCGAGGTGGAATACGAGGACAAGACCTCCCCGGCCATCGACGTGGCCTTCCCGGTGGTCGACTGCGCCGACCTGGCCCGCCGGGTGGGCCTGCCGGTGGACGGCGACTGCCCGGCCTACGCGGTGATCTGGACCACCACGCCCTGGACCCTGCCCGCCAACCAGGCGGTGGCGGTCCACGCCGAATTCGCCTACGACCTGGTGCGCACGCCCAAGGGACTGCTGATCCTGGCCCGGGACCTGGCGGAGGCGGCCATCCAGCGTTACGGCTTCGAGACGGTGGAGACCATCGCCCAGATCCGGGGCGCCGCCTTGGAGGGCCTGAAGCTGCGACACCCCTTCTACGATGACCAGGTGCCCGTGATCCTGGCGGACTTCGTCAGCCTGGAGGCCGGCGTGGGCCTGGTGCACATCGCCCCGGGCCACGGCCATGACGACTACATCGCCGGCCTGAAGTACGGCCTGGAGGTGGCCAACCCGGTGGGGGACGACGGCCGGTTCTATGCCGACACCCCCCTGGTGGGGGGCCAGAGCATCTGGGCCGGCAACCAGACCGTGCTGGAAGCCTTGAAAAGCCGCGGCCACCTGCTGGCGGAGGAAAAGATCCTGCACAGCTATCCCCACTGCTGGCGGCACAAGACCCCCATCATCTTCCGCGCCACCCGACAGTGGTTCATCGGCATGGACCGTCCCCTCCCCTCCCCCGCAGGCGGGGGAGGGGTCGGGGGAGAGGGCCACAGCCTCCGCACCCTGGCCATGCAAGCCGTGGAAAACACCGAGTTCTTCCCCGCCTGGGGCCGCTCCCGGCTGGAAGCCATGATGAAGAACCGCCCGGACTGGTGCGTGTCCCGCCAGCGCAACTGGGGCGTGCCCATCCCTTTCTTCATCCACAAGACCACGGGCGAGCTCCATCCCCGCACCCCCGAACTGGTGGAAGAGGTGGCAAGACGGGTCGAACAGCGGGGCATCGAGGCCTGGTTCAGCCTGGATGCCGGCGAGCTGCTGGGGGACGAGGCGGCGCAGTACGAAAAGGTGCGTGACACCCTGGACGTGTGGTTCGACTCGGGCGTCACCCATGCCTGCCTCCTGAAGGAACGCGAAGGGCTCAAGCACCCCGCCGACCTCTACCTGGAGGGTTCGGACCAGCATCGCGGCTGGTTCCAGTCCAGTCTGCTCACCGGTTGCGCCACCGATGGCCACGCGCCCTATGAAGCCCTGCTGACCCACGGCTTCGTGGTGGACGGCAAGGGGCTCAAGATGTCCAAGTCCAAGGGCAACGTGGTGGCGCCGCAAAAGGTGTCCGACACCCTGGGCGCGGAAATCCTGCGCCTGTGGGTGGCCAGCACCGACTACTCCGGCGAGCTGTCCATCTCCGACGAGATCCTCAAGCGGGCGGTGGATGGCTACCGGCGCATCCGCAACACCCTGCGCTTCCTGCTGGCCAACACCGCCGACTTCGACCCGGCGGACCTGCTGCCGCCGGCAGACTGGCTGGAGATCGACCGCTACGCCCTGGCCCTCACCCGGCAGATGCAGGAAGCAGTGCTGGCCGACTATCGGGTCTACAGCTTCCACACCGCCGTGCAGCGGCTGCACAACTTCTGCTCCGAGGACCTGGGGGCCTTCTACCTGGACATCCTCAAGGACCGGCTCTACACCACGGCCCGCGCCGGCCGCCCGCGCCGGGCCGCCCAGAGCGCCCTGTGGCACATCCTGCAAACCCTGGCCCGGCTCATGGCCCCCATCCTCTCCTTCACCGCCGAGGAGATCTGGGCGCTGCAATGCCAGTCGGAAAGCGTGTTCCTGGGCCTGTGGCACGACCTTCCCCGCCAGACCGACGAGGAAACCCTGCTGACCCGTTGGAGCCGCCTGCGGGAATTGCGCGGCCAGGCCCTGAAGCGCATCGAGGAACTGCGGGCGGCGGGCAAGGTGGGCTCCTCCCTGCAAGCCGACGTCACCTTCCATGCCGATGGCCGGGATTACGACCTGCTCGCCGGCCTGGGGGACGACCTACGCTTCGTGCTCATCACCTCCGCCGCCCGGGTGGTGGCCCAGGCCGCCGGCGACACCCGGGTGGAAGTCGCCGCCCTGGCCTTTGATAAATGCGAGCGCTGCTGGCACGTGCGCGCCGACGTGAACGCCGATCCGCAACACCCGGGCCTGTGCGGTCGCTGCGTGAGCAATCTCCATGGCGAGGGCGAGCCCCGTGAGCACGCCTGACACGCCCACCGCGGCAGGCGCCGCCGGCAGGAGCGGCCTGGCCTGGCTCTGGCTTGCCGCCCTGGTGCTGGTCCTGGACCAGATCACCAAGGCCCTGGTGATGGACCGGCTCACCGCCTACCAGGAGGTGATTCCCCTCACCGGCTTCTTCAATCTGGTCCACGTCCACAACACCGGCGCCGCCTTCTCCCTGTTCGCCGACCAGCCCGGCTGGCAGCGGGGCTTCTTCATGACGGTGGGCGTGGTGGCCTCCGGACTCATGCTCTACCTGATGCGCCAGACCCGGGGGCGGCCTGTCTTCAGCATCGCCCTGGCCCTGATCCTGGGGGGGGCCGTGGGCAATGTCATCGACCGGGCCCTGTACGGCCACGTCATCGACTTCCTGGATTTCCATGTGGCCGGCTGGCACTGGCCCGCCTTCAACGTGGCCGATTCGGGTATCACCGTGGGCGCCCTGCTGCTGGTGCTGGACAGCTTCCGCAAGGCAGACAAGGCATGAGCGACGGCATCCGCCCCGGCGCCCGGGTCACCCTGCATTACCGCCTCACCTGCCAGGGCGAGGAGATTGCCGACACCTTCGCCGATGACGAGCCGGAAACCTTCACCCTGGGCGGCGGCGAGATCGATGCCCGCCTGGAAATCCTGCTGCTGGGGCTGGTTCCCGGCGACCATCGCACTTGGCGACTGGCGGCGGGCGAGGCTTTCGGCCTGGTCGATCCCGCCCTGGTGCATGCCCTGCCCCGCGCCGACTTTCCGCCGGAAACCGAATTGCGCGAAGGTCTGCAAATGGCCTTCGATCTGCCCAACGGCCAGTCCATGAACGGTATTCTGCGCGCCATCGGCGACGAGACCGTGACCGTGGACTTCAACCATCCCCTGGCGGGCCTGCCGGTGGAATTCGAAGTCGAGATTCTTTCCCTGGAATGACCATGCCCGACACCATCCTCCTCGCCAACCCCCGGGGCTTCTGCGCTGGCGTGGACCGCGCCATCGCCATCGTGGAACAAGCTCTGAAGAAGTTCGGCGCCCCCATCTATGTGCGCCACGAGGTGGTCCACAACAAGTTCGTGGTGGACGACCTCAAGGCCAAGGGCGCCATCTTCATCGAGGACCTGGGCGAGGTGCCCCGGGGCGCCACCCTCGTCTACAGCGCCCACGGCGTGCCCCTGTCCGTGCGGCGGGAAGCCGAGGAACGGGGCCTCAACGTGTTCGACGCCACCTGCCCCCTGGTCACCAAGGTCCACGTGGAGGTGAAGAAGATGCGGGAGGCGGGGCTGGAGATCGTCATGATCGGCCACAAGGGCCACCCCGAGGTGGAAGGCACCATGGGCCAGTGCGAGACCGGCATGTATCTGGTGGATGCCATCGAGGACGTGGCCAGACTCCAGGTGGCTGACCCGGAGAGGCTGGCCTACGTCACCCAGACCACCCTGTCCGTGGACGACGCGGCGCGCATGGTGGAAGCCCTCAAGGCCCGTTTCCCCCATATCCGCGGCCCCAAGAAGGACGACATCTGCTACGCCACCCAGAACCGCCAGGACGCGGTGAAGAAGCTCGCCGCCGAGTGCGACCTGGTGATCGTGGTGGGCTCCCCCAATTCCTCCAACTCCAACCGCTTGCGGGAGGTGGCCCGCAACATGGGCCTCGACGCCTACATGGTGGACAACGCCGGGCAGCTCCAGCGCGAATGGTTCGCCGGCAAGTCCCGTATCGGCGTCACCGCCGGCGCATCCGCCCCGGAAGTGCTGGTGGAAGGGGTGGTCGCCCGACTGAAGGAGCTGGGGGCCGGGACCGTGAAATCGCTGGCGGGCATCGAGGAAAACGTGAACTTCCCCCTGCCCAGGGCGCTGGCGGACTGAACCTGTCTCCCAACGCTCTCGTTGGGCTTCGCGCTGCTCAGCCCAACCTACCTGCTACCGGCCATGTTCGGGCAAAGCGCCTGAGGCATCGCCACCGGACATGCTGGGCAGGCTCATCGCCACCCGGCATCCCCGCTCCCCCCAGACCCACTGGATTTCTCCGCCCAGCTGGGCGGCCCGGGCCCGCATGTTGCGCATGCCCCGGCCCGGGGCCCCGGGCTGGCCCCGGCCGTCGTCCTCCAGGGAGATCTGGTAGCGCCCAGCCGCGAAGTGGATGCCCACCACCAGGCTGTGGGCCTGGGCGTGGCGCAGCACATTGGAGACGGATTCCCGCAGGATGCGGCCCAGGTTCAGGGCCTCGGCGGCGACCAGGTTCCGGTCGGGCAGGTCGTCGGGCTGGTTCCAGACCAGGCGCAGGGACGCCGAGGCACAGCGTCCCTCGATCTCCGCCCGCCAGTCGGCGAGGAGGTCGGTGAGGGGGGCGTCGGGTCTGGAGGAACGGGAGACCACGTCACGCAAATCCTGGAGGGCGGAACGGGCGATGTCGGTCTCTTCCGGAGTTTTTGCCCGGATGGCCAGGGACAGCAGCTTGGCGCCGATGTCGTCGTGGAGATCCCGGTAGATGCGCTCCCGCTCCTCGGCGGCGGCGGATTCCCGTTCCAGCCGGGTCTGTTGCGCGTAGCTCTCGGCCAGGGCCCGGACGCTGGCGGCCACCCGGGATTCCAGTTCCCGGTTCAGGGTTTCGGTCTCGGTGAGGGCGTCGGCAAAGCGGCGGCCCAGGTGGCCGGTAAGGAACAGCAGCACCACCGGCGCGGCCAGGTGCAGCAGGATGAAGTGGTACTTGAGGCGGATGCGGGTCAGATCCGCCGGCAGGTCGTCCCAGGGCAGGCCCAGCAGCAGGTCGTGGAGGCCGGCCAGCAGCAGGGCGCTCAGAGCGACACCGAGCAGGAGGTGCTCCCGCCAATGGCCCTTTTGCCATTCCCGGTACACCCGCAGGGCCTGCCAGGCGATGATGAGGAAGGTGAGGCTGTGGGTGACGATGAAGGCGTAGCCCTGCCAGATCAGGCCAGGCGTGGCGGTGAGCAGGGCGGCTCCCACCAGGACCAGGCCCAGGGCCTTCTCCACCCGGGGCTGGCGGAGGTTCAGGTAGCGGTTGACGAACAGGGCCATGCACACCGCCCAGGCGTCCAGGGCCAGGTGGGCGGCCCAGCGGAACAGGGGTCCGGGAATGGGCGGGTCGCGCACCACCAGGTAGGTGGAGAAGACGCCCCACATCAGGCAGGCCAGGCCGAACCAGAAGTACTGGGGATCGTGGCGGCGGCGCCACCACACCGCCAGCACCAGGGTGGCGGCCACCAGCAGGGTCAGGGTCAGGCCCCGGGTCAGGTCGGTCTGGAGGAAGCGCCGCCATTCGTATTCCGGCCGCAGGATGGCTGAGGGTCCCACCTCCATGGGAGAGATCAGGCCCCAGCCCGGGTCGCTTTTCAGGCGCACCAGGATTTCGTTGTCCCCGGTCTTCCAGAGGCTAGTGGGCAGGTTGAAGAAGAAGGGCTTGTTCCAGTTGCGGGCGATGGGCTCGCTGAAGCGGCCGCCATCCCCCAGGTATTCGCCGTTGAAGTAGAAGGCGCCGTTGAGGTTGAGCCACCACAGGTACAGGCTCCAGCGCGGCGAGTCCTCGGCGGGGGCGCGGATGCGGAAGCGGAACCAGCCGCCGGTGGCCGCCGCGTCCAGGTCGTGCAGGGCGAAGGGCAGCGCCACCGGCCGCCAGCCGGGATGGTCGGCCCGGGGCGGCGCGTCGGTATCAATGGGACAGAAGTCCGACCGACAGTCCTCGTGGGTGGGGTCGGCTCCGGCGGGCGCGGACACCAGGAGGGCGAGAGCCAAAAGGATGCGCAAAAAGCCGGCAAATGTTTCCACAGCGGCCAGAATCAGGTATGCCTCGAACTGTGTTCTATACACATCTCAGAGCCCAAGAG
>CAZYEY010000121.1:0-24469 GCA_964646585.1 uncultured Thiobacillus sp. | reverse complement strand
CGTTGCTCCTCTGGCTGTTCGCGGGGTTCGTTCTCGGGGCGTGCTCTGACGTGTCCCCGCCCTTGCGTTGACTTTCCTGTTCGCTGCGTCCGCACATGGTTTTCAGGATGCGGATGCTCGCCACGTCCTTGTCGTTGGCCTGCACCAGGTTCCAGGGCGCGCTTGCCTTGCTGGTGCGGTCCACCATGTCGCATCCCGCCTCCTCGTAGGCATCCCATTTTTCCCGGTTGCGCCATTCCTCCGGGGTGATCTTGTAGCGCTTGAAGCCGGTGGCCTCTCGTTCCTGGAAGCGCTTTAGCTGTTCCTCCTTGCTGATGGACAGCCAGAACGTCACCACCCCGATGCGGTGCTCCGCGAGCTGGGCCTCGCAGTCGTTGATCTCGCTATAGGCCCGCTGCCAGTCGTATTCCGAGCAGAAACCTTCCACCCGCTCCACCAGCACCCTGCCGTACCAGGACCGGTCGAACAGGGCCAGCCGGCCGCGCCGGGGAATGTGGCGCCAGAACCGCCACAGGTAGGGCTGGGCCTTTTCCTCGTCACTGGGGGCGGCGATGGGAATCACCTGGTAGCGGCGGGCATCCAGCGCGCCGGTGATGCGGCGGATGCTGCCGCCCTTGCCGGCGGCATCGTTGCCTTCGAAGACACAGGCCACGGAGATCTTGGAGAAGCGCTTGTCCCGGGTGAGCAGGTTCAGGCGTCCCTGCCAGGTCTCCAACGCGTCCAGATAGGCCTGCTTGTCCAGCTTCTCTCCGAGATTCAGAGCCCTGAGCAGGTTCAGGTTGTCCACTTTTGCCACCATGGGGGGGGCTGCCGGCGTTGGCAGGGCGACTGGAGAAGGGCACTCCAGCCGCTTGCGCAGGGCTTCCAGCAGGGTCCGGCCAAACGCCAGCTCGCGATAGCGGGGGTCCTCGCCTTCGACGATGTGCCATGGCGCGTTGGCGGTGCTGGTCATCCGCAGGGTCTGGGCACAGACCCGGGCAAAAACATCGTAGAGCTTGTAGTGGCTCCAGTCCCGCTCGGTGACGCGCCAGCGGGTGCGTGGGTCCTTCTCGAGCAGCTTGAGCCGACGCTTCTGGCCCGCCTTGGATAGATGCAGCCAGAATTTGAGGATCAGTGTGCCCTCGTCGCTCAGCATCTGCTCGAAACGGATGTTGCGGTCCATGGCTGTTTCCAGGGCCGCATTGTCAGTATGGCCATAGACCCGGTCCAGGATGGGCAGGCTGTACCAGGAACCCTGGAATACACCGATCCGGCCTTTGGGGGGCAACGCCCGCCAGAACCGCCACATGGGTGGCCGGTCCCGTTCCTCGTCAGAAGGCTCGCCCATGCCGTGGGTGTCGATGTGGCGAGGGTCCAGCCAGGCATTGAGCAATTGCACTGTCTCACTGCGGCCAGCGCCGTCCACCCCACCCACCAGAATCACCACCGGGAAGCCGCGCTTGCTGATCAGTTCATATTGGGCATCCAGCAAGGCTTCCCGCAGGGCGGGCACTTCCCGTTCATAGGTGCTCTTGTCGACCTTGTGGCCGATTTCCGCGGATTCGAACATCGTCCTTCCCCTTTTCCCCGGGCTCGGGGCCTGCCTTCAGGATAGCCCATGCGCAGGAAGGGCGGCTCGATCCGAGTCCGCTGGAGGTCAGGGGCTACAGGCTGGAAATGTAACGGGCCAAAGCCTCGATCTCGTCATCCCGCAAGGCTTGGGCGAAGGGGATCATGGAGGCGCTTTGGGGGCCGCGGACTTTCCCGGCACGGTAGTCCCTGAGCGTGGCCGCCAGTTCCCCGGCGGATTTGCCCGCTAGCTTCGGGAACGGCCCCTGGCCTTGGCCTTTGGGACCGTGGCAGCTCAAACACACGCCCGCGTAACGGATCCTGCCCAGGTCGCTGGAAGCTGGCACGGGTGCCGTGGCCGGGGCCGCGCTTGCCGGATCCCGGGCGGCAGGTTCCTGCCTGTCGCCGCAGGCGGAGATCGAAGCCAGGCAGAGCAGGGCCAGGCCGAATCGGAGGGGTTTCATGGTTGGCAGGCCTATTTCGAGTAATACAGGTAATTCGCGTAGGAGGCTTCCGCGATCTTGAACCACTGGAGTTCCTGGTCCCGGAACTTCTTCCATTCGCCGTATATCCGGGCAAAGGCCGGGTTCTTGCGGGCCTCCTCGTCGTACATGGCGAAAGCGGCCTGCCTGGCGGCATCCATGACGTCTTTGGGAAATGCGCGCAACTGGACCCCTTGCCTGACCAGGCGCGCGAGGGCCTGGGGGTTCTTGGTGTCGTATTCCGCCAGCATGTTGACGTTGGCCTCGGCGCAGGCGGTTTCGAAGGCCACCCGGTAAGGCTCCGGCAACTCGTTCCACTTGGCCAGATTTACATAGAAGGACAGCTGGGGGCCACCTTCCCACCAGCCCGGGTAGTAGTAGTTCTTCGCGATCTTGTGGAAGCCCAACTTCTCATCGTCATAGGGGCCCACCCATTCCGCAGCGTCCAGGGCGCCCCGTTCCAGGGATGGATAGATGTCGCTGCCCGCCAGAGTCTGGGGCACAGCGCCCAGCTTGGCCATGATCTGGCCGCCGATGCCGGGAATCCGCATCTTCAGGCCCTTCAGGTCCGCCAGGGATTTGATCTCCTTGCGAAACCACCCCCCCATCTGCACGCCGGTGTTGCCGCCGGGAAACTGGATGATGTTGTATTGCCTGAACAACTCGCGCATGAGTTGAATTCCACCGCCGAAATACATCCAGGCATTCTGCTGGCGGGCGGTGAGGCCGAAGGGGACGGCGCAGTCGAAAGCCAAGGCCATGTTCTTGCCCACGTAGTAGTAGCTGGCGGTATGGCCGCATTCCACCGTACCGTTTTGCACCGCATCCATGACCTGGAGCCCGGGGACAAGGTCGCCCCCGGCGAAAACCCGTATCTGGAACTTGCCGCCGGTGATTTTGTGCAATCGTTCGGAAAGCAGTTCGGCAGCGCCATAGATGGTGTCCAGGCTCTTGGGGTAGCTGGAGGCCAGGCGCCATTTGATGGCGGGACCATCGGCAAAAGCCTGGGGAACGAGGGAAGAAGCCGCCAAGCCGAAACCGGCCCCGGCGCCCTTCAGAAAAGCGCGTCGCTGCATGGTGTCCATCTCGTTGGGATGAGGAAATCAGGTGGGCCGGGCTGACCGGGGACGGATGCGGACGATGACGTCGACGGAATCCGTCTCCATGCCTTCCGGGGGGGTGGGCAGGCCACTGACCAACAGGCTGTCTGCTGGGATGTCGGTGAGTTCGCCAGTGACTTGGTTGTAGAAATGATGATGGGGTGAGGTGTTGGGGTCGTAGAACACCTTGCTGGGATCGACGATGACTTCCCGGATCAGCTTTTTTTCGAGGAAGAGGCGCAGGGTGTTGTAGACCGTGGCCTTGGAACTCTCGCTATGCCGGCTGTTTACCACCGCCAGTATCTGGTCCGCCGACATGTGCTCTTGGCGGGAGAACAGGGCCCGGGCGATCTCGATGCGTTGGTGGGTGGGCGAGATGCCGTGCTGGCGTAGGAGAGCCGAGAGATCCTCGCGAGTGGATGCATGCAGGGGTGAAATAGGCATTCTGCTGACAGCCGGTGAATCAAGTGTTTGGATTCTAGGACGGGTCATTTTCCGACGTCCAATCTCCGCTGCCACTTGATTCAGTGGTATCAGCGTTGCCAACAGTCCGCCACATTCCCTCCGGCGCCCTGGATGCCGGTGTGGGTCAGTGTCAGGGTGCCGCAGGCGTCGCCTGCCATTATGCCGGTAGGAACCGCTTGCAAGGTGTAGCTTTGCGATGCCAGGGCATTGAAGCTGATGTTGTACCTTGCCTCGCCGGTCTTCGGCGACTGGCAGAAGGGCAGGCTGATTTCACCTGCTGTGGCGGAGGCGCAGGCCGTGCCGGCGGTCCGCGCGGCGGCGCAGTCGTTGTCGCTGCGGTGGTAGCAGTTATTGGTAGTGTAGTTCCGTTCCATGAACTGGGCAGCTTCGAGCAGGATGCCCTTGGCTTCCGCCCGGTTCGCCCGCGCTACGTGTTCCTGGTAGGAGGGATAGGCAATGCCTCCCAGGATTGCGATGAGGGCCAAGACAACGAGGAGTTCGATCAGGGTTACCCCGATTTGTCCAGGGTTCGAGCGCGGAAAATGGAGAATTTGCATGGTCGACTTCCTATTGGAGGATTTCACGCCAAGTGATGCGGCCGCGGGACTCCATGCCGAGGCCCAGTGTGGTTTTGATGAGTTGGCCGGAGGTCAAAGAGGATACGCCGACTCCTGCGCGGCCCGGTACGTTGCCCCGGATCAGCGTGGTGCCGCCCAGAGCTGCCCCGATCTGGGCACCCGCGACGATGGTGTCGCTGCCGCTGATGGCGCTGTCCGCGTTCGTATCGAAGATGCGGCCATTGGGGAGTGTCCCGGTGAGATAGTTCAGCGCCATCAGCCAACCGGTGCCGCCGCTGTCGCATTGGCCGGCGGGGGGGACAAAGGTATTGAAGAAGATGCTGCCGCTGTCGAGTTGGGGTACCCCGGTTACCCGTTCACCGGATGTGGGCAGGTCCACATACCAGCCTTTCCCGGCGGGCGGACAAGCCGGCAACGGGTTGGTGCCGCAGCCTTGCGTGATGGTTCTGAAAGTCGTGGAGTTCACCGTGGTGGTGCCAATGGTCTGGGGGATCAGCACATTTCTTCCCGAGAGCGTGCTGCCCTCATCGCGAATGCCATAAAACGATTGCACGCTGGTACTGGTGTTGTCGGCGCTTTCGAGATACTTGCCGGTTCCGAACAGGACCATGGTGCCGCTGGTTGGATGAGGAGTGATGCTTGGCGGCCAGGTGATGGGCTGCCGGTTGTTGCTGCCATCCTTGGCCACGAACAAGGGGGTGCAGTCGGTGGTGCAGCCCGGGGTGGAGAGCGCCAGTTTCCAAGTGGTGGGGTCGGAGGTCACGTCTTCATCCCCCGTATTGGGGCCGACCAGGAACTTCCACAGGTTGCCTTTGAGATCGCCGGCATAGACCGTGTCCACGTAGCCGTCACCGTCGGTGTCGTAAGGGGTCGGGGTGGACAAGCCGTTGTCCTGGGCGACGGGCGCGTCCGCGACGATTTTCACGTAATCGCTGGAATCCCAGCCATCCTTGCCAGCATGGATGAACAGGATGTAGAGCGCTGCCTTCCCCGAAGTACTGTTGTAGCCGTTGCCGAGAATGGCCGCCCATTGTCCATTCGCCATCTTGACAATCTGTTGGGCCTGCTTGTTGCTGCCCACGGCCGGATGATTGAAGGCGAAGCCCACGTCGGCATCGTCGTTCTCGGTGAATTCCCACAGGAGCAGGTCGGCCGCCTTGGCTTCGGTGAAGTTGGCCGGGTTCGTGACATCCAGGGCGTAATACCCCTTGCCGCCCCCACCCAGACCACCGATCAACACGGTGGTCCAGGTGGTGCCAAGATAGGCGTCGGCCACCATGGGGGTGCCATCCACGAAATAACGGTGGTTCTGGTTCTGGTTGTAGGCCTGGCCAGTGAGTTTGCTCAGGTTGGGGTAGACGGCAGAGGGGACGTAGGCCAGCACCTCATTGCCGGAGGTGCTGGTGGGCACGCCGATGGTGGAGGACGTGAAATCGAGAGATGCATCGAAACCATGCAGCATGCCATCGTTGCCCCCCACGTAAACCACGGGCTTGCGCGACAGGGCCGCATCCCGGAAGGCGGTGTAGCCGGGGTGGTCCACGTCAGAATACCCGGCCTCGGGTATGCCTACGTACCAGGGGTTCGAATTGACGATGTCCCCCAGCTTGCTGATGGTGCGGGGCCGGAAGTTGCCCGCACCGCTGCCTTCATTGCTGGCATCGCCCCGCAGATAATCGACGCGGCTGCTCCCCAGGGCATCCGGCGTGCCGGAGGCATCTGTGTTGAGGTAAGCCCGCTGGGTGGCGGTGAGGGCGGTCAGGGACCAGCGGAAGGGGACGCCGTCATCCGCGACGCCATCCCCGTTGGTGTCGCCCTTGGTGATGATGACCCGCGAGCTGGCGGACTGGGCATTGATTTTCACGCCTGCGTCCCATTCCGGAGTGGGCGTGCCCACATTGGTCAGACTGTCTAGTTGAAATTGCAGCAATTGACCGCTCCAGTCGGCGCTGGAGAATTTCGCCTGGAAGATGCGGCTTTCGGTTTGCAGGTTGGTGGAGTTGGTGGCCACCGAGGAAGCGGAGCCTGTCTTGGTCAGGATGTCGGTGAAGATCGTGCCCAATTGGGCGTTCAACGTGGTGAGATCGTTCGCCGGATAGGCGATGGAAGTGCCGCCGGCCGATGCAATGGTATTCAGGGTATTGGGGTCCACCCCGTAAGGCAGGGCAAAGCCGATGACGTAGGTCTCCACCGTGGCGTCGCTCTGCTTGAGCTCGGTTGCCGCAGCTGCCACAGCGGCCAAAGCAGTCGTTGGGTTGGAGACTTCTATGCCATTTTTATCCGTGGAAGGCAACCCATCCGTGATCAGCACCACATAATTCTTCCCGCAGGAATTGGGCGGCGCTGGTTGCGCCCCCCCCTGCTTGGGGGCGGTCAGGTTCCCCAGGAAATAGTCCTTGGCGGTGAGAAGGGTGCCTTCGATCGGCGTGAGACCGGCATTCTGTAATGGGTAATTCGGGTCGGTAGGCTTGTTCTGAGCGAATTGGGATACGCCAAGCTTGGTATTCAGCTTGGTGGCCTGGGCGCTATCCAAGGCCGCGATGGGGACGTGGAGATAACCCCGCCCAGGCGAACTACCAGCATACCAGGTCGGTCCCACGTAGTTCGATGTGGTCTGCTTGCCAAAGTCCAGAATGCCTTGGGCCAGGTCGCTGTCGGTGGGGCCGAAGTAGGTTTGAAACTGGAAATTGGAATAGCCTTGCGCGGCTTCGCTGACGCTGTTACCCCACGTGGGAAGTGTGTCCGACGTTCCGGTTTTGTTCTTGAAGCAGCGATACTGGTCTAGCGCCGCCGAGCTGAATGGCACGGCGGTTGGGGAATAGCAGAAAAGATTGCCCTGATTGGCAGCATCATAAAAAGGCAATGCAACATTGTAATGGATGAAGTTTCCTGGAGAAGTCGGGTTGGGGATTCTGTAGCGCTTTGTGGTGGACTCCCTTGGACCCGTAAAGGTCGGGTCGTAATTCGCGGGGTTGTAACTCACGTCATAGGGAGAATTGTGCAGATGGGCAGAGGTGAGAGTACTAGCCCAGGTATTGCCGGGATCCAGCTGCTGGTAGGCCATCAAGCCCATGTTGATCCGGTTGGCGTAGATGGTGACCAGGCTTTTCGCTGCCGTTCGGGCGATCTGGGATTTGCTGTAATCGCTGGCGCTGCCGCATTTGCCTACCGCGCTGCAGGCCGTGGTTCCGGAGGGCTCCTCGTCCATACTGTTGGAGTTGTCCAGGATCAGCAGCACGTTGGCTTTGTTGACGGTGCCGATGAACAGGGGATACTGGCTGATGTCGATGGCCGGGCATGACAGCGAATGTGCCAGCAGTGCCAGCCCGATGGCCATTGACAGTGCCTTGGGACGATGAGGTGCGGTAAGGGCGGTGGGGAACGCACTTGCCATGGGAAGGACTGGGGAAAGATGAGAAGTGTTCATGTGCGATGCCTCGCAATCGATAGGGTTCGTTGACTTCAGGGTGAATACACTTCCTGGAGCCATACCACGGTGTTGGGGTTGCCACCCTGGGCGCGAGCCGTGATGCGGTAGAAGTAGGCCTGACCGCTGCCGGGAATGTCCTTCAGAATGCTTTCGAGGATGTAACGGGGTTGCGCCGAAAGCCCAGGCAACGCGGCCGCCCCGGTGAAGCGGCCATAGGGGACGCTGGGGGCCGCGGTCATGTCGACGTTCTTCCATACCGCGACCCCGTAGCCATTGGGGCCGTTGTAGCAGAGGCCGTCATCGGCCGTCGTGCCGCCTGTGGAAGCGCCGCAATCCGCCGTGAAACCGGTTTTACCGGTGATTTTTCTGGCAAATCCCGGGACGCTTCCCGCGATGTCCCGCTCGGCGTCCCGCAGCGCCAACTCGGCAGCCTGCATGGCCACGGACCGGTCCCGCAGGTTGCCGGACATGCGCTCTTCCAGTGAGGCCATGTTCGCGGTGGTGATGCCGATCATGGTCAGGACCACCAGAAAAATCAGGCCGGTGACCAGGGCGGCGCCTTGTTGGCGGCACGGAATGCCTTCCGCAGGAGGGGGGAGGGTCATGTTCATGGTGGCAGGGTCACGCGGTTGCGGAGGTTGAAGGTGGCGACGAATGCCCGTCTCAGGCGGGTATCCCCTTCCGGCGCGGTGGTGGTCGCGGCAGCGCCCGTGGCGGTTCCCAAAGCTCCGGCGCAATTCAGATAGCTCTGGCGTCCGGCCACAATGCCCTGGTTGTCCGAACGGACCAGGACGCAGACACGGGCGCTGACCACTTGCCCCCAGTTGGCCGGGGTGGCGGTGTATTGGTCGGTTGCCTGGTCGCCATTGGTGTCGATGCCGTAAACCACCTGCATGTCTTCGATGTTGCGCAGGAGTTGGGCGCCGGCGTCGCTGGCGGGGCAGGCAGCCGGGGGCACTGGCGCCGCCGCGCGGGTTGCGTTGCAACGCAAACTGTCGTCGGCGATGAAATAGGTTTCCTGGACGATTTCCCCCGCATTGACATTGCCCGCCTGACAGTCCTGTTCTCCCGCAGTGCCATCGTATTGGACGGTGATGACATCGGTGGAGGGCGTCCCGGCGGGGCAGGCGGTGTTCAGTCCGGTGATGGGGGTTCCGCTGAAGGTGAGTTTGGGATTCTTCAACTGAACCGATATGGCCGTGTACCCCGCCTGCCGGATGCTCCTGCCCATGGTTTCCAGGGCGAACCGGCCGGTTTCCTGGATGCGGGCATTCTCCTCCTGGACCCGATTGCTTTGGCTGCTGCCTACGTAGATGGTGCCAATGCCCACCAGCAGCAACAAGCCAAGGCTGAGGGAAATCATGAGTTCCAACATAGTCAGGCCGCTCTGGCCATGGCGGAAGCCAAGTGAGGGAGGGCGTATGCGCATTTGATGGTTGCCGCAGACGCCAGGGCGGGATCGCGCACCGCCTACATATGCGAGTCTGGCTGCGATGGCAGTGGCGCCTGGTAGAGCCTGCCCTGAAACCAGCCGGTTTCTCACGCCAGCGAGGGGCGTCGTGATGAGGGGTGGATACTGGGTCATGGCGAGAACCGGGTGGTGAAGGTCTGGGTCTGGTTGCCCGCTTCGGTTCGGATGGTCCAGGACACGTTGATGTCGAACACGCGATTGGACGTGGCCGAGTTGTTGACGCAGGTGTTGGCGGGGCCGACCCGACAACGGACGCTGCCTGTGCCGCCGGGCAACATGGCCGCAGCATTGGTCAGCCATTGGAAATGGTCGGTGACGGCCATGTTGGCGGCGGAACAGCCGGTGGTGAAGCAGTCTGGATTTGCGGGGAGCGTGCCGGTCAGGTTGTCGTAGTTGCCATTGGCGTTGCCGATGCGATTGGCGCGGATGCGGTCCATCATGTCGTAGGCCAGCTGGGTTGCGATGGCCCGATGGTAGGCCGCCTGGTTGTTGTTGAGGCTGACCACCTGGAGCCCCGCCAGGCCAAGCAATCCCAGGGAAATCACGGCGATGGACACGAGAACCTCCAGCAGGGTGAAACCGTACTGTTGTCTCGGAGGGGGGAATTGGATGCTCATGGGCAGGTCACATTGACGGGAGGCACTTCACCATTGTCCACAATGCTGTCCCCGTCGGCGGCGGAATCCGTCGCCGTCCTGATCCGGCCCACCGCGGAGAGAATGAGCGCCCTGGCGCTACCGGCTCCCCGGCTGTCGCAAAACGTGAAGGTGGTATTGAACCCGGGGCTGAAGCCGGTGCTCTGGAAAGTCACCCGATTGCGCCCGGCTCGCAGGGTATTTCCGCCCTGGAGCGGCCCCTGAACCTTGAGTATCGTTTCCGGGGGCGGCTCACCGGGGTCTTGAACGCCGTTGCCATTGGCGTCGACGAAGTCGTCCAGATTGCCATTGCCATTGCTATCCACGTACACGAGCCACCCTGAATCCCAGGTGTTGGAGCCGGAGCAGGTGGTGTCGGTCTGCCTGCTGCACACGGTGACCCGAACGCCGCGTTTGACCGCCTCGCTTTTTGCGTAGGCGAGCGCGAGGGCGAGTTCATTGTTCTGGGTGACCAGCCGGTTGTTGAGCATGAAATCGCGCATATTGGGGATGGCCAGGGTCAGTAGAATTGCCGCAATGCTGACCGTCACCAAGAGTTCGATGAGCGTGAACCCCTCGATGGCCAGGCGGAAACCCGGTGACCGTGAAGTATTGAGCAATCCATTCATGGGGTTAGGATAGTCATGGCCGAGCACTTCGTGGCCGTGGAAGATACAAGCGGTTGTTTTTTTGGTGCCAACGGCATTTTTCCTGGGTGGCAGGCATGAAGGCCGATTTTTTGCTGATTGGGGCAGGTGTGGTAGGTCTCGCAACCGCCCTGGAGTTGGCGGATCGTGGAGCGAAGGTGCTGGTGCTGGAACGCGGCAGCGTTGGCGCGGAATCGTCATGGGCAGGGGGGGGGATCCTCTCGTTGCTCCTGCCTTGGGACTATTCGGGCACGGTCCAGCGGTTGGCGGAGTATTCCCGGAATTTGTACCCTGCCTGGATCAGACGTTTGCGGGCGTCATCCGGTATTGATCCGGAGTACTTGGATTCCGGCCTCTTGGTATTGCCGCCCTATGCGCACACGGACGCAGTGCAATGGTGTCTGAGACACGACCAATCCTGGAAGATCCGTTCAGGCCCGGAGTTTGGGCTGCTGAACGGTTCCGGGGTGGGGATGTGGTTGCCCTCCGTGTCACAAGTGCGGAATCCCAGACTCGTAGCCGCTCTGTTGAGCGCGGCCAAGGCCCTAGGTGTTACCGTCAGGGAACACGTGGACGTGCTGGGACTGGAATGTTCCGGTCGCCGGGTCGATGGGGTTCGAACCGGCGATGGCAGGTTCCTCGCGGGTGGAGTGGTCCTGACTGCGGGCGCCTGGTCTGGGGGGCTGCCTCAAATCGGGTCACTCAATGGCCGGGTGTATCCGGTACGGGGGCAGATGCTGCTTTTCAAGACCCGGTCATGCGCTTTGACCACCGTGGTTTACCAGGATGGCCGCTACCTCATTCCCAGAAAGGATGGCCATGTGCTTGCAGGAAGCACCCTTGAAATGGTGGGCTTCGACCGTCGTACGACCCAATCTGCGAAGCAACGGTTGATGGCATTCGCATCAGGATTGGTGCCCGCGTTGAACTCAAGCACCCTGGTTCGGCATTGGAGTGGATTGCGCCCGGGGTCCAGGGGAAACGTGCCGTTCGTCTGCCGCCACCCGGACTACTCGAACCTGTTTGTCAACACAGGTCACTTCCGTTATGGCGTGACCCTGGCGCCGGGGACCGCAAGACTGCTGGTACAGCAAATCGAAAATACCGAAACAGACCTGCCCGTTGAGGATTTCCGCTTGGCCGGTTAGTCGGGGGGCGGTCGGGTGAAACGGGAAAGCCGGGTTGAAAAAAAGCCACCCGCATTCAAGCGGGTGGCCTTGGGTCGAGACGGATTACTTGTTGCGGTTGCGCAGCCAGACCGCAGCGCCTAGGGCAGCGCCCACGGCGAGCAAAGCCAGAGAGCCAGGCTCCGGAACGTTGGAAACGGGGGGGCACGTGATCTTTTGGCCCGTTTGGTCGAAGCAATCCCGAGCAAAGGCGGGCATGGCAGACAACAGGAAAAGCAATGAGGATTGGATGGCGATAAGAGTTTTCATTGCGACGCTCCAAGGGTGGAAAGGAAAGCCTGAGGCTTTGACGCAAATGCAGCAAATCCTGTGCCGTATTTGTAACAATCTGAATCCATTGAGTAAATCTAAATTTCTGTGGGCAACAAGTTGACCAGTGTAAAGATTTTCGACGAACACATTACGACTATGACGAGTTATCCTTCACATCGGTCTGACCAGGAAGGCGAGGGGGGTATGCGGATAAAGTCAAAGCAAGCGCGTCGGGTTCTGTTCGTAGGCGAGCCCATGAGGCCAAGCATGAGCCGAGGGCTTATTCGGCTTCCCAGGATTGACGGGATGCCCAAGAGGGTAGTCGCGCTTCAACAGGGCTTCACCGTCATCGAACTCATCGTGGCCGTCACCATCGTCTGTCTGTTGGTGGCGGTGGCATTCGCTTCCTATCAGGACCACATGGCGCGCAAAGCCCGGGCCCAGGCCCGGGCGGCGTTGGTGGAGGTGGCGGAGGGGCTGCGCATGCAGTACGCCCGGCTGGGAACCTATGAGACCAAGTCCCTGCCCATCACACGCACGCCCCGGGAGGGCGAAGCCCTGTACAACCTGAGTTTGAGCAAGGTGAGCATTACCGCCACCGATCCCAAGGCGGTATTCTCCGCTTCTTCCGCCCAGGGCTTTACCTTGCAGGCCGTTCCCGTCGGCGGTGATTCCTGCGGCACCCTGTTGCTGGACCACACCGGGCGCACCGGCGTGGTGGGGGATGGGGCCAAGTTGGCCGATTGCTGGCCGCGATGAGATCCGCCACGGATGATGTCCGCGCATATGCTGGCCGTATTGCGCCAGTTGTCCCATGAGGACTTCCTGTCCGGCCAGGTCATCGCCCGCCGCCTGAGTTGTTCCCGTACCACCGTCAACAACGCCATACGTGAAGCCGTGGCTGGCGGCGTGGAGATTCATGCCGTCCATGGCCGGGGCTACCGGCTTGCCGCGCCGCTTTCCTGGCTGGACGCGGACCGGTTGGCCAATGCCTTTACAGGCCGGGGCATGAGCTTGCGCTGCCTGGATCAGGTGGATTCCACCAATGCCCATCTGATGGCCTGGGCCCAGGCTGGGGCGCCCCATCGTTCCGTGGTGGCTGCGGAATGGCAAAGCCGGGGGCGTGGGCGACGGGGCCGGGCCTGGCACGCGGGTCTGGGCCAGGGGCTGATGTTTTCCTTTCTGTGGCGATCCGGCCGGTCCGCTGCCCAGTTGTCCGGCCTGTCCCTGGCGGTGGGGGCGATGCTGGTGCAGGCCCTGCGGGATCTGGGGCTGAAGGTCGGTGGAGTGAAATGGCCCAACGACATCCTGGTGGGCGGGGCAAAACTGGCCGGCGTCCTCATCGAATTGAGTGGCGACATGCTGGGGCCCAGTGCCGCCGTGATCGGTGTCGGCCTCAACATCGACGGGGGCGAGGCCATGTCCCAACGGCTGGGGCAGCCCGTCGCCGACCTGCGCCGGTACCTGGGACCGGTGGCGCGCACGGAAGTCTTCCAGGCCCTGGCCTTTGCCCTGGATGAGGGGCTCGCCAAATTCGAGGAAGAGGGATTTCCCGCTTTCCAGTCCTTCTGGCAAGCCCACCACGTCCATCAGGGCCGGTCGGTGATGATCATCTCTGGACAGGGTGATTCGCTTGCCGGCATCGCCCGGGGCGTGGACCCGGAAGGCGCTCTGTTGCTGGAAACCCCTGCGGGGATGCGCCTCATCCATTCCGGTGAAGTGAGCCTGCGCGGGGTGGGTTCTTGATTCTCTTGGTGGACGTGGGGAATACCTTTTCCAAATGGGCCTTCTGGGAGGGAGGCGAGGTCCGGCTGGCGGGGCGCCGCCCCACCGGGGACTGGTCTGGCCTGGATCCCGGCGACAGACCGGTCCGGCTTGCCGTCGTCGCCTGTGTGGCGGGCGAGCCGGTGGCCGCGAGCCTCAGGGAAGCCCTGGCGGCCCGGGGCATTGCCATGCATTGGCTCAGGTCTGGCGTTTCCGGCCATGGCGTGATCAGCGAATATGCCCCGCCGGAGAGCCTGGGCGTGGACCGCTACGCTGCCCTGGTGGGTGCCCGCCGGCGTTTCGGCGTCGCCTGCCTGGTGGTCGGGGTGGGCACGGCCCTGACTGTGGATGTGCTTACCGCCGAAGGTCGCTTCCCGGGGGGCTGCATCGTCCCGGGGCCGGCCCTCATGCGCGCTGCGTTGAAGGCCGGCACCGCCGGGGTCGCGCCACCGGAGGGGGAATGGCGGCGGTTTCCCGCCAGCACCGCCTCCGCCGTGGACAGTGGCATCACCCTGGCGCTGTTGGGCGTGGTGGACACCATGCGTCGCCGCCTGGCGGAACGGGAAGGCGGTCCATTGCCTCCTGTGGTGCTGCATGGCGGGGCCCGGAACTGGATTCGTCCCCATCTCGATGGGGAGTTGCATGAGGTGGACACACTGGTGCTGGAGGGACTGGCATGGATCGCCCGGGATTTGGGTTACGCCGACTGACGGGGCTGCTGCTCGTGCTCAACCTGGGGATGTTGGCGGGAGGGCTGGGTGTTCGATTCTGGCCTGCATCGACGCAGACCACACTGGAATTCAACGCCGACAAAGTGCGGCTGTTGGGGGCCGCTCCGAGCGTACCCACTTCTCGCCATGGCAACCCCGAGCCGTCGGTGGCGGCCGTGCCCGCCACCGAAGCGCCCAACTGCCTGAGCTGGCCGAGCCTGGATGCGGACAAACTGGCGGCCCTGGAAGCACACCTGAAGGCCCTGGGCCTGAAGCCGAAAAACTATGAACTGCGTTTGGCCCGGCGGCTGGGATGGTGGGTTTTCCTGCCGCCCCAGGGCAGCCAGGCCGGGGTGCGGGCGGCCATGGACGAAGCCCGGCGCCTGGGCATCACGGACATGGCGGCGGTTCGCGAAGGCCCCTTGGCCAACGCCCTCTCCCTGGGCGCCTTCGCCGATTTGGAGAAAGCCCGCCTCCACGCGGCGATGCTCATGGAAAAAGGGCTGCGCGGGGTTCGCTTCGGCCCCCGGCCGGGAGCCGGCGAGGTCCGCCTGCTGCTGTCGGGACCGTTGCCGGCAGGGGGCCCCGTGTGGACGGAGGCAGCCTGGCCGGCCGATTTGCAACCCGGGAAGTGCGCCGACGAATGAGCGCCTGTTGCCGCAGGCTCCATGGCCCGACAGGCTGCTAGCTTCCCGCGCACAGGGCTGCGGGATCACACAGACGCCCCCGCAGCCAATCCGCCGACAGGGGCAGCACGATGTCGTCAAATTCGCCGCCTGGACGATCCGATGCTCGGGGGGGGTGCAGGATGAAGCGGCTGTCGCCATCGGCGTTTTCCCGCTCCTCGGCCGATGTGGGCGGCAAGTTGGCCACGTTGGCGCTGTTGATGGCGCCGTGACCGTTGCGGCCGTGGGAGATCAGGACGGCCGCAGCCGCCATGGCCGTCTCACAGCGACCTTCCTCGCAGATCTGCAACAATTGGGCATCATCGGCGATTCCCGCCCAGCGTGGCGCCACGGCGTAGCCGAGGCGATTACCCCAGGCATCGGTCTCCGCCAGCCCCAGGGTCCGCCAGGGCAGATTGCCGGTGAGGACGGCACAACGGCCGTCGGCCAGACGGTCTTCCAGGCCATCATTGGCCACGCCGCCGGCGCCAGGCGAACGCATGTCCGGGCAAGGGAGGTGGCCCATGGACATGGCACTGCGCTGTCCCAGCGCGTAGCCCACCAGGGCCACCCGAGCGGTTTCCATGGCGCGACGGGTATCCGCGCCCTGACGCTCGGCGAGTTGCTGGCCCAGGGGGGTGAGCACTCCACCCAGCAACAGGGTGACGACGAACAGGACGATGGCGAGCTCGATGAGGGTGAAGCCCCGTTCCGGCCGCATGGCACGCCTCCAGGGGTCAGTGGGAGCCATGCCCGGCATCCCAGGTCCACCAGAGCAGTCTGCAGTCCGCCCGGCCGCCCTGGCCGTCCGGGGCCAGCACCAGGGTGCAACGTTCCACGGTGAAGCGGCCGGCACCGTTGGCGCGCAGCCCGTCCAGGAAGGCGGCGAGGCCATCCAGGTCGACGCGGCTGACGGAGACTTCCATGGCCGAGACCCGCAGGCCCGGAGCCAGGGCGCTGGGGCTGGAAGGCTCCAAGCGCCAGGCAACACTGTCCAGTCCCAGGCGGGACCGGGTCTGGCCCAGGGCTGTCACCCAGCGGGCGCGCTGCTCCGTGCCTTGGAAGCCGAGCCCCTGGATTTGGTCATAGAGCGCTCTTTCCCGCTGGATCTTGCGCAGATTGCCCGGCGCCTTGGCGGCGGCGCGGGCGGCTTCCGCTTCTCCGGAACTGGCTTGGGCCAGTTCCTCTGTGCTGTGCTCGTGGATGGACAAGGTCCAGGCCAACAGGCCCACCCCCAGGATGAGGGCGCTGGCCAATTGCAGGGCGGGCAAGCGCAGGTGCCTGGCCAGGGGGGGCAGGTTCATGGCGAACCCCCTGCTTCCAGGCGGAAGCGCGCGCTCAGACGGCTATGGCCGAACTCGCCCTCCAGCCCTTGCTCGGTGGTGGCGTCCAGGGGCCAGTGGCTGACCTGCACCGCCATGCCCGGCAACAGGCGCTGGAGTCGTTCCCGTGCCTGGCCGACCCATTGTTGGGCCGCTTCGTAGTGGCCATCGAAGGGGACGATCTCTCCTTCCAGGATCAGGTTGGGGCGGGGTGCCGCCGCCCAGTCCAGGCGCCGCCACTGGATCCGTCCCAGATCCCGGGCCACGTGGAAGGCGGCCTGGAAACCGGGGATGGGGTCGGCCTCGCCAGCGGCCACCGCGTGCCAGGCGTCCAGGACATCCAGACGCTGGCGGATGTTTTCCACGCCGCCGCCGGCGGCGAGCAGTCTGGACTCCCGCTGGAGATGGGCTTGCGTGGCGTCGCGCAGTTTCTCTGACTGGGCGTCCAGGCGCCGGGCATCCACCAGCAGGATGGCGCAGGCCAGCAGGGACAGGCCCAGCCAGGCGCCGGCGACGAAACGCAGGCCCCGACTCCACCAGTGGATGCGCGTTTTCTCCCGTTGCTCCCGGGTCATGAGGTTGGCGCTGGCCGGGGCATCCAGCAGCAGACGCAGGTAGAGGGCGTCGGCGGATTCGGCGAGCAGGGAGGGGGGGAGGCTCAAGGTGTCCAGCAATTGCGGGCGCAGGATGCTTTCGCAGCGGAAGCCTGCGGACTCGGGCAGGAAGGCGTGCAATTCCGAGAGGGTGTTGAGGGGGTCCAGCAACACCGTGCGCAGGGGTTCGGTCCGGGAAAGCAGGCGCTGGCCCACCAGGGCCTGGCGGGTGCGCTCGATTTCCTCGGCGTAGCTCTCGATGGGGTTCTCGTACTGATGGCTGTCCACGGGGGCCAGCCGGGAGAAGCGTGGTTCGCCGTTTTCCAGGTAGGTCAGGCGCAGCCCGCCGGTCTGCTCGGAGACCAGCAGCAAACGCGAGTGGTTCAGGCGGAAATGCCGGGCCAGGGGAATGGTCAGGGCCGGCAACAGCCAGATACCGGCGAGATGGGAGCCCCGAACATGGGCGATGTCCAGCCAGGGGCGGATGATCTCCGGGTTGGACAGGCCCATCATCAGGTAGCGGTCTCGCCGGGGCGCTTCCTTGGGGCCCGCCTGGCGCAGGGCCGCCCGGTAGGGGGAGTGATGGATCAGCTGACGCAGCCGGCGCTCGGTCATCTCCCGGCGGTCGCGGCCCAGGGCGTGGGGCAGGATATCCTGGCGGTAGAGTTCATCCACCGTGTCCACGGCGATGGCCACGGGCAGGCCGGGGTGATCCAGCAGCAGTCCGCCGAAGAGTTCCCAACCTTCCTCGCCGGGGGGCAGGTTGCGCACCTCCCCCAGCTTGCCGCGCCGGTACAGGGCGCAACAGGCCCCCGCCGCGGACAGGTAAAGCAGCAGGCGGGGGTTGGGCCCCAGGAAGCGGAGCCTCATAGGGGCAACTCCCCGATGATCTGGTAGACGGGGAGGAACACCGACAGCAGCAGCAAGGCCAGGAGCAGGCCGAGCAGGGCGGCGAGGCCGGGCTCCAGCAGTTTGAGGACGCGGGTGAGGGTTTCCCGGGAATCCCGCTCGAAGAACCAGGCCACGTTTTCCAGGGCTTCAGCCAGGGCGCCGTTGGCCTCGCCGGTATAGACCATGCGCAGCACCAGGGGGGGCAGCAGGGACTGGCGGCCCAGGCTGTCACCCACGCCACCGCCGCTGGCGATGAGGTGGGTGGCGGCCACGAGCTTGGCGCGGATGACCCGGTTGTTGGCGCTTTCGCCGCAGGCCTGCAAGGCTTCCAGCAGGCCGACGCCGGACTGCAACAGCAGGGCCAGCAATCCCGTTACCCGGGCCAGGATGCGTTTTCTCAGGGCCGGACCGAGGATCGGCAGACGCAGCAGCAGTCCGTCCAGGCGCTCGGCCAGACGGGGCGAATGGCGGAAACCGACGATGGTCGCCGCCAGCGCCACCGCCAGGCCGGGCAGTACCCAGGGCAGATGGGCGCGGGCCGCGTCGGAGACGGCGATCAAGGCCCGGGTGGTGGCCGGCATGGGCAGGTTCAGGCTGGAAACCAGCATGGCGAGCTTGGGGGTGAGGTAGAACAGCAGCACCGCCGCCGCCGCCAGCACTGCCGTGGCCGCCAGGCTGGGGTAGATGAGGAGCCGGGTGAACTCGGCATGGATCTCGTCCTGCTGCTTGAGGCGGGCTTCCAGGCGGGCGAACACAGTCTCCATCTGATCGCTTTTCTCCGCCGCCCGGACCAGGGCGACGAAAACCTTGTCGAACACCCGGGGGTGGGCAGCCAGGGCCTCGGACAGCAGCTTGCCTCCTTCCAGGTCGTCCGCCACCAGGGTGAGCAGGTCGCGGAAGCGGGAGTTCTCGGTGCTGCCGATGAGATCCTTCAAGCCGTCCAGCAGGGGGGCGTTGGTGCGGGCGATCTGCTGCATGTGGAAGCAGAAGCTGATGAGATCCCGCCGGCCAGCATGGCGGCGGAAGGAGAAACCTTCCCGGCTGGCCTGGCGGGCCCGGATCAGGGTGATGCCCATGCGTCTGAGGCGCAGATCCAGGTCGATGTCGTTGAGGGCGGAGAGCTCCCCCTGGACGCGGTTGCCCTGGGCGTCGGCGGCCCGGTAGCGGAAGCGGGGCATCAGCGCCTCGCCATGTCCACCACCCGGCGGATTTCGGCCATGGAGGTGTCGCCGTTGCGGACCCGTTCCAGGCCGTCTTCGGCCAGACGCTTCCAGCCCCGGGCCGAGGCCAGGTCGGCCAGCTCGCGGGGGGTGGCGCCGCGCAGGATGGCCTCGTCCATGTCGCCGTCCACCAGCAGCAGTTCCATCAGGGGCAGGCGGCCGCGATAGCCCTTGTAGGCGCAGTGGATGCAGCCCCGTGCCTTGTAAATGCTCTCCGGCGCGCGATGCTCCAGCAGCGCCAATTCCTCCTCGCTGGGGCTGTAGGGACGCTTGCAGTGGGGACACAGCCGCCGTACCAGGCGTTGGGCGATGACCGCCACCACGTTGCCCGCCAGGATGGCGGGGCGGATGCCCATATCCACCAGTCGGGGGAAAACGCCCAGGGCGGAATGGGTGTGCAGGGTAGTGAACACCAGATGCCCGGTCATGGCCGCCCGGAAAGCCATCTCCGCCGCTTCCCGGTCGCGGATCTCGCCCACCAGCAGGATGTCCGGATCCTGGCGCAGGATGGCCCGGACACCGCCTGCGAAATCCACCTTGGAAAGCTCGGTGAGGGAAGTCTGGCGGATCAGGGGGTGGGGATATTCCACCGGGTCCTCCAGGGTCATGATGTTGACCTCCTCCCGGTTCAGGTGGGCAAGGAGGGAATACAGGGTGGTGGTCTTGCCGGAGCCGGTAGGACCCGTGACGATGACCAATCCTTCCGGCCGGGCGATGGCCTGAAGCAGCCGTTCCAGGGTGGCTTCCGGCAGCCCCATGCGGTCCAGGGGGATGATGGATTTTTCCCGGTCCAGCACGCGCAACACGATGTTCTCGCCATGGAGGGTGGGCATGCTGGAAACCCGGAAATCGATGGTGCGGCCGTACAGGGTGAGGGACAGACGGCCATCCTGGGGCGCGCGGGATTCGGCGATGTTGAGGCCGGAGATGACCTTCAGGCGAACGGAGATCGCCGGCCAGTATTTCCGGTGCAGGCTGCGCATGGGTTCCAGCACGCCGTCGATGCGGTAGCGGATGCGCAGGAAGGCAGCCTCGGGCTCGAAGTGGACGTCCGAGGCGCCGCGCTTGACCGCCTCGGCCAGCAGGGCGTTGACCAGGCGCACCACCGGCTGGGTGTATTCGCTGCCCACCTGGAGGGTGCTCCAGTCCACCTCGCCGGTTTCGATTTCCTTGAGGATGCCGTCCACCGACAGGTCGAAGCCGTAGAACTTGTCCAGGTATTCCAGGATCTGGGCCTCGGCAGCCAGTACCGGGCGGATCTCATAGCGGCCCTCCAGGTGGGCCCGCAACTGGTCCAGGGCCACCAGGTTGAAGAGGTCGGGTACGGCCACGGAGAGAGTGCGGCCATCGTCGTCCAGCGCCAGGGGTAGGATGTGGTGGCGCCGGGCCAGGTGTTCCGGCGCCAGGGCAATGGCTTCCGGGTCGGCCACCACCTGGGCCAGGTCGATGCTGGCTTCCCCCGCGTTCTGGGCCAGGATGTCGCGCAGGGTGGCATCGGTGATGAAACCCAGCTCGATGAGCTGGCGCCCCAGGGGCCGGCCGCTGCTGGCCTGCTCCATGAGGGCGATGCGCAGCTGGTCGTGGCTGATGAGGCCCTTGGCCGCGAGCCACTCGCCTAGTTTCGGGGGTTCGGTGAAATGGGCCATGGGTTGGGCGGGCGGCTCCGCCGGCGCGAGCTTCCGGCCGCCCCTCAGTCGCTCTGATAGGTCTGCATACGGCTGTAGAGGGTGGTCCGGTTCACCCCCAGGATCTTGGAGGCCTGGGACAGGTTGCCATGGGTCATGGACAGGGCGGCCTCCACATAACTCTTTTCCCATTGCTTCATGACCTGATCCAGGTTGAAGTTGTGGACGCTGCGCAGGTGGGACTTGGCGTAATCCTGCAAGGCGTTGGCGTCGTTGGGCAGGGGGATGCTGGCGGGGTTGACCACATCCAGGTCGAACTCGCCTTCCAGTTCCCGGGCGTTGACCGTTCGACCCGCATACTTGGTGGTGAGGCGGATGACGATGTTGCGCAATTCCCGCACGTTGCCGGGGAAGTGGTATTCCTCCCAGAGCCGCTGGGCGTCGGGGGAGAAGACGAAAGGCGCGGCTCCCACCTCACGGGCGAAGTGGTTGCGGAAAAATTCCAGCAGGGCCAGTTTGTCCTCGGCCTGTTCCCGCAACGGTGGCACGTGCACCGAGAACACCGACAGGCGGTGGTACAGGTCGCCACGGAAGCGTCCTTCCCGGACTTCCTTGCGCAGATCCCGGTTGGTGGCGGCGACGATGCGGGCGTTGGAAAAGCGGCTGCCAGTTTCGCCAACCCGCTGAAATTCGCCGTTTTCCAGCACCCGCAGGAGCTTGGCCTGGAGTTCCAGGGGGAGCTCGCCGATCTCGTCCAGGAACAGGGTGCCGTCCCGGGCGTCCTCGAAGTAACCCGAATGGGCCTGGTTGGCGCCGGTGAAGGCGCCCTTGGCGTAGCCGAACAGGGTGGGTTCCACCAGGGTGGGGGAGATGGCCGCACAGTTGAGGGCGAGATAGGGCTTGGCGTTGCGCTTGGACCACTGGTGCAGGCTCTTGGCCACCAGTTCCTTGCCGCTGCCGGATTCCCCCTCGATGAGCACCGGGAAGGGCGCGTCGGCGTAGAGCTTGATCTGGTTGCGCAGGCGGTCGATGGCGAAGCTGGTGCCGACGATGCCGCCGGATTCCCGGGCCGCCTCCACCTTGGGCTCGGACGGCGCTTCCTGGTCAAAGCGCAGGGCGGAAAGCAGGGCCTGTTTGATGCGCTCGGGCTCGGCGGGCTTGGCGATGAAGTCGATGGCCCCGAGGGCACGGGCATGACGGGCGTTGGCCTCGTCGTTCTGGCCGGAGAGAACCAGGATACGGATTTTCTTGGAGTGGTTGAGCAGATCGGAGATGAGGGCGAAACCTTCGTCCGGCTTGTGCTGGGCGGGGGGCAGGCCCAAATCCACCAGGGCCAGGGGAGGCGGATCGTTCAATTGGGTGAGCAGGCTTTTGACCTGTTGCCGGCTCTCCGCCACGAAAACCTCGAAATCATGGGAAAGCACGAAGTGGAGCGTATCGGTGATCAAAGGATCGTCATCAACGATGAGGAGGGCTGGCTTGGTCTCTGCGTTCACTAAGGTTCTCCATGTTTCGCCCGGGACGGACACCGACCATCCATGTCACCGGGTTCCCTGGCGCGGCCGGATGCGCCCCTGCCGTGAGGCGGCTCAGGCGATCTGACTGAAGGTGGTCATCAGCCAGCCGTCTCCCTTGTCCCGGACGGCTTCCAGGCGGATCAGGCGCACGTTCTTGCCATCACGCAACTTGTATTGCTTGCCATGGGCATAGCGGGCTCTTTCCAGAATGATCAGATTGCCTTCCTTGAGCTTGGGAAAGATCAGGGCCTGGCTGGGAGGTTGGGCCTCGTAACCCGTGTCATCCACGGAGTAACTTAGGGTTGACGTGCTCTCATAGACCTCCAGCTGGACCAGGGTGGGGTGAGCATCCAGGGTTTGCACGCCGATCTTGCGAATGCCGTCCTGCAGGCGGGTGATGCGGCGAACCACGCCGATGAGCCAGGACTGGGCGGGATCCATGCGTAGCGCCAGAAGCTTGCCAACCTTGACCCATTCGCTGTCCTCGCCCTTGAGCATGATGCCTACGCCGGTTTCGCTGCGGTCATGCAACGGCCATTGCTCCACGGAGAAATCCCGGTTGCTTTGAAGGCGTTGGGAGATGGCCGATTTGGTGCGCTCCGTGACGAAGCCGTAGAGCTTGATGTCCAGGATTTCTTCCGGAGAGAGCTGCTGGTTGGGGCTGGTGCCGTTGAGCAGTTCCAGTTCGCTTCTGATGCGATTGCAGATGTTGGGCAGATCCCGGATCACCTCACAGCGGCCCTCCGTGGCCTGCCTGGGCGCAACGCGGCGTTCCCGTTCGTTGGCCGGGGACCATTCGTTGCCGACGTAGTTGAGGAGATCGTAGCCATCGGGCAGATGGAATTCCTCGCCCAGGCCCAGGGATGGGGGCAGGGCGCCGGCCTTCAATTCCCGTTCCGCCTTGGTCAGGTGCTCGATCAGGCGCCCGGTATTGATGAAGCGGAAGCTGGCCTCCGGGGTGATTTCCTCGCGGATGCGTTTGAGCGGCTGGCCTTTGGCGGCGTCCACGTAGAAAAAGTGCTTTTCCGGGTCGTAACGGGTTTCAAGGAGGGGGAGGTCGGACCAGTTATCCAGCCACTGGTCCACCATCTCGATCTGCTTGGGGGTCAGGCTTCCGGCGCCCAAGGGAGATAGCAACAGGGCTTGCAGGTACTCCTCCATGCAGCAGGAAGCCCTGCTGTCGCTGGGATAGAGCTTGAATTTGTTGTTCTGGAAGCCATCGAATTCGGAAATGCGATAGAGGTTGTGCAGTCGTTGCCACAGCTTTTCCTCCACCTTCTCGTAGCGGAAATAACGCCATTTGAAGATGTCGGCAAAGCCCCGCAGGGCGCGGGCAGTGACCAGGGGGATGGCTGGCTGGATCTTGCTGCCGCCCGGATTGGCGACGAAATCCATGAGGAAGGCGTGGTAGCCCCGGGTGATTTCCCAGTAGAAGGCGTGAATGGCGGTCCATAGCCGGGACTCGATGACCTTGGACATGCGCGGATTGCGCAGGTACTGCACGCAAAGGGAGTACTGCATGTCCCTGGCCTGATCGTCCAGGTGCATGAGCACCTGGAGACGCTCCTTGGACATGGCCAGGCCGGCGTGGTTGAACTGGATGAGACTTTGCACCACCTGTTCCTGGGCGGTGTAGATGTCGCCTGCCGGGAGTTCCTGCATCCAGCGGGAGACAGTCTTCAGATCGCTGAGGGGATCCTCTTCGCTACTCTTCTTGCGTTTGAAGAACCCAAACATAGGTTTCCGTCCTCAATCAGTTAAGTTTGCCACGCACCCAGTCTGCCACTGATTGCAGGGAGGCAGGCAACTTCTCGGGTTCGGTGCCGCCCGCCTGGGCCATGTCGGGCTTGCCGCCGCCCTTGCCGCCCACCTGGCCGGCGACGAAATTCACCAGTTCGCCCGCCTTGACACGCTGGGTGAGGTCCGGCGTCACTGCGGCGATCAACGCCACCTTGCCATCCGCGGCGCTACCCAGCACCAAGGCGCAGGACTTGAGTTTGTCGCGGAGTTTATCGGCCATTTCCCGCAGAGCTTTAGCATCCGCCCCGTCAATGGTCGCGGCCAACACCTTGATTCCACTGATTTCCACGGCCTGGGCCAGAAGATCGTCGCTCTGGCTGCCGGCAAGCTTGGATTTGTAGCGGGCCAGTTCCTTTTCCAGGGTCTTGACCTGGTCCTGGATCTGCTGGGTGCGGGCCGCCACCTCGCCGGGTTGGGCCTGGAGCCGCCAGGCCACGTCCCCCAGGGAATTTTTCTGGGCCTGGACGGTGGCCACGGCGCCGTGGCCGGGGACCGCCTCGGAGCGGCGGTTGGCGGCGCCCCCGCCCCCCTCGGCGGCGATCCTCAACCGGACGAGGGGCCCGGTGG
>CAZYEY010000120.1:0-38895 GCA_964646585.1 uncultured Thiobacillus sp. | reverse complement strand
GGGGAGGGTCATGGGCGTTGGAACAGGTGATTGGCAAGGCGTGCCAGCGCGTTGCGCAGGGTGTCCTCGGCGCCGAGCAGGCGGACATCCCGGTCGTTCTGGGGGCGCACGCCGTGGGCCAGGCTGTTGCGCAGGTATTCGAGGGTCTTGACGTCCGGGTTCTTTTCACGCGCCGCGCCATAAGCCTGCTTGCGCTGTTCAAAGTCGTTGGGGTTGCCACCGGCATCGAGAGTGGAACGGGTGACGAAGGCTTCGTAGAGAAAGGTGGCGGCACGCAGGTAGTCGCGCCGGTCCAGGTAGGCGCGGGCCAGTTCGGCTTCCCAGCCGGCACGGTCGGGCGCGCGGAACCAGCTCAGGCGCTTGATCAGTTCATCGCGAAAGAGCCGTCCCATTGATCCGTCGTGCCCTTGCACCGAGCCGGTGACGCTGCTCAGGGTTTCCCGCGCCTTGACCGGGTTGCTGGTGCGTTCGAAGAAGGCGGCTTTTCTCAGTAGGCTGGCGCGTGCGGGCTCCATGCCGTCTGCTTTGAGCAGCTCAGCGAAGGGGCCGTAATCGCCGTCTTTCTCATAGGTGGCCAGGGCGTCCATCCAGTCGAGCATCTTCAGCATGCCGCCCAGCCGCAGTACCGGTGTCTCGCCGACTGGCGGGGTCATCTCCAGGGCGCCATAGTAGATGTCCGTGACTTCGACATGGCGCACGTGTTTCAGATAGCGGGCAGCGACCAGGGCCAGCATGGGCAGGTGGCGGAAGGCGTGGGTGACGTCGAGCACCACGCGCTCGCCTTCGCTCAGCGCGTCGGCGAGCTTGGCAAGGATGCTAGTCTGCTCGGCCTCGTCCCGGGCGTAGGGGATGAGCTGGCATTCGACCGGGTAGCCGAGCTTGCCGGACAGCCGGCGGGCGTGGTCGGCGAGCAGGTCTTCGGTGACGGCGTTGCTGGCCGCCGCGTCGATGATGCGCAGCAGAGCGTCGTCACCATGCTCTCCCTCCCGCTCGAAAAAGACGTCCCACATGCTGCCCGAGGTACCCAGCAGGATGAGCCGGCCTGGGTGCAGATACTCGGCCAGGGCCATGCCGAAGAACGGCACGCACGCAGTGTGGGCCGCGTCGAAGCGGTAGGTGGCGGTGCGGTAGCCTTGCTGCTGCTTGCCGAGGAAGCTGATCAGGGTGGTCATGGGTTTGCCTCGTTGGATGTGGGCGGTGCGGGATCCAGGCTCACCGTGTAGGCCTCCAGCCGGGCGCCGTAACGCTCCAACTCGTCGGCGCTGAGCTCCTGGCCCCGCGCCTCGGGTGGAAGGTCGAGGGAGAGATTGACGTAGCGGCCGCCGCGGGCGCAGACCTGGGCCGCCAGGTTCACCGGCAGGGTGCCGATGACCGTGTCGCCGGCGCCGACTTCGGCGGGGGCGAGGTGGACGATGCGCTGGTCCACTTCGATGCCCTGACGGCGTGCCCATTCGACGGCGCCGGGGTGGCGGGTGACGAAGAAGGTGGTCATGTCTCGATGCGGATCAATGTCGTGCCCGCCACATACGCGGTGGCTTTGACGAACTGGTTGGTTTCCACTTTTTTTCGTATCTCCACCGGCAAAGTGGCGAGCAGTTCTTCGCCTTTTGGGGCGATGGCCACTGCCGATTTGCCGTCTTTCTCCGCCGTGAGTGCTTTGTTGGCACGGTTAAATTTGAGTCGGGCACCCTGCCAAGGTACAGCTTCGGCCTGTTGCCGTTCCGCTTTTTCCCGGTTGGCATCTTCTTTTCGGGCTTCTCGCTGGCGTTCAGCCTCTTGTGCGCGAGTTTGACGCATTGCCTCGCTTTCCATTGCGCCATAGCCCACCGCCGTCTTGGCGCCGAAGCCCAGCCATTGGAAGGCGTGCTCGAAGGCGGCGGTGAGCAGGGTCTTCCATTGGTCGGCCAGGGCCGGGGCGAGGCGCCCCAGATGCGCGCTATCGCAGACCACATGGAAGGCGAAGCCGGAACCCGGGGGCACGGTGAGGTAGCTGATGGGATTGGGCTGGCCGGAGTCGTGGGGGCTGGCGCTGTCGCCGGCCTTGCGGTCGCGTTTTTGCTGGTAGTAATGGGACTGATGCGGGGTCATGATCTCCACCATCAGGCTGTCGCCCTTGATCTGGGGGATCACGTCCCAGAAGGCGAGCGCGCCGCGCACGTGTTCGGTGTCGCCGGCCGCGGATTCGCGGCCGAACAGCACGTCGAGCATGGACAGCCGAACCGGTTTGCGGTCGATGGTGATCTCGTAGTCGAGCGTCTCCTCCCAGCCGTGCTTCTCGCTCCATTCGCCGCTGGCCAGCTCGCGCGCGGCCTGGCGCAGCACGCCTTTGACGCCGGAACCCGGCAGATAAGGCAGGCCGTAGGGGTTGAGGAAGGAAAAGCCGTTCTCCAGCGGGTGTTCGTTGCCCAGGCCGGTGGTGAAGGGGGCGACGGCTTGGGCGTCGAGGCGGAGCAGCTGGTCCGGGGCGACGGTGGCGGCCAGGGCGGATTGGCGGGTGGCGAGCCCTTGCATGACGGCTTTGTCACGCGGGGTGAGCTTGGTGCTGTCGGCGAGTGCGGAGACCTTGTTTTCGTATTTGACTTCGCGCTCTTGCTGCTGTGGGCCGCGTACTTCGTAAGCGATGTCATGCGTCTGCCACAGCAGTGCCTGAGTGCGGCGGTTGACCCCCCAGAGCTTGAGATACATCCCAAAACGCATTCCGGGCGAGGCGTCTTTGAAATCATGGCCCAGGTAGGCGGGCACGGCGGCGATCGGCATGGCGTGGTATCCTGTATTACATTGACTTACAAATAGGAGCGCCCGATGAGTTCCTTGACCATTCGTCTGGATGACAAGCTGGATGCCGAACTCACCCGGCTGGCGGCGGCGGCCCACCGGACCAAAAGCGACTTGGTGCGCGATTTCATCCGCAAGCAACTGGCACTGGCCGCCCTGAAGCGCTCGCAGCAGGCGTTGCGTCCCTTTGCCGAGAAGGCGGGGTATCTGACCGACGAGGATTTCTTCCGCGACTTTTCGTGAAGATCTTCTTCGACACCAACGTCTGGCTGAGCGGGATGCTGGGCCGCGGCCTGTGCGCGGACTTGCTGGCGGCAGGGGTGGAGGACGAGGCGGAACTGTTGCTCGATGAACGGGTGAAACAGGAGTTCTTCCGCATCGCCGAAACCAAGTTTCAGGCGGGAGAAGGAGAACTCGCCCTGGCCGGGGAATTCTTTGCCGAGGCCTGTGTCGTGCTTCCCGCGGCCGAAGCGCCGATCGCAGACGTCCCCGACCCGGACGATGCCTGGATCCTCGCCGCGGCGCTGGACGCCGGGGCGGATTGGTTCGTCACCGGCGACAAGGCGCTGCTCGACCTGGGGCAGGTGGATGACCTGCCCATCGTCAGCCCGCGCGAGGCCTATCTGCGCCTGCGCGGTCTTTCCTGATAGACGGCAATCTGGTCTCATCCCTGCCTCGCGGCGGCCATCTGGCGCAGCCATTTGAGCCAGGCGAAGGCTTCGGCGGTGATGGCCTGGAAATCCTGCGGGCTGGCGTTCATGAGCGCCTGCATCAGGGGCTCGAAGCCGGGATCCCGGTCCACGCCGTTGAAGCGTTTGCCCAGCCACTGGCGCAGGTGGGCGGCCACCTGCTCGTTGGCGCCGCCCTTTTCATGGCAGAACGCCAGCACCTGCATGAGGCCGCTGTTCATGATCAGGGCCGGCAGGCCCTTGGCGACGTTGACGTGCTCCTTGGTGTAGTGGGCGCTCTTGGCCCAGGCATCCTGGGCGCGTAGTTGTTCGAGCGTAGCCATTTACTTGCCCTCCACCACTTGCGCCACCACCAGCCCGCGCCCGGTGGTGACATCGCCGCCGATCTGCAACAGCTTGCCGTGGATGACACCCTTGATCTGGGCCATGACCGTTTCGGCGGGGTTGTCATCCTTGCCTGTGCGGGTTTGGCTTGCCATCAAGGGCGCGACGAGCAGCGATTCCGGCGGCAGGTTCTCGGTGTAGAACAGGCCACCGTCGCTGGCGGTGCCGGTGTCGGCGTCGATGCGCACATGCGGTTCCACCAGCATGGCGTTCTGGGCGAAGTAGGCGAAATCGGTGTCGGAGAGGAGCACCAGATCGGTCTTCAGCTTGTCGCGGAAGTAGTCGTAGCCGCTGCCCCCGGGCAGGGCGCGGGTGGCGAGGTCTTCGGCGACGGCCTTGACCGCGGTGCTATCCCGTTCCTGAGTGGTGTACTCGAAGGCTTCCAGATGCAGCTTGTCGCCAGAGAGCAGCGCTTGGTTGGCGACGAGGCAGTGCCCCTCGGCAACCGTCAGCGTCGGCCACTCGACCGCATCACCGATCAAGCCGAGCAGGCGCTGGGCGCGGGAGAGGGCCTGGGGGCAGGTGGCGTAGACATAGCCGCCCTTGAGGGAACGCACCGGCAGGGCGACCAACTGGGCGTCACCGAAGCTGACGGCGCCGGCATGGAGGTCGCCGGAGCCGGCATCGGGGCCGAACAGGCGGTCGAGCAGCGACTTGTTGCCGCCCAGGGCCTCGAACCCGTGCCGCACCGCGCCCTTGATGCCGGAGCCGGCAAAGCAGGGGTGGCCGGTGTGGCGCTCGCGCTGGATGGGGTTGTCGATGACCCCCACGGCCTGGCCGGCGCCCATGTGAACGGGGCTGACGGCGTAGAGGAATACGGCGGCGTGTTTTTCGAACATGGGTTTGTCTCCCTCAGTAAGCAGCGATGAAGAGTTGGTTGAAGCCCTCGGCGCGACGCGGCGCATCTTCGCAGGATTCGCTCCAAAGACCGGCTTCGGCAAGCTTGCGCAGGGCCTCGGGGGGGGCCTGCAGTTCATCCAGCCACCACACGCTGCCGCTGGGGGCGGCGCGCCGGGCCGGCTTGGGCTGCCAGCGCGCGAGATCCCAGCCGGAGACGACTTCGGCGCGGGGCACGGCGGCGCAGACCAGTCGGCCACGCACGCCGTGGAGGTCGAAGCGGTAACTGCCGTCGGCTTCCCGGCGCATGCCGGTGGGCAGCCAGCCCGCCGAGAAAAGGCCGGGTGTGGCCAGCACCAGGCGGCAGTGGCCCGTCTTGGCGATGGCGGCGTAATCCGGCTCGGGCAGGGTCTTTTCGACGGCATGAACGGCGGCGGCGCGGCCATCGCCGCCGAGGCGGACCGTGCCATCACTGGGCGGCAGTGCGTCGCGGATGGCAGCAAGGAAGCCAACGCCCGGCCGCATCGCCACCGCCTGCGCCGAGAACAGGCGGCCGTCGGCGGCGCGCCGGGTGGCGGCCTCCAGGCCCACGCCCACCCGGTGGTCGAGAGTCCAGAGCGCGTCGGATTTCACCAGATCGGCGGTACCGGGCGTTTCCCCCGCCAGGTATTTGCGCCAACCCGATTCGGCCAGCCAGTAGCCGGCCGCGGGCTTGCTGCGCTCACTCTCGGCCAGCACGGGCAGCAGCGGCAGCGGCGCGGAACTTTGCAGCCCCTCTCCCTCGGGGAAAGGGGTTGGGGTGAGGGATTGCACGGTCGCATTTCCGGCCGCGTTCTCACGGACCACGACATCGGCCGGCAGCGGATACAGGATCTCCACCCGGCCGTCGGCCAGGCGGCGGGCGAGGTGGAAGGCGGTCACCCGGAACGGGCCGGGTTCACTGGGGGTGCCCAGTTCCGGATGCACGACTGCACCGCGTGCGAAGGCGGCGAAATCGACCTTGGCATCGGCCAGCATGCGCGAGCGGATGGCGCCCGCCGCCACCGAAGGCCAGGGCGGGATGAGTGCCTCGCCGAAGCTGCCCGGGTCGCCGAACAGTTTGTTGCCGCGCAGGAAGAGCACGTCCAGGGGTTCGAGGAATCGGGTCTCCACGCTCATGCGTCGCCTCCGCTACGGGTTTCCCGGGCCAGGAACTCGGCCACGGTGAGGAAGTTTTCCAGCCAGACGAGGCCGTCCCTGGGCTGTGCGGCGGTCCGCGCGGCGAGGCGTTGGGCCAGGGCTGGGGCTTGGTGCTTGGCATCGCCACCCGATTGCCGGGCGAGTTGATAGCCGAGCAGGCTGGCCAGCATGTCGGGCAGATCCTTGGGGTCGGGCAGGTCCTTGAGCCATTCCAGGCTGTTGTACACGGCGCGGCGGGAGGTGGCTTCGTCGCGCAGGAAGGCGATGAGGTCATGGAGCAGCGTCACCGGCTCGCCCCATTTCTCCGTCAGCCGGAGCGCGCCGCCGGAGCGCTTGATGACGGTGATGGAGAAGGCATCCCGCCCGCCTTCGCTCTTGGCGCGTTTCTCCGCCTGACGCAGCTCGCGCAGGACCGCCGACAGGGGCGCCTGATGGTGGGCGATGACCGCTCCGCAACTGGCGGTGGCGTTTTCGCCCATCATGCGCATGAGGCGGCCACGGAGATATGCAAAACCAGCCTTGCAGTGCAGGCCGTTGGGGTCTTTACGCAGGTCGCCCCAGTCCTTGCTTTCGTCCTCCGGCAGCGTGCCCGAGTAGGCATGGCGCAGGCGCTGCATGCACGGCAGCAGGTCCGCCACCGGCAGCATGGCCAGCACGTCGTCGCCGCCGGCGTAGATCACGCGGCCGAGGTGCTCTTCCTCCACCACGTGGCGCACGACGGTCTGGGAGAAGTCGTTGAGGGCGCCGGAGATGGCCAGGTGCCGGTTGGGGGAGATGGGGCGTTTCTGGTCGCCGTATTTCCTGATGAGCGGCTGCTTCGCGGCGTGCTGGTCGAAGCCCTTTTGCACCTGGGGGTGGAAGCTCGCCCGGTAGGGGATGGCGGTCTTCTCGTCGCCGGAAAGGATGGCGCCCATGCGGTCGCCGTCCATCATGAGCAGGGCATAGTAGGTCTCGAGCCGGGCTTCCGACTTGCCCAGGGTCGCGCCGATGGCCTGGCGGACCTGGCGCTGCACCTTTTCCAGGGCCCCGTCCTCCTCGGCCTCCCGCGCGGCCTCCAGCAGGCCGGGGATGCGCTTGGCGTCGGCCAGGGCTGGGTTGGCCTGGTGGCGCCGGACCAGTCGGCGCGGCAGGGCGACGCTCTCGGCTCCCCGCACGTCAAGGCCGGAGACGGTAAGCCCCCCCTTTTCCAACCACTGGTCGAGCTGGTGGGCGAGCGCCATGGTGTGGGTGGAAACCACGAAGCGGCCGATGTCCTTTTGCTCGCCCCGTTCGCCGGCGGCGAGGGCACGGCCCACCTCCTCGGCGAAGATCGTCGGCCACAGGCGCTTGATGGCCGAGAGCGCGCCGAGATGCTCGCCCTTTTTCGCCCAGGCGGGCTTGCGCTCGGCGATGCGGGTCCACAGGGTGTCCTTGCGACTGCCCGGCGGGAGGACGAGCTGGGCCCGGTCGGTGGTCAGCCATTCGGTTTCACCGGCGAGCGACTCACGCCAGCCCGTCTGTTCGGTCTGCTCGAAGACCCGCGCGGCCTTGGCGGCGGCCAGCACCCGTTCGGCCAGGTCGTACACCGCCGGGTAGAGCACACCGGGGTTGGGGGCGAAGAATGTGGTGCCGTCTCCCCAGTCGATCTCCTTTTGCAGGGCCTGCCAGGCAGGGGTGGCGAGGAAGCCGCACTCGCCCTCTCCCCCAGCCCCTCCCCCCGAGGGGGAGGGGTGGAAAAACGGGGCCATGGCGGCGGACAGGGCGCTCGTGTCCAGATCGGTCTGCTTTTTCTCGTTGCGTGGCCGGATGAGGGAAAACGGCACGACGGCCCAGTGCACTTCGGGGAAGCCCGCGAGTTGTTCCTTGATCTGTTCGTGAGGTGTGGACGTGCCTTCCACGTCGAAGCCCGCTTCCTTGAGCAGGCGCGAGACCACGTCGTCGCCGAGTTGCCTGAGCCAGCCGCGCACGGCCTGGGTGACGTTCTCCGCGATTTCGCGCGCCCTGCCGGCCGGCACCACGGCGACGAAGCGGTTGGGCAGGGCGGCGGAAAACAGGGGGTTGGCGTCGGTGCCGCCGCGCATCCAGTCGCAGCCTTCGAACAGGGCATCGGGCAGGCCCATCCGGTCCCGCAGCCACAGGTCCACCTGGGGGATGCCGCGCAGGCGGGGGAAGAGGATGGCGTCCGGGCCCAGCGCCTCGCATACCGGGCGCATGGCCTCCCAGGCCAGGCGCGAGAGCAGATGGGAGCCGGCCCACAGGTCGTCCATCTTGCGCGCGGCGGCGATGAAGCCCTGCACCGGACCGATGGACAGGGCCAGCAGGGCCGCCTCGCCCCGGGGATCGGCGACGAAGGCGCCGGCGAAGGCGGAGGTCAGATCCAGGTGGTCCCAGATGGAGTGGTCGGGAATACGGGTGTCGGCGGGCAGCAGCGGCCAGAGCGCACCGAGCTTGCCGTTGTCGTGCGCTTCGCTCAGCTCCGGGCCGAAGCGCCAGTAGGCGAGCAGGGTCTTGCGCAGGTCCTGGGGCGTTTCCTCCTTGGCGCCGAGCTGCACCAGCAGGTCGGAAAAGTGCTCGAAGCTGCGCTGCTTGAGGTCGGCGATTTCCGTATCCGCGAGGCTGCCGAGGTCGTACCGCGCACCGGTGAGCGGATGCACGAGCACGGGTTGGTTCGCCCAGCGCACCTGCGCCCAGGGGGCCACGGCGAAGGTCTTTTCCTCGCCCTTCTTCGTGGTGACGGGGATTTCCTGCATCGGCCATTGCGGCCGGTCGGCGGCAGCAGCCCACCAGTCGGCTCGTTGCACATGCTTGTAAATCCTGGACTTGAGGCCGCGCTTGAAGATGACTCGGGACAGTACCGCGTCGTTGTCCGGGTCGATGGTGTCGGGCAGAGGCTCGGAACCGATGGCCAGCAGGCGCTTTAGCGCCTTGGATGTGCCGTTTTCATGCCCCGCCGGGTCGCGCAGCAGCACCAGGGCCTTCTCCGCCGGGTCATGAATGCGGGCGGCGAGCTTGGTCTGCCAGAGTGTTTGGTCGTTCATGGCTTACTCCGGGATGCGGGTGAGTTTTTGCGCGGAGGCATCGAGGAAGGCATGCACCTGCCGCCACACCTGCACGATGGCGGCGCGGTCGGGGTCGAAGGCCGGCGGCGGCAGATGCGGCATGTGGAAGATCACGCCGACGAGTTGGCCCTCCGCCGTCTTGCGCACCTTGAAGCGCAGCTGGTTGGGCAGGCGGGCGTTGTTGCTCCAGGCAGCCACCGAGTGGTTGGTGACCGGGTAGCTCAGCCAGTGGCGCTCCTCCGTCCGCGGTGCGTTCTTGCCGGTGGCAAAGGCGAACATCGTGCGCAGCCCGATCTTGAGGACCGCCAGCGTCTTCATCAGCGCCTTCCAGTCCGCCTGCGGCGCGGTCTGCCAGATCAGCGCGCCGTTGCCATCGCGGCCGATGGCGTGCGGCCAGTCGAGGGCGAGGCATCCCTTCCAGTCGTGCAGCGGCACGCTGCCGGAGAGCGCTACGGTGTCCTTTTGTGGCGCGAGCGCATACGACCCCCAGCCGTTGCGACTGCGCCCGCCCAGGGTGCCATAGCGGTCCATGAGCCAGAGGGCGCGTTGCAGGCGCGGGGCGTGTTCCTCGGGGACGGCGATGGACAGCGTGGCTTCCTCGCCGGCCTGGATGGCGGCGTTGGCCATGAGGGTCGGTCTGCGTTCGCCGCGCGGAAGCGTGACCGGCCCATAGCCCAGATAAAGATCGCTGGCGACGGGCTGACGAACCTCTGGATGCGCCACCGTGGCAAAGGCCGGCCATTGGTTTTTCTTCATATCGCCTTCGTCCCACCGATCCAGGCGGATTCGCATCCGACTCTTCCGGCTGTCCCCCTCACCATCGCTGGCCACGCCGAAGAGTTGCCCCTCCTCGCGCCGCATCGCCGCCAGGTTGGGGGCGAAGCCGTGCTCGGCGGCATATACCACCCGCCACCACTGGCGCAGTTGCGCCTTGATGGGCGGCGTGCGCCAGCGGCCGTTCTGCTGGGCGTCGCCGAGGAAGGCAGGGGTGTCGAAGCGGATGGTGTATTCGGAACGGTTCATGACAGGCTCCGGGGCTCGTTCACATGTTGCATTCGATGTCGCCGATTCACGTCCGCGGCAAGCTTGCCGCCAGGCGTCCTCACTCCTCCAGCAATCCCGCCGCCCCATCCAGGCTGAGCTGGGGAATCTCCGGCAGGCCGCCGCCGAGGATGCCGCGCATCTCGCCGTACATGCCGACGGTGTTGGCGACGACCCGCTCGATCTGCTTCTCGCGCTCCTTCCAGAGCCGCTCCATCGCCCGCCGCTCGCGGGCGAGCTGGTCGTGCAGGGCGGTGAAGGCTTCGACGATGCCGGTGACCTTCTGGCGGAAGGCGTCGCCGGAGAGATAGCGGTAGAGCACCTCCATCTTCTCCTGCCGGCCTTCCTGGGCGGCGTGGGCGAAGGCCACCTGCGCGAGCTGCTCGCGCAGGGCCACGGCCAAAGCCGGCCAGGCGCGCCGGCTGGCCACCCACACGCCTTCCAGCAGGCCGAATTCGTGCAGGCCCTCGGGCAGCGCCGTGGAGACGAGCACCGACAGGTTGCCGCCGACGGCGCGGGTGTCGTCCTTGAGCTTGGCGAGCCACTCGCGCGACCAGTGCTTGGTGTTCTTGGTCTCCCAGACGATCCTGCCGCAGGCACGGCCCTGGCCGTCGCGCACGGTCTGGATGAGGTCGGCGCCGGCCACGCCCTTGGGCACGGGGGCGATCTCGTCGTGGGGAAACTGCCGCTCCAGGGCGGCCTGGATGTCGAGCTCCAGCACCTCGCCCTGGGTCTCCTGGCTGCCCTGCTCGCTCTTCTGCTTCATCTCCTCGATGAGCTTTTTCAGGTCGCCGATCTGCTTGTCGCGTTCGGCGAGCTTGAGCGACTGCTCTTCGCCGATGAGCTGGCGCAGGCGTTTTTCCTCCTCGGCGCGGGCGGCGGCCAGCCGCCGTTCCAGCTCCAGGTCGAGTTCCTGCTGTTTCTGCCGCAGCGCCTCGGCCTGGCGGGCGAGTTCCAGCTCGCGCCGCTGGGCCTCCTCGGCCCTGGCCTGCTGGGCGGCAAGCTGACCCTTGACCTGTTCGAGTTCCAGGGCTGCTTCGCGCCTGGCCTGGGCCTGGGCCTGGGCGAGCAGGGCCCGGGTCTTCTCCTCGACTTCCCTGCGCAGCTTTTCCTCGACTTCCAGGCGGGTGCGCTCGGCCAGGGTGCGGCCCTGTTCCTCCAGCTCCAGGGCGCGGCGCTTGAGCTCGAGCTCCCGCGCCTCGGCCTCGCGGGCATGGCGGATCTGGTCGGCGAGCTGTTTGGTGAGCGCCTCGACCCGTGCCGTGAGTTCGCCGCGGGCGCGCGCCTCGGCTTCCGCGGCGGCGGCTTTGACGCGGGCCTCGTGCTCGGCCTTCAGGCGCGCTTCGAGCTGGCCGGAAAGCTGGGCGGTGAGGGCCTCGCTGAGCGGGATGGGATGACCGCAGTTGGGACAGGTCAGGGTGGTGTCGGACATGCTCATTCTTGGATGTGGATGTGTTCGGGGGGCAGGGTCAGTTCGAAGCGGTTGCCCTTTCCGGGGCCGCTGGCGCGGATCAGGTAGGGGGCGGCGCCGGATTCGCCGAGGGCGCGGATCAGGGCGGTTTTCAGGCGGCTTTTCGCCGGACTGAACCAGCTGCTGTCCATCCCCCGGGCGAGGGTGTGCTCGGCCTTCTCATACTCGGCGGAGAACTCGCCGAACAGGCTGCGGCACACCGCCAGATATTCCTCGGCCGCCTCGCGGTTGTAGCCGTTCACCGAGCAATGCACTGGCCCGCTGGCGGCCAGGCGCCGTCGCGCCAGCCAGAGCAGCAGGGCGAAGTTCTGGGCGGTCAGGCGCACGGCCTCTCCCCCGGCGCTGGCCTGGTGGCGGCCGGGGTCGAGGCGCAGCTCCAGCCGCCGGCCCGTGCACTGCGCCGCCGCCACGCTGCGGGAAAAGCTGGCGGTGCCGCGCAGCAGTTCGCCCGGTAGGCCCTCGCGCAGCCGCACGAAGGGAATGTCGGCCAGTTCCACCCGGGCATGGCGGGCGTTGACCGTGATCTCCCTGGCGCCGCGCCGGCTGTGGATGGGGTGATCGTAGGGGGTGGGATAGTAGAAGTCGCGGTTGGTCTCGTAAGGCTCGCTGACGAGGACGTGGGAGAGCCGGTCCTGGGGCCGGCCATACAACGACAGGGCGTAACCCAGGTAGTAGCCCATGGTCTTGCGCCCGCCGGCGATGGAGACGTGCAGTTCGGTATTCCGGGTTTCCGTGAGGCGGCGCACGGTCTCGGTGATGAAGTCGGCAGCCAGGGTGTTCTGTTCCGGCGTGCGGATGTCGTCCAGGGGCTGGCCATCGGCGCCGCGCAGGATATGGATGTTTTCCTTGGGAAAGGCGATGGCGGGCAGGCGGTAGTCGGCCACCAGGCGGTGGAACCAGCCCTCCCCGGCGAGCAGGTTGAGACGGGCGTTCTCCGCGCCGGTGGCGGTGGTGATGAGGTGCACCTCGTCGGGAAGCCAGGGCTTATCCGCGCGGCAGGCCAGGGCATAGAGGGTTTCGGTGACCACCTGGGGGGTGAGGCCGGTGACGGCGAGAAGAATGCGCCGATCGGTTCTTGCTGCCACTTTCAAAGTTTCCTCCCTGATTGACTGGCGAAAGTTTACCCCCATGAATTGCGCTTTCCGTTGCCTGCAAGCTTGCAGGGGTGGGGATGCGCAGCGCGATTCGATTTCAGCCCTCAAACCAGGGCGCGAAAGGCTAAAATCGCCGCTTTTCCGACGCGCCCTCCATGAGTCTGCTTGCCTCCATCCTTCTCGCCAGCGCCGCCGGCGGACTGTTGTCCGTGTTGCTGGCCAGCGTGGCCCTGAACCTGAAGGCGGAGTGGGTGCCGGTGATGGTGAGCTATGCCATCGGCGCCCTGCTGGGAGCGGCCTTCCTGGAAATCCTGCCCCATGCCTTGGAGCACGCGGAACACGCCGGGGCGGTGAGCGGCGTGGTGCTGGCCGGCATCTTCGGTTTCTTCATCCTGGAGAAGCTGGTGCTCTGGCGTCACTGCCACACCGAGCACTGCGAGGCCCACGGCGCCGAGACGCCGGCCCAGGGCCATGGCCGCGCCGGCCTGATGATCACCGTGGGCGACACGGTGCACAACTTCGTGGATGGGGTGATGATCGCCGCCGCCTTCCTGGTGGACGTGAAGCTGGGCGTGGTAGCCGCCTTCGCCATCGCTGCCCACGAGGTGCCCCAGGAACTGGGTGACTTCCTCATCCTGCTCCATTCCGGCTACAGCAAGGGCAGGGCGCTGATGCTGAACCTCCTGTCCAGCGCCGCCATGCTGGTGGGGGCGCTGCTGGGTTACTTCCTCCTGGAATCACTCCACGAACTGTTGCCCTTCATGCTGGCGCTGGCGGCCGCCGGGATGATCTACGTGGCGGTGGCGGACCTGATCCCGGGCCTGCACAAGCGGGTGGAACTGGGGCATACGGCCCAGCAGGCCCTATTGATCGGGCTGGGCGTGCTCACCGTCTGGGCGGCGAGCGGGCTGGCCGAGTCCTGGATGGGCGGGCATGGCCATTGAGCGCCGCGCGGTCCGCCCCGATCCCAGTAGGATGAAGGCCCACAGGGGCAGAACCCCCAGGAACAAGGCAATGGAGAGTCCGGCCATCAGGCTGCCGGAGGCCAGGGCCACGAGGAAGACCACGTAGGCATAGCCGATGGCGATCAGGTACATGGCAGGCGGTCTACGAAAAGTTATTTGACAGACTAGAGGCGCGAATCATGGCGATCGAACTTTACAACGACGGCAGCCACGTCTGCCTGATGTTCAACGATCTGGTGGACGACAGCGGCAGTTCGGCGGTGCAGGCCAATCAGTTCCTCATCGTCTCCAACGGCGAGGGGGCCCTCATCGACCCGGCCGGGAACATGACCTACAACGCCTTGATCATGGCCATGCACAAGTACTTCCCCTTCAAGCAGCTGAAGTACATCTTCGCCTCCCATCAGGACCCGGACATCGTCGCCTCCCTCAACAAGTGGCTGTCGGCCACGGATTGCACGGTCTATGTCTCCGCCCTGTGGGAACGCTTCGTGCCCCATTTCTGCACCCTCAACCGCACCGGAGGACGCATCGTCGGCATTCCCGACCCGGGCATGGTGGTGCCCATGAGGGACACCCGGTTGGTGGCCATCCCTGCCCACTTCCTCCACGCCGAGGGCAACTTCCAGTTCTACGACAGCAAGGCCAGGATCCTCTTTTCCGGCGACATGGGGGCCTCCCTGGTGCACCACGACGAGATCGTGGCCCCCATCACCACCAAGGCGGAATTCTCCGCCCATCTGGCGCGCATGCAGGGCTTCCACCGCCGCTACATGGTGTCCAACAAAGCCTGCAAGTTCTGGGTCAACATGGTGCGGGGCATGGACATCGACATGCTGGTGCCCCAGCACGGGCGCTGGTTCAAGGGCAGGGAAGCCATCGAGGCCTTCCTGGACTGGATCGAGAACCTCCATTGCGGCATCGATCTGTTCACCCAGGACCACTACAAGGTGCCGGTCTGATTCAGGCCCTGGAGCCGATGGTGGACGCCTCCGCGGAACGCTACATCCATTCCTTCGCCTCGGCCGAACAGGAGCGCCTGATCCGCCAGGCCGAATTTCTGGCGCCCTGGGTCCAGCCCGGCATGGACTTCCACGGTTGCGACGCGGTCCTGGAACTGGGCTGCGGCGTGGGCGCCCAGATCCGGGTCTTGCTGGAACGCTTTCCCCGCATCCATTTCACCGGCGTCGACCTCTCCCCTGAGCAGCTGGCCCGGGCCGCCCGGCTGCTGGCCGATCCCTTGGCAGCGGGAAAGGTGGATCTGGTTGAAGCCTCCGCCTACCGGCTGCCCTTTGCCGATGCCTCTTTCGATGGCGCCTATGGCATCTGGGTGCTGGAGCACCTGAACGACCATGACGCCCCGCTGCGGGAGGTCCGGCGGGTGCTGAAACCCGGTGGCGTTGTGGTTTGCACCGAAGTCTTCAACGCCGGTCTGTTCACCCATCCGCCCATGTCCGGCCTGACCCGCTGGTGGCGCGCCTTCAACACCCTGCAACGGGAGCTGGGGGGCGAACCCGATGTGGGAATCCGTCTGGCGGCCCTGCTGGCTGGCGCGGGTTTCGAGGACGTCCGATTCCGGGAGGTCTCGCCCCAGTTGGACGGGCGCGCCCGGAACCCGGGCGAGCGCCGGGCCTTCCTGGACTTCTGGCAGACTTTGCTGCTGAGCGGCAGCGCCCAACTCCGCGCCCACGGCCGCATCGGCGACGACGACATCGCCGCCCTGAAGGCCGATTTCGCGGCCCTGGCCGAAAACCCGGACGCCATCTTCCGCTACGCCGCCTTCCAGGCGAGCGGCCGCAAACCCGCCTGAGGACCCCGACCATGTCCAGCCTTCCCAAGATCGGCTTCGTCTCCCTGGGCTGCCCGAAAAACGCCTACGACTCCGAACGCATCCTCACCCAACTGCGGGCCGAGGGCTATCTCATCGTGCCCACCTACCAGGACGCGGACCTGGTGCTGGTCAACACCTGCGGCTTCATCGACGCCGCCGTGGAGGAAAGCCTGGACGCCATTGGCGAGGCCCTGCGGGAGAACGGCAAGGTCATCGTCACCGGCTGCCTGGGGGCCCGGGAATCCGTAGTGAAACATGCCCATCCCAGCGTGCTGGCCGTCACAGGCCCCCACGCCACCGAGGCGGTCATGTCGGCGGTCCACGCCCACCTGCCCAAACCCCACGATCCCTACGCCGATCTCATCCCCCCCGGCGGCCTCAAGCTCACGCCCCGGCACTATGCCTATCTCAAGATTTCCGAGGGCTGCAACCACCGCTGCACCTTCTGCATCATCCCCAGCCTGCGGGGCGATCTGGCGTCCCGGCCCATCGGCGATGTGCTCAAGGAGGCGGAGGCCCTGGTCCAGGCCGGGGTCAAGGAGTTATTGGTTATTTCTCAAGATACAAGCGCTTACGGCGTTGACTTGAAGTATCGCATGGGGTTTTACGGGGGCCGCCCGGTGAAGACCCGCCTGCTGGAACTGGTGCAGGAGTTGTCCAAACTGGGCGTCTGGGTGCGCCTGCATTACGTCTATCCCTACCCCAGCGTGGATGACATCCTCCCCTTGATGGCCGAGGGCAAGGTGCTGCCCTATCTGGACGTGCCCTTCCAGCATGCCAGCCACCGCATCCTCAAGGCCATGAAGCGCCCGGCCCACGCCGAAAATGTCTTGCGCCGCATCGAGAAATGGCGGGAAATCTGCCCCGACCTGGCCATCCGCAGCACCTTCATCGTCGGCTTTCCCAGCGAGACGGAGGAAGACTTCGACGAATTGCTGGACTTCCTGGACGCCGCCCAGCTGGACCGGGTGGGGGCCTTTGCCTACTCGCCGGTGGAGGGCGCGGCGGCCAACGCCCTGCCCGATCACGTGGACGAGGACATCCAGCAGGACCGGCTGGCCCGCTTCATGGACGTGCAGGCGGACATCAGCGCTGCCCGGCTGAAAGCGAAGCTTGGCCGGGAAATGACCGTGCTGGTGGACGAGGCGGGGGGCGGCCGTGCCATCGCCCGCAGCCCCGCCGACGCCCCGGAGATCGACGGCGTGGTGCACATTGCCCAGGGCCGGGGCCTGAAGCCCGGCGACTTCGTGAAGGTGAGGATCACCCGCTCCGACGACTACGATCTGTGGGGCAGGCCCGTGAGCGTTCCCGCCCGGCCGTCCGAAACGGACGCGCCGCCGCCCCCGGGGGGGACGTCGCGCAGCGACAGGAGGGCAGGCAGGTGAGCAAGGACATCTGGAAACCCCATGTGGTGGTGGCCGCCGTCATCGAGGAGGACGGCCGCTTTCTGCTGGTGGAGGAGGAAACCGCCGAAGGCCTGCGCTTCAACCAGCCCGCCGGTCACCTGGAAGACGGCGAGTCCCTGCTGGACGCCGTGCGCCGGGAGGTGTTCGAGGAGACCGCCCATCACTTCGAGCCCCAGGCCCTGCTGGGCGTGTACCGCTGGCGTCACCCCAAGGGCCACACCTACATGCGCTTCGCCTTCACCGGCACGGTGACGGGTTTCGACCCCACGGCCCGGCTGGACGCGGGCATCCTGCGGGCGGTGTGGATGACGCCGGAGGAGATCGCCACCCAGTCCGCCCGCCACCGCAGCCCCATCGTGGCCCGCTGCCTGGCGGATTACGCGGCTGGCAAGTCCTACCCCCTGGACCTGATCACCGAGTTCCACGACCGCCCATGAGCCGCATCGTCGTCGGCCTCTCCGGCGGCGTGGATTCCGCCGTCACCGCCTGGCTGCTCAAGGAGCAGGGCCATGAGGTGGTGGGCGTGTTCATGAAGAACTGGGAGGCGGACGACCTGGAGGAAGACTGCCCCATCGCCCAGGACTACAAGGACGTGCTGGCCATCGCCGACGTGCTGGGCATCGAGGTGAGCCTGGTGAACTTCAGCCGGGAATACCGGGACCGGGTGTTCGCCTACTTCCTGCACGAATACCAGGCCGGCCGCACCCCCAACCCGGATGTGCTGTGCAACGCCGAAATCAAGTTCAAGGCCTTCCTGGACCACGCCCTCACCCTGGGGGCCGATCACATCGCCACGGGCCACTACGCCCGCCTGGACGGCGCCTTTCCTCAGCGCCGCCTGCTCAAGGGCCTGGACCCCAACAAGGACCAGAGCTACTTCCTCTACCGCCTGAACCAGCGGCAGATCGAAAAAGCCCTGTTTCCCATCGGTCATCTGCCCAAGCCGAAGGTGCGGGACCTGGCCCGGCAGGCGGGCCTGCCGGTGGCGGAAAAAAAGGACAGCACCGGCATCTGCTTCATCGGCGAGCGGCCCTTCCGGGAATTCCTGCAACGCTACATGCCCATCCAGCCCGGCGACATGCCCACCCCCGAAGGCCGCGTGGTGGGCCGCCACCAAGGCCTCATGTACTACACCCTGGGCCAGCGCCAGGGTCTGGGGATCGGTGGCGTGAAAGGGGCGGAGGAGGGCGTACCCTGGTTCGTGGCCGGCAAGGACCTGCACAAAAACCAGCTCATCGTCGTCCAGGGCCACGCGCACCCGTTGCTGTTGTCGCCCACTCTGGAGGCGACGGATTTGAGCTGGGTGGTCGCCCCCCCCAGGGCCGGCGGCCGCTACACCGCCAAAACCCGCTACCGCCAGCAGGACGCGGCCTGCACGGTCGAGGCCGTCGGGGCTGATCGCCTGGTGCTGCGCTTCGACGAGGCCCAGTGGGCGGTGACGCCGGGACAGTCGGTGGTGGTGTATGAGGGAGAGAACTGCCTGGGGGGCGGGGTGATTCTGGCGGGCGCTTGAGTCGTTTCCGGGAAGGTGGTGCAGGAACTCACAGACGGCGAAAATCCGCATGTGGTTCGATCGTGGTCATTTTCTCCCGAGCTGGGTCAATGCAATTCACAATCCACACCAAATAACGAAGGTAACACAATGAATAGAAGAGATTTTATCTGGACGCTCCCGGGCCTGGGCGCCTCCGTCTGGCTGGCCGGCTGCGCCACCGACCCGGTCACGGGGAAAAAAGCCTTCGTCATGATGGGCAAGGAGCAGGAAATCGCCCTGGACAAGCAGCACTCGCCCCATCAGTTCTCCGAGGACTATGGCGTCAGCCAAGACCGGGATCTGAATCAGTACCTGGCCGGCGTGGGCAACGCCATGTCCGGCAGATCCCATCGGCCGGACATGCCTTATCGCTTCCAGGCCGTGAACGCCAACTACGTCAATGCCTACGCTTTCCCGGGCGGCTCCATCGCCGCCACCCGGGGCATTCTGCTGGAGGTGGAAAGCGAGGATGAGCTGGCTGCCCTCCTGGGCCACGAGATCGGCCACGTCAACGCCCGTCATTTCGCCGAGCGGCAGGCCCAGGGCACCCTGCTGGAGATCGTGGCCGCCACCGCCACCATCGCCGCCGCCTCCAAGAGTCCCCAATATGGTGAACTGGCCCAACTCATCGGCAACGTCGGGGGCGGCGCCCTGCTGGCCCACTACAGCCGGGACAACGAGCGGGAGGCCGACGCCCTGGGCCTGGAATACATGACCAAGGCCGGCTACAACCCTGAAGGTATGGCGGATCTCATGGACATGCTCAACAGCCAGTCCAGGAGCAAGCCGAGCGCGCTGGAACTCATGTTCGCCACCCATCCCATGAGCTCCGAGCGCCTGGCCACCACCCGCCAGGCCCTGCAAACCACCTACAAGGACAGCGCCCGCAAGCCTCGCCAGAAGGAGCGCTACATGGACCACACCGCCCGCCTGCGGGCCATCAGGCCGGCCATCGTGGAGGAGCAAAAGGGCGAGTCCATGCTCAGTCAGAAGAAGTTCGAGGTGGCGGAAGGCCATCTGCGTCAGGCCCTTTCCATGGCACCGGATGACTATCCCGGCCTGGTGCTCATGGCCAAGACCCAGATGGCCATGAAGCGGCCCCGAGAAGCCCAGCCCTACCTGGCTCGCGCCAAGGCCATCTATCCCGCCGAGGCTCAGGCCAGCCAGCTCGCCGGCGTCGCCCATTTGCAACTGCGTCAGCCCGACCAGGCCCTGGCCGCCTTCCAGGAATACGACCGCCTGCTGCCGGGCAACCCCAACACCACCTTCCTCAAGGGCTACTCTCTGGAACAGATGCAGAACCGCCAGGGCGCGGCCCAGGAGTATTACCGCTACCTGCAGATGACCCAGCAGGGCGGCCAGGCCCAGCACGCCTACAACCGGCTGAAGGGATGGGGATTGGTGAAGTGATCCCTGCTCATGGCATCGAGCCGGGCGGGCCCGTGGTTACGCCTCGGCCCAGTGGGCCAGGTTGAGCTGAAGACCGCGCGCGCCGTTCCATTCGTTCACTTCCAGCCGATACACCGCCTGGATGCGCTCCGGCAGGGGCGTGTCCTGGAAGAAGCGCATGGCTTCGGCGGTGATGCCGGGGCCGGCCAGGCGCAGTTTCAGGTGTTTCTCCCCCACCAGGCGCTGGCTTTGCACGGTGAATTCGCCCTGGAAGGCGGGGGTGGGGAAACCCTGGCCCCAGACCGTGTCGCGCAGGATTTCGGCGTTGGCCAGGGTGAATTCGTCCGGGGCCAGTTCGCCGTCGGTTTCGATGATCCGGGTGAGGGCGGCCGCGCTCAGGCTCTCCCGGGCCACGCGCTCGAAGGCGTCGGTGAAAATCTCCAGGTGTTCCCGCCGCAGGGTCAGCCCGGCGGCGGCAGCGTGGCCGCCATACTTGAGGATGATGCCGGGCAGGCGGCGATCCACCACATCCAGGGCATCGCGCAGGTGCAGGCCGGGGATGGCCCGGCCGGAGCCACGCAGCAGGCCGTCGCCGGCGTCGGCGAAGATGAGGGTGGGGCGGTGGTGGCGTTCCTTGAGACGGGAGGCCAGCAGGCCCACTACGCCCTGGTGCCAGGCCGGATCGTAGAGGGTAAGGCTGGCGCCGTCGGCCACCTCTATGCCATCCAGCAGGGCCTGGGCCTGCTCCTGCATTTCCGCTTCGATGCCCCGCCGTTCCCGGTTGAGCTGGTCCAGATCTCCGGCCAGGGCCAGGGCCTGCTTGGCGTCGGCGGCCAGCAGGCATTCAATGCCCCGGGTCATGTCGTCCAGTCGGCCGGCGGCGTTGAGGCGAGGGGCGATGGCATAGCCCAGATCTTCGGCACAGGCCCGCTCGGCGGCCTTGCCGGCCACCGCGAACAAAGCCTGGATGCCTGGCCGCGCCTTGCCCTGGCGGATGCGGGCAAGGCCCTGGGCCACCAGCAGCCGGTTGTTGGCGTCCAGGCGCACCAGGTCGGCCACGGTGCCCAGGGCCACCAGATCCAGCAGATCGGCCAGGTTGGGTTCCGGCTTGGCGGCGAAGGCGCCGCGCCGGCGCAGTTCGGCGCGCAAGGCCATGAGCACGTAGAACATGACGCCCACGCCGGCCAGATGCTTGCTCGGGAAGGGGCAACCGGGCTGGTTGGGATTGACGATGAGGGCATCCGGCAGGCTTGCCCCGGGTAGATGGTGGTCGGTGACCAGCACCTCCAGCCCCAGGCGCCGGGCTTCCTCGATGCCGGCGTTGGCGGCGATGCCGTTGTCCACGGTAATGAGGAGATCCGGCTTGCCCTCGGCGGCCAGGCGGGCGACTTCCGGCGACAGGCCGTAGCCGTACTCGAAGCGGTTGGGCACCAGATAGTCCACCTTGGCCCCCAGGGCGGAAAGCCCTGCCAGGGCCACGGCGCAGGCAGTGGCGCCGTCAGCATCGTAGTCAGCCACCACACGTAGCTTCTCGCCTCGGCGGCAAGCATCGGCCAGACGGCAGGCGGCGGCTTCGGCATTCTTCAACCCGGTCACGGGCAGGAGCTCGCCCAGCCTGGATTTCAGGGTTTCCGCCGCATCGATGCCCCGGGCCGCATAGAGACGCGCCAGCAACGGTGGCAGCCCGGCCCGGCGCAAGGCAGCGAAGGCGGATTGCCGATAGGGGCGGATGGCCAGATTTAGCATCTTCAAATATTCGCGGGCGCTGTTTTGTGCGGCAAACACCGCTGGCTATTATGCCGTTCATGGCCCATTACCTTCCCTTATCCCGCGTAGCCCGTCTGGTGGGGCAGTCCCGCTCGGCGATCCAGCGCATGATCCACGACGGCGAACTGTCCACTTTCGATGGCATGGTGGACATGAATGAACTGCTGCGTGTCTTTCCCGACGTGCAATGGGAGGACGACGGCGAATACAAACGGGTGGAGGAGATCAAGGCCAAAGCCTTCGGCAAGCGGGTGTTCGAGCGCGCCCTGCCGGACAAGGCGGTTCTGGCGGAACGGTTGTACGAATTGGGCAGGGAATTCGCTGCCGCCAAGAGCCTCCTGCTGCATTACGACGAGGTGTTCCGCTTCCTGGGCGACAAGCTCCAGGACGTGGCGGAATCGGGGGGACCGGCGACCATGGAGGCTGTCGCCGGGCTCAGACAATGGCTCAAGCGCGAGCTCGAAGCCGCTCCTGGCGAGGCGGAACGGGCAGAGGCGCTGCTGGCCCAGGAGAGCGTGATGCGCATCATGTCCGTGCAAGTGACCGTGCAGCCCGCCGGCCACGAGTTTTTCGTGGAAGGCAGCGACACCCTGCTGGAGGCGGCCCTGCGCGCCGGCATTCCCCTGGATTACGGGTGCAGCAACGGCAACTGTGGCGAATGCAAGGCCCGGCTGGTATCCGGCCAGGTGAAGAAGGTGCATCCCCACGACTATGTCCTGAAGGAACAGGACCGGGCCAACGGCGCCATCCTGCTGTGTTCCTACGCCCCCATCACCGACGTGGTGGTGGAGGCCCACGTGGCCGGCGCCGACGACATCCCGGAGCAGACCATTCCCACCAAGGTCAAGGCAGTGGAGAGGTTCAACGACCACCTGGCCGCCCTGCACCTCACCGCGCCCCGCAGCCAGCGCCTGCGCTTCCTGGCCGGCCAGCACGTGACCCTGTCGGCGGAAGGCGAGGAAGGGGAGTACTACGTGGCGAGCTGCCCCTGCGAAGACCGCCATATCGAGCTCCACGTCCGACGGGACAATCGGGGTTTCTCCCGCAAGGTCTTCGACGGCCTGCGCAAGGAGGACAGCGTTCAGATCACCGGCCCCAGGGGGCGGTTCGTCATGAAGCTGGATTCCCGCCGGCCGGTGATCTTCATCGCCTGGGAGGAGGGTTTTGCCCCCATCAAGAGCCTGGTGCAGCACGCCATGTCCCTGGAGATCGCCGAGTCCATGCATCTCTACTGGGCGGCTGGGGAAGCCGGTCACTACCAGGACAATCTGTGCCGGGCCTGGGCCGACGCCCTGGACGAGTTCAGCTACCAGCCCCTGGATGTGGGCCAGGGCGCGGCGGCGGTGGCCGAGGCCATCCTGTCCCGGCATCCGGATCTCAGCCGGGCGGATATCTACGCCGCCGGGCCGGCCGTTTTCCTCAAGGCGCTGGAAGCCGGCGCCCTGGCCCGGGGTTTGTCGCCCCTGGGCTGGCACGGGGAAATCACCCTCTGAGCAATTTTCCCATCCGTCAAATACGGTGATTTCGAAGTTGATTGTGCGGCGCAATAAGCGTTAAATGCAGCGACTATGGCGACCCGGAACACGGGCGCGTTTGCGAAGGACGGAGCCATGACCAGTCGCATCCATCGGCAGCGGCCGTTTTTTCTCAATCTGATGGCCATTCGCCTGCCCATAGGCGGGATCGTGTCCATCCTGCACCGGGTCAGCGGCGCCGGGCTCTCCCTGGCGATCCCCATCCTGCTGTTCCTGTTCTCCCGCTCCCTGCGCTCACCCTACTACTACGACCGGGTGACGGAGCTCTTTTCCCATGGCCTGGGCTGGCTCATCGGCCTGGGACTGCTGTGGGCGCTGCTGCACCATTTCCTTGCCGGGATGCGCCATCTGGGCTTCGATTTCGGCCTGGGAGAAGGCAAGGAACGGGCACGGCAGACCGCCTGGCTGACCCTGGTTCTGGCCGCCCTCCTGGTGGGCCTCGTCGCCCTGACTTCCTTGCTGGGGAGGGGGCTATGAGGCACGTGAGTGGCGCCCATCGCGGGCTGGACATGTGGCTTTTGCAACGGGCCAGCGCGATCTACATGGCGGCCTTTCTGGTCGTCTTCCTCATGCTCTTCCTGGCCGCCGGGCCCATGGACTTCCTGGTCTGGCGCGGTCTTTTCGTGCCCACGGCCATGAAGGTGGGGAGCCTGCTGTTCGTCGCATCCCTGCTGGTCCACGCCTGGATCGGCCTGCGCGAGATCTTCATCGACTACGTGCATTTCCTAGTGTTGCGTCTGGCTCTGTACCTGGCCTTCGGCGCCCTCTATCTCGGCTGCCTGGTCTGGACCGTGGACATCCTCTGGAGCGTGAAGTGATTTCGAAGCCCACTCCCGATGCCGCGATTGTCGGGGCGGCGCGAGCAGGGAGCAGCGCCTGCCGCGCAGCGGCAGGCGCGACCGGCCGCGAGGCGACGCCTGGCGCCGACACGAACACCCTTATCAGCCCGAGGACAGCATGATCCCGAAGAGAACCTTTGATGCCGTAATTGTCGGCGGCGGCGGGGCGGGCCTGCGTGCCGCCCTGCAATTGTCCCAGGCCAACCTGAAGGTGGCCCTGCTGTCCAAGGTCTTTCCCACCCGCTCCCATACGGTCTCCGCCCAGGGGGGCATCACCGCGGCCCTGGCCAACGTCTCCGAGGACAACTGGCACTGGCACATGTACGACACGGTGAAAGGCTCGGACTATCTGGGCGACCAGGACGCCATCGAGTTCATGTGCCGCAACGCCCTGTCGGCGGTGTACGAGCTGGAGCACATGGGGCTGCCATTCTCCAGGCTGGACAATGGCAAGATCTACCAGCGGCCCTTCGGCGGCCAGTCCAAGAACTACGGCGGCGAGCAGGCCATCCGCACCTGCGCCGCCGCAGACCGCACCGGCCATGCCCTGCTGCACACCCTGTACCAGCGCAACATCGCTGCCCGCACCCAGTTCTTCGAGGAGTTCTTCGCCCTGGACCTGGTGCGGGACCAGGAAGGCTACGTGCTGGGGGTGGTGGCCCTGGAGATCGAGAGCGGCGAGCCCTGCCTGTTCGAGTCCCGGGCAACCCTGCTGGCCACCGGGGGGGCCTGCCGCATCTTCCGCCACTCCACCAATGCCCACATCAACACCGGCGATGGCCTGGGCATGGTGCTGCGGGCCGGCCTGCCCCTGGAGGACATGGAGTTCTGGCAGTTCCACCCCACCGGCATCCCCGAGGTGGGCAGCCTGATATCGGAAGGCGTGCGAGGGGAGGGCGGCATCCTCTACAACAAGGACAACGAGGCGTTCATGCCCCGTTACGCCCCCAACGCCAAGGATCTGGCCTCCCGGGACGTGGTGGCCCGGGCCATCGCCCAGGAGATCCGGGCCGGCCGCGGCTGCGGCGAGCACGGCGACTACGTGCATCTGGACATCCGCAAGCTGGGCGCCGACAAGATCAAGTCTCGCCTGCCCGGCATCCGGGAGCTGTCCATGCAATTTGCCGGGGTGGACCCCATCGACGCGCCCATCCCCGTGACCCCTACGGCCCATTACATGATGGGGGGCATTCCTTCCAACCTGCACGGCCAGGTGGTGTCGCCAGTGCGTACCGGCCCGGAGGAGGCGGTGCCCGGTCTCTATGCCGTGGGCGAGTGCGCCTGCGTATCCGTGCATGGCGCCAACCGGCTGGGGGGCAACTCCCTGCTGGATCTGGTGGTGTTCGGCCGCGCCGCCGGCCAGCACATGATCGATTACCTGAAGGAAAACCCCTTTCCGCGCCCCTTGCCCCAGGCCGAGGTGGACAAGGCCCTGGCCCGCCTGGCCCGCTGGGACAAGCCCAAGGGCACGGAAACCGTGGCCGGCCTGAGGGGGGAAATGCAGAAGATCATGCAGGACCACTGTGGCGTCTACCGAACCGAGGCCCTGCTCAAGGAGGGCCTGGAACTGCTGGACAAGGTGGAGGCCCGCCTGCCGGATGCCGCCCTGGCCGACCGCAGCAAGATGTTCAACACCGCCCGCCTGGAAGCCCTGGAACTGGAGAATCTCATGGGCATTTCCCGGGCCACCCTGGTTTCCGCCCTGGCCCGCACGGAGAGCCGCGGCGCCCATACCCGGGAAGATCATCCCAAGCGGGATGATGACCGCTGGCTGCGCCATTCTCTTTATTTCAGGGAGAACGATCAGCTCGACTACAAGCCGGTGCGCCTGAAGCCCCTCACCGTCGAGACCTTCCAGCCCAAGGAAAGGACGTACTGATGCGCTTCCGTATCTACCGCTACGATCCCGAATCCGGTTCCGGGCCGCACATGCAGGACTACGAGCTGGACTTCGACCCCAAGGGCAAGAAGGTGCTGGACGCCCTCATCGCCATCAAGGACACACTGGACGAGAGCCTGTCCTTCCGCCGCTCCTGCCGGGAGGGCGTGTGCGGCTCCGACGGTGTCAATGTCAACGGCACCAACGTGCTGGCCTGCATCACCGCTCTGGAAGGACTGAAGGAGCCCGTCACCATCCGTCCTCTGCCCAGGCTGGGCGTGATCCGGGATCTCATCGTGGACATGGCCCAGTTCTACCAGCATTACAAGGCGGTGAAGCCCTACCTCATCAACCTGGACCCGGAACCGGAGAACGAGCGCCTGCAAAGCCCGGAGGACCGGGCCGAGCTGGACGGCCTGTGGGAGTGCATCCTGTGCGGCTGCTGCACCACCTCCTGCCCCTCCTTCTGGTGGAATCCGGACAAGTTTCTCGGCCCGGCCGCCCTGCTGCAGGGCTACCGGTTCATCGCCGACACCCGGGACCAGGCCACCGACGAGCGCCTCGACTACCTGGAAGACCCCTACCGCCTGTTCCGCTGCCACGGCATCATGAACTGCGTGGAGGTCTGCCCCAAAGGCTTGAACCCCACCGAGGCCATCGGCAAAATCAAGTCGCTCCTCGTGAAACGGGCACTGTAATCGGCCATGCAAGATCCCACGACCGAAAGCCGCCTGCGCTGGCTGTGCCGGCGTGGGATGCTGGAACTGGATGCCTGGCTGAGCTTGTTTCTCGAAACCCGTTATCCCGATCTTTCTCCCCAAGGGCAGGGTGCTTTTGCCCGACTGCTGGACCAGGATGACATGGCCCTGTACGACTGGTTGACCGGGGAGCAGGCGCCGCCCGACGAGTTCTCTGAAGTGGTGGCATTGATTCGATCCACCCGATACCCAAGACCATGAACAAGCCCAATGCCACCCTGAAAATCGGCGATGCCACCATCGAACTACCCTGCATGGGTGGAACCCTGGGGCCGGATGTCATCGATACCCGCACCCTGGGCAACCAGGGCTACTTCACCTACGACCCGGGCTTCCTCTCCACGGCGAGCTGCTCCTCCAGCATCACTTTCATCGATGGCGATCAGGGATTGCTCTACTACCGGGGTTATCCCATCGAGCAGCTGGCCGAGCGCTCGGACTTCCTGGAGACCGCCTATCTGCTTTGGCATGGGGAACTGCCTACCGCCGAGGAGAAGAAAGCGTTCGACTACACGGTCAGCCGGCATACCATGCTGCACGACCAGATGCTGTCCCTATACAAGGGCTTCCGGCGGGATGCCCATCCCATGGCGGTCATGGTGTCCATCATCGGCGCCATGGCGGCCTTCTATCCGGAAAGTAGCGATGTGGCGGACCCCAGGCAGCGGGAGATCTCCATGTTCCGCCTGCTGGCCAAGGTGCCCACGGTGGCGGCCTGGTCCTACAAGTACAACAAGGGCGAGCCCTTCGTGTACCCACAGAACTACCTGGGCTACACCGAGAACTTCCTCCACATGCTCCACGCCACGCCCTGCGAGCGCTACCAGCCCAGCCCGGTGCTGTCCCGGGCCTTGGACCGCATCTTCATCCTGCACGCGGACCACGAGCAGAATGCCTCCACCTCCACCGTGCGCATCGCCGGCTCCAGCTACGCCAACCCTTTCGCCTGCATCGCCGCTGGCACCGCATGCCTGTGGGGGCCCCTGCACGGGGGCGCCAACGAGGCGGTGCTGAAGATGCTGGCGGACATCGGCGATGTCTCCCGCATCGGCCAATACATCAGCAAGGCCAAGGACAAGACTTCCGGCTTCAAGCTGATGGGTTTCGGCCACCGGGTCTACAAGCACATGGATCCGCGCGCTGCCATCATGCGCCAGACCTGCCACGAGGTCCTGGACGAATTGGGCCTGCACGACGACCCCATGTTCAAGATCGCGTTGAAGCTCGAACAGATCGCTCTGGAGGACGAGTACTTCATCCAGAAGAAGCTCTATCCCAATGTGGATTTCTATTCCGGCATCGTGCTGCGGGCCCTGGGCATTCCCACCTCCATGTTCACCGCCATCTTTGCCCTGGCCCGCACCGCCGGCTGGATCGCCCAGTGGAACGAGATGGTGGCTTCCCCTGGGCACAAGATCGCCCGGCCGAGGCAGCTCTACACTGGCCCCCAGCGGCGGGACTTCGTGCCCATCGCCTTGCGGGGGACATGACCGGCGTCAATCCCCGAATGCATCGCGCCAAATTGATCTTGCACCGCAACAAACCAGACTCTAGTTTGAACTAGGCATGTTTCACGAGGGGCCGTCATGAAGCGCGATTCACTGCCCGTAACCGCATTGTTTTCCGGTAGCGCCGACTACTTGGCCGCCCTGGAGAACGAGCGGCCCGACCTGGTGCCGCCGCTGGCGCCGGTGCGCTTCGAAAAGCGGGAAGCAGTGACGGTCTCGGATCTGCCGTTGCTGAAATGCGAGGCGACCCAGGTGGGCGTGCTCCAGCTCATCAACGCCTACCGTTTCCACGGCTTTCGGGCAGCGAACCTGGACCCTCTGAAGCGGCTGCCTCCGCCCCACATCCCGGAACTGGATCCTGGCAACCACGGCCTGACCGCCGCCGACCTGGACACGGAATACGAGACGGGCTCCCTGGCCGGCCCGGCCCGGGACACCCTGAGGAACATCATCGCCCGGGTGAAGAAAGCCTATTGCGGCACCCTGTCGGCGGAATACATGCATCTGACCGATACCCAGCAGAAGCGCTGGCTGCAAAAACGTCTGGAGAGCGAGGATTTCGCCCCCCGGTTCGACACCGACTTGCGCCGCTGGCTGCTGACCCAGCTCACTGCCGCCGAGACTCTGGAGAAGACGCTGCACACCCGCTTTGTGGGGCAGAAGCGGTTCTCGCTGGAAGGGGGCGAGTCCCTCATCCCTCTCCTCAACGACCTCATCGACCAGGCCGCCCGTGCGGGCATCCAGGAGATCGGTCTGGGCATGGCTCACCGGGGCCGCCTCAACGTGCTCCACAACGTGCTGGGCCGCTCGGTCATCGACCTGTTCGAACATGCCCACCACGACGAGGTGGAGGCCAACAAGACCGGTGACGTGAAGTACCACCAAGGCTTCGCCGCCGACCTCACCACCCTCGGCGGCCCCATTCGCGTGGCCCTGGCCTTCAACCCCTCTCACCTGGAGATCGTCAATCCGGTGGTGGAGGGCTGGGTGCGGGCCCAGCAGCAGCGCCGGGGCGACCGGGACGGCAGTCAGGTCATGCCGGTACTCATCCATGGCGATGCCGCCTTCGCCGGTCAGGGGGTGGTCATGGAGACACTGAACATGGCGGCGACCCGGGGCTTCCGCACGGGCGGCACCATTCATATCGTGGTCAACAACCAGATCGGCTTCACCACCTCGGATCCCCGGGATTCCCGCTCCAGTCTGTATTGCACCGACGTGATGAAGATGGTCGAAGCCCCGGTCCTGCACGTGAACGGCGACGATCCGGAGGCGGTGATCCGGGCCACCCGCATCGCCATGGAATACCGCATGTTCTGGAAGCGGGACATCGCCATCGACCTCATCTGCTATCGGCGACTGGGCCACAACGAGCAGGATGAGCCCATGGCCACCCAACCCCTCATGTACCGGCGTATCAGCGCCCTGCCAAGCACCCGCACCCTTTATGCAGAAAAGCTGGTGGGGCTGGGCACGCTGGATGCGGATGAACCGGACAGGCTGATCCAGGCCTACAAGGCCACGCTGGATGCGCCGGCAGGCCGCCAGAGCGGCCCCAAGAGCGAATTCGCCGCCGACTGGGGCATTTACAAGTACACCCACTGGCGCGTCTCCACCCCCACCGCCATTCCCATGAACAGGCTCCAGGCCCTGGCCAGGCGGCTGGTGGATGTACCAGCCAGCTTCACCCTGCATCCCCGGGTCAAGAAGATCATGGACGACCGACGTCAGATGGGGGAGGGCAGCCTGCCTCTGGACTGGGGCATGGCGGAGAGTCTGGCATACGCCAGCCTGCTGACCGACGGCACGCCCGTCCGCCTGTCCGGCCAGGACTCCGGTCGGGGCACCTTCTTCCACCGCCACGCGGTCCTGCACGACCAGAACCGGGAGAAATGGGATTCCGGCGCCTATATCCCCCTGCAGCACCTGATCCCGGGCCAAGCCAATTTCCTGGTCATCGACTCCCTGCTGTCCGAGGAGGCGGTGCTGGCATTCGAGTATGGCTATGCGAGTTCAGCCCCAGATCAGTTGGTCATCTGGGAGGCCCAGTTCGGGGATTTCGCCAACGGCGCCCAGGTGGTCATCGACCAGTTCATCGCCTCGGGAGAAACCAAGTGGGACCGTTTGAATGGCCTGACCCTGTTCCTACCCCACGGCTACGAAGGCCAGGGGCCGGAGCATTCCTCCGGCCGCATCGAGCGTTTCCTGCAACTCGCTGCCCACGACAATATCCAGATCGTCCAACCCACCACACCGGCCCAGATTTTCCATGTATTACGCCGGCAAGTCGTGAGGCCCTATCGCAAACCCCTGGTGGTATTCACGCCCAAGAGTTTGTTGCGGCACCCGGAAGCGATTTCCAGGCTTCAGGAATTGGTCCAGGGCGCATTTTCCCCGATCCTGGACGATCCCTCGAATCCTGAACCTGCCACCGTCAAACGTCTGGTTTTCTGCAGTGGCCGGGTTTATTACGACCTGGAGAAAACCCGCAGGGAAAAGCAATGGGCCCATATCGGCCTCATCCGGGTCGAACAGCTTTATCCAGTTCCCGATCTGGAATTGCAGGCGGTGCTGGCCCGCTATTCCAACACACGGGAAATCGTCTGGGCCCAGGATGAACCGAGAAATCAGGGACCTTGGCGATTCATGGCCCATCATCTGGCCCAATTCAGCCAGTTGCCGATTCGGTATGCGGGCCGGCCGGAATCTTCTGCCCCCGCCACTGGCATTGCCAGCCTCCACAAGAAGCAACTGGAGGAAATCCTGGCCGCCGCCCTGGCCTGAAATGGGTCATTAATAATCAAAAGCCCCGACTGGCGGGGCTTTTTTACTAGTCGGGACCAAGTCAGATCTTGCAGGAATCCAGACTCTTGCCCTGTTTCTCCAGCTCGGCCACCCAGGCGGGGCGGCGACCGCGGCCAGTCCAGGTCTTGCCGCTGTCAGGATCACGGTATTTCGCCACCATGCCACCCTTGGACTTGGCTTTGCCGGCTCTGCCAACGATGTCTTCCACGGTGATGCCGAATTCAGCCATCAGACGCCTGATTTCTGCAAGAGCGCCGGACATTTCCTGTTTGCGCGCCTCCTCGGCTTTGCGTTTCAGTTCTTCGATTTGGGAAAGGATTTCCTGGTATGAAGCCATGTCATATCTCCGTTGAAAACATCCCGCACTCATCGGGAATACAAAATCATAATCAACTCGATAACCGATTCGCAATAATTGCGTGAATGTATTTCATCGGCTCCGGTATATAAGGACTGAGGATCATGCGGAGTGCCAGCCGAGGGCGAAAAAACCCAAGGAATCGCTGATTTCTTCCCCGACCTGACTGACAATCCTGCAGACCTGAACCCAACTGCCGCGCCTGCCGATGAAGATCCAGACGAGTTTTTCCGACCTTGAATACGGGGGCAAGAAGAAGCGGGCGCGGCGCAACCGGTTTCTGGGAGAGATTGAAGCGGCCACACCGTGGTCCTCGCTGGTGGTGGTGATCGAACCGCACTACCCCAAGGGCGAAGGGCAGGGACGCCCCCCGATGGGCGTGGAACGCATGCTGCCCATGTACATCGCCCAGCAATGCTTCGGCCTGTCGGACGAAGGCATCGAAGACGCGATCTATGACAGCCAGGCCATCCGCCGCTTCGTCGGTGTGGACCTGGCGCGGGAAGCCGCACCCGGCGCCACCACCCTGCTCAAGTTCCGCCGCCTGCCGGAAGAGAAGGACCTGACCGCCTCCATTTTCACCGCCATCAACGCCCACCTGGCCGAGAAGGGGCTGCTGCTGAGGCAGGGCGCCATCGTCGACGCCACCCTCATCTCCGCCCCGAGTTCCACCAAGAACGAAGGGGGCGAACGCGACCCCGAGATGCATCAGACCAAGAAGGGCAACCAGTGGCACTTTGGTATGAAGGCACACTTTGGGGTGGATGCCGAATTGGGCTTGGTCCACACCGTGGTGGGCACGGCAGCCCACGTCAACGACGTCACCCAGGCCCAGGCCCTGCAGCATGGCGCCGAAACCGTCGTGTTCGGGGATGCGGGCTACCAAAGCGTCGAGAAGCGGCAAGAGAACCTGGAAGTACCGGTGACTTGGCACGTGGCAATGAAGCCGAGTCAATGCAAGGCTTTGCCCAAGACCCCGCTGGGTGAATTGCGCAACTGGATCGAACAGGCCAAGGCGAGCCTGCGCGCCAAGGCGGAACATCCCTTCCATGTGGTGAAGAACCTGTTCCGTCACAGGAAGACCCGCCACCGGGGCCTGAAGAGGAACACTGCCCAGATCGTGACGTTGTTTGCCCTAGCGAATCCGTTTCAGGCGCGGCATCGGCTGGCGCGGATGGGTGAGGCACGTTCATGAAATCCAGAATTGCCGGAAATCGGCCTGGTTCCAGGCGAATGGAACTGGAAATTGCACATTCGCTGCGCAATTCTCGCTCCCGCTGTGCGCCCCGTGATCCGGTAGCAGACTTACGCTCAATTGCAGCCATCAGAACTTCCGGCTGCGCAGAGCAGCCCTAGCTCAACATGCCACTCAAGACTTGATCATGCCCACCAGCAAGCAGATCGATCCCCTCAGCCTCGCCGAAGGCCTGGGCAGCCTGGGTGAGGATGCCTGGATCGAGGTCATCCAGAAGATGGACGAGGTCTACAACGACCTGCTCCAGTACGAAGTGGCCCTGGAAGAGAAAAATGCGGCCCTGGAGGAATCCCAGCAGTTCGTGTTCTCGGTGCTGGCCTCCATGTCCGATATCCTGGTGGTGTGCGACCGGGAGGGCCGCATCGAGGTGGTGAACCACGCCATGACCCAGTTCGCCGGCAAGCTGGAGCGGGAGCTCATCGGCATGTCCCTGTTCGATCTCTTTGCCGACGACGGCGCCCGCGCCAACGCCGAGCGCATCTTCGCCAACCACGGCATGAAGGGCCTGGCCGACTGCGAATTGCCGCTCAGGGGCGCCGACGGCGCCGCCGTGCCGGTGTCCCTCAACTGCACCCCCCGCTTCAATCATCAGGGGGCCCAGGTGGGCATGGTCATCACCGGCCGGCCGGTGGGGGAACTTCGCCGGGCCTATCACGCCCTTCGGGAGGCCCACGACGACCTGAAGCGCACTCAGCAGCAACTGCTGCATTCCGAGAAGATGGCCTCTCTGGGCCGGCTGGTGGCGGGTGTGGCCCACGAGCTCAACAACCCCATCAGCTTCGTCCTGGGCAACGTCCATGCCCTGCACCGGTACGCCCGGCGGCTGGAGGACTACGTGGGCGCCCTGCACGCCGGAAAGTCGAAGGACGAACTGGAGACACTGCGGGCAGAATTGCACATCGACCGCATCCTGGCGGATCTACCCTCCCTCATCGAGGGCACGGTGGAGGGGGCGGAGCGGACCCGGGACATCGTGGACAGCCTGAAGCGCTTCTCCGCCGTGGACCGCAACGAGGACCAGCCCTTCAACCTGGCCCAGGTCATCGAGCAGGCGGTGCACTGGGTCACCAAGGCCGCCGCCGGCAAGCTCAAGGTGGTCACGCGCCTGCCCGAGGGCATCCACGTGGTGGGCTCGGCGGGCCAGATGCAGCAGGTCATGATGAACCTGGTGCAGAACGCCTGCGACGCTACCGCCGGGCAATCCCAGCCGCGTCTGGAGATCGACGCGGAACAGGCTGGCGACAGCGTGGTCATCCGTTTCCGGGACAACGGTCCGGGCATCTCCCCGGAGAACCTGGCCCACCTGTTCGAGCCCTTCTTCACCACCAAGCCGGTGGGCAAGGGCACCGGGCTGGGACTCGCCATCACCTACGGCATCGTGGAGCGCCACGGCGGCAGCCTGAGTGCTGGCAACGGGCCGGAGGGTGGCGCCGAGTTCACCTTGAGGTTGCCTTTGGCCCGGCGTTGAGCCTACTGCAAGTCGCGGCTATTGAAGTTGGCCGCGTCGGCCCTAAGTTGCATGGCGAGGGCGCCGGATGGGCGCCCACCCCTCAACCCAAGGAGGAACGCACATGCTCTACCGCACCCTGTTTCCCCGCGACCTCTTCGCGGAACTGGACCGGCTGCAACGGGAAATGCAGCAGTCCTTCGACCTGTCTCCCAGCATCCGCGGCATCACCCGCGGCTTTCCGGCCATGAACGTGGGCGGCACGTCCCACTCGGTGGAAATCTATGCTTTCCTGCCCGGGGTGGACCCGGCTGCCCTGGACGTGCAGATCGAGAAGGGCGTGCTCACCGTGACCGGCGAGCGCAAGGCCGAGGCCGTGCCGGAGAAGGCCTCCGTGCACATCGACGAGCGTTTCGCCGGTCCCTTCCGCCGGGTGGTGAGCCTGCCTGACGACGTGGACCCCAACGCCGTGGAAGCCAAATACCGGGACGGCGTGCTGCATATCAGCATCGCCCGCAAGGCGGCTGCCCAGCCCCGCCGCATCACCATCGAATGAGGAGCCCGCCATGACCGACACCAAGAAACCCGAAGTCCCGACCAAGGGCGCCACCCTGATGCCTCCCGTGGACGTGATCGAGGACGCCAACGGCATCACCCTCTACGCTGACCTGCCCGGCGTGCCCAAGGACCGTCTCCATATCCAGGTGGAGGCGGAAACCCTGACCCTGGAAGGCGAGATTGTCCTGACGGTGCCCGAGGGCATGGAGGCCACCCACGCCGAGGTGGGACTGCCCCGCTACAAGCGGGTCTTCACCCTGTCCAAGGAGCTGGACGCCGACCAGGTGGCTGCCGAGTTCAGCCAGGGCGTGCTGAAGCTGCGCATTCCCAAGGCCGCCCACCTGCAGCCCCGCCGGGTGGAAATCCAGGTGGCTTGACCAAGAAAACACTTTCCCATTCCGCCCATCCGGGCGGAATGGTTTACGCCCCCGCCCAGGTGGCGGTCCCGTCTCAAGTTGGAGGCCCGCGACAAGATGGATCGGATCATGGGCGCTGCCGCCAACGGCGACCTGTGATCAGGCGATGATTTCCACCGGCGTATGGATGGGAACCCGCTCGAACAATTCGATCAGATCCCGGTTGCGCATGCGGATGCAGCCGTGGGAGCGGGGGGCCTGCTCGAAGGACTCGTCTGGCGTGCCGTGGATGTAGATGTAGCGGGCCATGGAGTCACAACTGCCCAGGCGGTTGTAGCCGGGTTCCCGGCCCGACAGCCAGAGGATGCGGGTGAGGATCCAGTCCCGCTCCGGCTGGGCGGCGCCCAGATCCGGCGTATAGATTTCCCCGGTGGGCCGACGTGCCACCAGGACGCTGTTGAGGGGCAGGCCGGCGCCGATCTTGGCGCGGATGTGGTGGCGACCCCGGGGGGTGCAATGGCTCCCCCGTTCCTCTCCGGCGCCGTTGGCGGCGGTGGAGACCGGGTAGACGGACTCTATCGCGCCGGTGTCGTCCAGCACCTCCAGGATCTGGGCAGGCAGGCTTACCCGCAGTTTCATCGTCCCTCTCCACTCTTCGCCTTGCCGCGCCGGGCAGCGAAGAAAGCCGACAGCAGGGCGCCGCATTCCTCCGCCAGCACGCCGCCTTCCACCGTGGCGTGATGGTTCAGGCGTTCCTCGGCGAACAGGTTCACCACGCTGCCCACGGCGCCGGTCTTGGGGTCCGGGGCGCCAAACACGATCCTTTCCACCCGGGCGTGCATGATGGCGCCGGAACACATGGCGCAGGGCTCCAAGGTGACGTAGAGAGTACTACCGGGCAGTCGGTAATTGCCCAGGCGCAGTGCCGCGTCCCGCAGGCACATGATCTCGGCGTGGGCGCTGGGGTCGTTGCGGGTGATGGGCTGGTTGTAGCCCCGGCCCACGATCTCGCCGTTCACCACCAGTACCGCACCCACCGGTACTTCTCCCAGAGTTTCCGCCCGCTTTGCTTCCACCATGGCGGCGCGCATGAAGGTGATGTCGGCTTCGGCAAGCTGAGGCGCGGGTTCATTCATGGCACGGGAGTGTAATGCAGGGGACGACCAGGTTCGGATGGATGTCCCAAGCCTTCTGAGACGAATTGTCTATAGTTGACGGCATTGCCTTGGTAATAGGATCGCCAACGTATTCCAGCCGGATGTTCATTGTGATCGAGGAGACCTCCATGCGTTCGTTACGTACAAACCATTCCAAGTTGTTCACCACCGCCATGGCCATGGCGATGCTTGCCGCGCCCCTTGCCTCCGAGGCCAAGGGCGGCAAGGCCCAGCCCGCCCCCCTGGACCTGACCCAACCTGTCTCCGCTTCGCCCTGGACCCGCTACAGCGACTGGACCCAGACCGACTGGAAGGATTTCAATACCCTGTCCAACCTGGCTTCTCCTGCCTACGCGCCGCCTCCGAAGCTGGACGGTCCTATCACCGGGGATCCGAAGAAGGGCGAGAAGCTGGCTTATGACCGCAGTCGCGGTGGCAGTTGCCTGGCCTGCCACGCCATGGGCCCCACCACCCAGTCCATGCCCGGCGCCGTCGGTCCCGACCTGTCCACCTACTCCCAGTGGGGCCGGGATGACCAGTGGATCTTCAACTACATCTACGACCCCCGCAGCGTGAACCCCAACTCGGTGATGCCGCCCTGGGGCACCCACAAGGTGTTCACTGTGGACGAGATCAAGGACATGGTCGCCTTCCTGAAAACCCTGAACGGCGAGCCCAAGATCTACAGCAACCCGCTGGAGAACCCCGCCACCCGTCCCATCCCCAAGGAAGACCGGGACAACCTGGATCCCTTCGTCAACAACGCCATGGAATCGGTGGAGAAGGCCAAGGTCCTGTGGTCCAAGCCCGGCCCCAGCGGCAAGTCCTGCGCTTCCTGCCACGCCACCCCGGAGAAGACCTTCAAGACCTGGGGCACCTCCATGCCCAAATATGAGCCACGCCTGAAGAAGGTGATGGGGGTTGAGGAATTCGTCGCCCGCCACGCCCGTGCCACCACCGGCGACGTCTGGCTGATGCAGACCCCGGCAAACATGGACATGGGCATCTACCTGCGCTACCTGGCTAACGGCACGGCCTTCAACGTGGACACCAAGTCCAAGGAAGCCAAGGCAGCCATCGAACGGGGCACCAAGCTGTTCGATCGCAAGATCGGCCAGCTCAACTTTGCCTGCTATGACTGCCACTCCGCCGAGCGCGGCGCCAACAAGTGGATTCGCGGCCAGTACCTGGGCGAGCTGAAGGGTCAGGTGGACCACTTCCCCCTCTGGCGTACCAGCCGTGGCGAGATCTGGGACATCCGCAAGCGTCTGCAATGGTGCAACGTGGCAGTGCGTGCCAACGAACTGCCCCCCGAAGCGCCGGAGTATGGCGACATCGAAATGGCCCTGACCGCCATGAGCAACGGCATGAAGCTGTCCGCTCCCGGCATCCGCCACTGATCGGCCACACCGCACAGGCCCGCGTCCGAGAGGGCGCGGGCTTTTTTTTGCGCATCGGGAAACTGGTATTGCCCCTGGTCGCGATAGTTCTCGGTCATTCCTCCCCCGGCCCGTATAATCTGCTTCGCCCGCGCGCCTCACCAATCAGTTCGCGGGAACCACTCTCCATCTGATCTTTTCGATCACTTACACGTCTGCCTCGATTGGTGCCGCTGCTTGCGGCAGGCCGTCGCAGGAGTTGCACCCCTCATGTCCTCCCCCGTCGTTCCCCATGGTGGCGCCACGCCCGCCGTGACCGTGAATTTCTCCGAACTGGGTCTATCGGATCCCCTGCTCAGAGCCGTGGCCGAGACCGGCTACACCACCCCCCCCCCCATCCAGGCCCAGGGCATTCCCCTGGTACTCAAGGGGGGCGACTTGCTGGCTGCCGCCCAGACCGGCACCGGCAAGACCGCCGGCTTCACCCTGCCCATCCTGCACCGGCTCGCGGAAAAGCCCCTGACGCCCAAGAACGGCCGGCCCCGTTGCCTGATCCTGGTGCCCACCCGGGAGTTGGCCGCCCAAGTGGAAGAATCCGTGCGCACTTACGGCAAGTACGTGAATCTGAAATCCATGGTTCTGTTCGGCGGCGTCAACATCAATCCCCAGTTCGCCGCCCTCAAGGGCCGCGTCGACATCCTGGTGGCCACCCCCGGCCGCCTGCTGGACCACGCGGGCCAGAAGACCGTGGACCTGTCCGGCGTGGAAATCCTGGTGCTGGACGAGGCCGACCGCATGCTGGACATGGGCTTCATCCGCGACATCAGGAGAGTGTTGGCCCTGCTGCCCAGGCAGCGGCAGAACCTGTTGTTCTCGGCCACCTTCTCCGACGACATCAAGGCCCTGGCCAATGGCCTGCTCAACAATCCCGGCTGCATCGAGGTGGCCCGGCGCAACACCCCCACCGAGCTGGTGAAGCAGTCGGTGCATCTGGTGCCCCAGCACCACAAGAAGGATCTGCTTTCCCACCTCATCCGCCGGCACAACTGGCAGCAGGTGCTGGTGTTCACCCGCACCAAGCACGGCGCCAACAAGCTGGCCGAAAAGCTGGTGAAGGATGGCATCCCCGCCGCCGCCATCCACGGCAACAAGAGCCAGGCTGCCCGCACCAGGGCCCTGGCCCAGTTCAAGGACAGCACCCTGCAGGTGCTGGTGGCCACCGACATCGCTGCCCGGGGCATCGACATCGACCAGTTGCCCCAGGTGGTCAATTTCGAACTGCCCAACGTGCCCGAGGACTACGTTCACCGTATTGGCCGCACTGGCCGGGCTGGCAGCGAGGGTGCTGCCGTGTCCCTGGTGGACGCCGAGGAGATGGGCTACCTGAAGGACATCGAACGCCTCATCAAACGCGGCATCGCCCGGGTGGAAGTGGAAGGCTTCGTGCCCCCCGAGCGCCCTGCAGGCCATCTGCCGGAGCGGGACGAGCGGCCGCCCCGCCAGGGCAGGCCCGCCGGACAGGGCAGGGGAGACGGACGCGGACAGGGTCGCGGACAACGGACCGGCAAGCCCGGCGGCAACGTGCCCCGGACCAACGCCAGCGCTGCCAAGCCGGCGGTGCCCAAACCCGCCGGCCAAAAGCCCGCAGCAGGCCCCCAATC
>CAZYEY010000119.1:0-6051 GCA_964646585.1 uncultured Thiobacillus sp. | reverse complement strand
CCTCCGATGTGTATAAGAGACCGCTTGACGCCCGGGCCGCACCCCCGGTACCTTCCCACCATGGTTCCCCATCTCACCACCGCCCTCACCGGCCCCCTGCTGGCCTTGGAAAAGCAGGTCATCGAAGCCCAGGCGGACATCGAGCACTGGTTCCGCCGGCAATGGATGGAACACAGCGCCCCCTTCTACAGCTCGGTGGACCTACGCAATTCCGGCTTCAAGCTGGCGCCGGTGGACACCAACCTGTTTCCCGGCGGCTTCAACAACCTCAACCCGGATTTCCTGCCCCTTGCCGTGCAGGCGGCCCAGGTGGCGGTGGAGAAGCTGTGCAGCGACGCCCGCCGCTTCCTCATCGTGCCGGAGAACCACACCCGCAACCTGTTCTACCTGCAGAACGTGGCGGCCCTGGCGGACATCATCCGCAAGATCGGCCTGACGGTGCGCTTCGGCAGCCTCATCCCCGGCCTCACGGAACCCCTGGTGCTGGACCTGCCGGAAGGCGGCCAGCTCAGCCTGGAACCCATCCGGCGCGAGGGGGACCGCATCCTGGTGGGGGATTTCGACCCCTGCGCCATCCTGCTCAACAATGACCTGTCTGCCGGCATCCCCGACATCCTCAAGGATCTCAACCCCGCCCAGGGCATGCTGCCGCCCCTCCACGCGGGCTGGGCGGTACGCCGCAAGTCCAGGCACTTCGCCGCCTACGACCAGGTGGCCCACGACTTCTGCGGCCTGCTCGGCATCGACCCCTGGTTCATCAACCCCTACCACGCCAATTGCGGCGAGGTGGATTTCCAGGCCCGGGAGGGCGAGGAGTGCCTGGCCCACCATGTGGACGAGGTGCTCGGGAAGATCCGCGCCAAGTACGCCGAGTACGGCATCGACCGGGAACCCTTCGTCATCGTCAAGGCCGACGCCGGCACCTACGGCATGGGCATCATGACGGTGAAGTCGCCGGACGACGTGCGCGACCTCAACCGCCGCCAGCGCAACAAGATGGCGGTGGTGAAGGAGGGCCTGACGGTGTCCGACGTGCTGGTGCAGGAAGGCGTGCACACCTTCGAGAGCATCCACCAGGCGGTGGCCGAGCCGGTGGTGTACATGATCGACCACTTCGTCATCGGCGGCTTTTACCGGGTCCACACCGGCCGGGGCGCCGATGAGAACCTCAACTCGCCGGGCATGCACTTCGTTCCCCTGGCCTTCGACACCCCGTGCAGCTACTGCGACTGCGGCGCCCGCCCGGATTCGCCGGTGAACCGCTTCTACACCTACGGCGTCATCGCCCGCCTGGCCGCCCTGGCCGCGGCCATCGAACTGGAGCGCACGGCGCCGTGAAGCTGCTGTTCGTCGCCGACCCGCTGGAAAGCTTCAAGATCCACAAGGACTCCACCTACGCCATGATGGTGGAGGCAGCCGCGCGCGGCCATGAACTGTGGGCCATGGTCAGCGAGGATCTGGCCTGGAAAGCGGGATGGGTCGTCGGCCGCTGCCAGGCCATCCAGCTCACCGGCGGCGCCCCCTGGTTCGCCCGGGGCGAGGACGCATGGCGCGATCTGGCCGAGTTCGACGCCGTCCTCATGCGTCGGGATCCGCCCTTCGACCAGGCCTACCTCTACGCCACCTGGCTGCTGGAGATGGCCGAGCGGCAGGGCGCGCACGTATTCAACCGGCCCCAGGCATTGCGGGATTGGAACGAGAAGCTGGCGATCGGCCGTTTTCCGGAATTCATCGCGCCCACCCTGGTCAGCGGCGATGCCGGCCTGATCCGTGATTTTCTCGGCGAGCAGGGCGACATCGTGGTCAAGCCCCTCAACGCCATGGGCGGCGCCGGCATCTTCCGCCTGCGCCCCGGCGACCCGAACCTGGGCGCCATCCTGGAAACCGTCACCCGGCACGGCGCGGAAACCGTCATGGCCCAGCGCCATCTGCCGGAAATCGCCCAGGGGGACAAGCGCATCCTGGTCATCGACGGCGAGGCCGTCCCCTACTGTCTGGCCCGTATCCCCAGGCAGGGGGAGACCCGGGGCAATCTGGCCGCCGGCGGCACCGGCATCGCCCGGCCCTTGTCGGACCGGGATTGGGAGATCGCCCGCGCCCTGGGACCGCAACTGAAAGCCGCCGGCCTGTTGCTGGTGGGCCTGGACGTGATCGGCGCCTGCCTCACCGAGGTCAACGTCACCAGCCCCACCTGTTTCCGGGAGATCGCCGACCAGACCGGATTCAACGTGGCGGGCATGTTCCTGGATGCGCTGGAGCGGCGGGTGCGGGAGGCGGCGTGAAGGGGCTGGGCGGGTTTGCGCGTTGCTTCCTCGCGCTGGTCCTGCTGGCCCTGCTCGCCGGCTGTGGTGGCCAGGTCCACCGCCAGCAGTCCTACGTCTTCGGCACCCTGGTGGAAGTGACCGTCTACGGCGAACCGGAGGAGAAGGCCCGGCGGGTCACCGATCAGGTCTTGCGGGACTTCGACGCCATGCACCGGGCTTTCCACGCCTGGCAGCCCAGCGACCTGGAGCGGCTCAACGCCATCCTGGCCCAGGCCCGGCCCGGCGCCCCGGCCCAGGCTGAGGTTTCCCCCGAACTGGCCGCCATGCTGAAGGACGCCACCCGGCTCGCCGAACTGGGGGAGGACCTGTTCAACCCGGCCATCGGCAACCTGGTGCGGTTGTGGGGCTTCCATGCCGACACCTTCGAGCCGCGCCTGCCCGATGCCAAGGCCATCGAAAGCCTGGTGACGGCCCGTCCGCGCATGACCGATCTGGCCATTGCCGGCACCCAGGTCAGCGCCACGAATCCCGCCGTCCGTCTGGACCTGGGGGGCTACGCCAAGGGCTATGCCCTGGACAAGGCGGCCGCGTATCTCAGAAGCCAGGGGGTGAGGAATGCCCTCATCAACATCGGCGGCAACATCCTCGCCTTGGGCAGCAAGGGCGGCACGCCCTGGCGGGTGGGCATCCAGCACCCGCGCCGGGCCGGGGCGCTAGCCACCCTGGAATTGAAGGACGGCGAGGCCATCGGCACCTCCGGCGACTACCAGCGGTATTTCGAGCTGGATGGCAGGCGCTATTGCCATCTCATCGATCCCCGCACCGGCTGGCCGGCGGATCGGACCCAGGCGGTGACGGTCATCGCCCGTGGCGAACACGCGGGCACCCTTTCGGACGTGGCCAGCAAACCCCTGTTCATTGCCGGGCCAGCGGCGTGGCCAGGCCTGGCCAGGAGGCTGGGAATCGACGATGTGCTCTTCGTGGCCGCCGACGGCGCCGTCAGCGTCACCCGGACCATGGCAGGGCGGCTGGCCTGGGAAAAGCCCGCGCCTGCGGTTCGCATCACCCAATGAAGTCCGATTCGGTATAGTTGCGGAAGATGAATCCCGGATGCCGGGATGGGATAGCAAGGGGGTGGATCTATGTACACGTGGAAGAACCATTTCGTTGTCCAGGCCGATTACCAACACTGGGCCAATGAAGTCCTGTTCAATTCTCTGTCCTATCTTCAGGCGGACGTGATCGGCGCCGATCAGGGTCTGTACTTCAACAGCATTCACCACACCGTGGATCACATCCTGCTGGTCAGCCAGACTTGGCTGAGCCGTCTCCAGGGCGAGAGTCCGGCGGTCAATTACCGGGTCATCCACAATCCGGACTGGCGGGAGCTCAAGATCGCCCTGCGCCGGGAGACGAGAAAGCTGCAAGCCTGGCTGGAGGCCCAGCCTGCGGAATTCTTCGACACCCGCGTCGAGTTCACCAGCGGCGACGGCAAGAAGCACGTCATGTGGACCCGCGATGCCCTGACCCATCTCTTCACCCACTACGCCCATCACCGGGGTCAGATTTCCGCCGTGGCCACCCGGCTGGGCGCGCCCTGCCCGGAGATGGATTTCGTGCTCTACAAGCGGGAAATGGAACGCCTGCTCAGCGAGACCGGGCGCTTCCAGGTGCCGACAACAGCGGCGTGATGAGGTCATCCAGTCGGCCGGCATGAACCTGGCCGGCGATCTTGTGACGAATGACCCCCTCCCGGTCGATGACGAAGGACAGGGGCACCCGGTTCACGCCGCCAAAGGCCGCCACAACGGTCTGATAGGCCAGAGGCGCGGGGAAGGAATAGCCCTCCTGCCGCATGAACGACTCCACCTCAGCCTGGGATTTATCCAGGCTGTAGGCGACAATCTCGAATCCCTTCTCCCGATGCGCCTGGTAATACGCCTCCATGGCCGGCATTTCGTGGCGGCAGTAGGGGCACCAAGTGGCCCAGAAGTTCACCAGCACCACCTTGCCTTTGAGGGCGGCGAGTTCCGGGACGTCGGGGGCCGGCCGTGCCAGATCGTCCACGAAGGCTGGCGGACGGAACCACAGGTACACGATCAGACCGGTCAGGATGGCTGTGACCGGGCTGGGTTTCAGTTTCATGAGGAATTCCCGTGTCGTCATCGGATAGACCCAAACGCAGTGTCCTCACCATCAAACCCGAAGCGGGGGAGAAGAAGCAAGGACCGGTCGGCCGGCCACCGGTTCGCGGCCGCCATCAGGCGCCCAAACGGCCCACCCTGACGGCCAAGACAGAGCAGGCCGCTGCCCAGCTTGACATTCTGCCGCCACGACGACGCGAAAAACCGGACCAGGCCGCTGAGCGCAAGCCGGAACGTCCACCCCGGCAAGACAAGCGCCCCCGCCGCCCCGGAAAGCCTGGGCCCCGGGCCGCCGAGCGCTGGCATTTCTTCGCCCCCTGCCCCCGTGGCCTGGAAGCCGAACTGTTGAAGGAAATCGTTGACCTGGGCGCCGAAGAGGCCCTTCCCGCCGCCGGTGGCGTCGCTTTCCGGGGGGGGATGTCCCTGGGCTGGAAGGTGAACCTGTGGAGCCGGCTGGCCATCCGCGTACTGTGGCGGGTAACGGAAGGCCGCTACTTGGTGGAGGACGACCTCTATCGCGGCGCATTGAACGTGGATTGGCCCGATCTCTTCGACGTCACCCGCACCCTCGCCGTCACCACCGTGGGCCGCAATAGTCCCCTGAAGAGCCTCAACATCGTCAGCCTCAAGATCAAGGACGCAATCTGCGACCGTTTCCGCGAGGCCATCGGCGCGCGCCCCAGCGTGGACACCCGGGAACCAGCCGTGCCCCTGGTGGCCTATCTCACCGCCGAGCGCTATTCGATCTACGTCGATCTCTCCGGCGAGCCCCTCAACCGGCGCGGCTACCGGGTCCAGGCCGCCACCGCGCCGCTCAACGAGAACCTGGCGGCGGGCATCCTGAAGCTGGCCGGCTGGCGGCCGGATGTGCCCCTTTACGATCCCATGATGGGGGGCGGCACCCTGCTCTTGGAGGCCGGCCTCATGGCCCTCAACATCGCTCCGGGCCTCAAGCGGCACTTCGCCTTCGAGAACCTGAAGAATTTCGACAGGGTGGAATGGCAGCGCCTGCGCAAGGACGCCCAGGCAGCCATGGTGGACCCCCGTCCCCTGCCCATCTATGGCTCCGACATCGACCCCCTCATGGTCCGGGCCGCCGGTCTCAACCTGAAGGCCGCGGGCCTGCTGGACTGGGTGCGCATCATGGAGGCGGACTTCTTCAACGTGAACCCGCCCACCCCCAGTGGCCTCATCGTCAGCAATCCGCCTTACGGCGTGCGCCTTTCCACCGGGGACATGGCCGGGTTCCATCGGTCCATCGGCGACAATCTGAAGCAGCATTTCCCCAACTGGACTGCCTACCTGCTTTCAGCCGATCCGGAATTCCCCAAACAGGTAGGTCTCAAGGCCAGCCGACGCACCCCGCTGTTCAATGGGCCTCTGGAGTGCAGGCTGTATGAATATCGGCTGGTGGCGGGGAGCCACCGCAAGGCCTGATGGAAAAGAAAATGGGCACCGTGGTGACGGTGCCCATGATCTCGGAGTATTGGCCCTTCGGAGTCTGAGCTTCCCCCGAAATTTCGTCTTCCAGGAGAGGAGGTAGGATGACGAAGAAGGAGGAAGTTGATGTTCAAGATTCCGAAGCAGGAATACACAGCCGAGTTCAAGGAACTGGCCGTCAAGCGGGTGAAGGCTGGGCAAGG
>CAZYEY010000118.1:0-6530 GCA_964646585.1 uncultured Thiobacillus sp. | reverse complement strand
CGTCGGAAATGGCCTCGAACAGCTCGGCGCTGTCCTCGCGGTAAGGAATGGAAGTCAGACGCATGGCATATCCTCCACCATCAGGCGCGCCACCGCCACCGCCGGCGCGCACCAGCACTGGATGGCTTCCGCGCCAGGCGCAAGGCCGGGCACGGGGCGGTTATCCCGCCTTGTAGGCTGTCAGCTCCGCCAGCTTGGCCAGGGCGGCGCCGGAGGCGACGGCGAAGCGGGCCCGCTCCACGCCCTCCGCCAGGGAATCCGCCACCCCGGAGGCGTAGATGGCGGCGCCGGCGTTGAGGGTGACGATATCCCGCTCCGGGCTGGGGGCATCTTCCAGGGCCTTGAGGATGCGAGCCTTGGATTCCTCTACGGTCTCCACCTTCAGACTGGCAATGTCGTGGGTCTGGAGGCCCAGGTCGGATGGATGCAGCACGTATTCCCGCACCTCGCCGTCCCGCAGCTCGCCTACCAGGGTCTCCCCGGAGATGGAGATCTCGTCCAGGCCCTCGCGGCCATGGACGATGAGCACCCGCTCGCTGCCCAGGCGCTGCAGCACCCGTACCTGGATGCCCACCAGGTCGGGATGGAACACCCCCATCACCTGGTTGGGGGCGCCGGCCGGGTTGGTCAGGGGCCCCAGGATGTTGAACAGGGTGCGCACGCCCAGTTCCTTGCGCACCGGTGCCGCATGTTTCATGGCGCCGTGGTAGTTGGGGGCGAACATGAAGCCCAGGCCCACGTCCTTGATGCAGTGGGCCACCTGCTCCGGCGTCATGTTGATGTTGATGCCCAGGGCTTCCAGCACGTCAGCACTGCCCGATTTGGAGGACACCGAGCGGCCGCCGTGCTTGGCCACCCGGGCGCCCGCGGCGGCGGCCACGAAGGCGGCGGCGGTGGAGATATTGAAGGTGTGGGCCGAGTCGCCGCCTGTACCGCAGGTGTCCACCAGGCGGGAGGTCTCCCGCACCGGCACTTTGGTGGCGAACTCACGCATCACCATGGCGGCCGCGGCGATCTCGCCGATGGTCTCCTTCTTCACCCGCAGGCCGGTGATGAAGGCAGCGATCATCACCGGGCTCATCTCCCCGGTCATGATCTGGCGCATGAGGGAGAGCATCTCGTCGTGGAAGATTTCCCTGTGCTCGATGACCCGGGCCAGGGCTTCTTGGGGTTTCATCGCCGGGGGTCCTCCAGGAAGTTCTTCAACAATTGATGGCCGTGCTCGGTGAGCACGGACTCGGGGTGGAACTGCACGCCCTCCACTGCCAGGGCCTTGTGGCGCACCCCCATGATCTCGCCGTCGTCGGTCCAGGCCGTGATCTCCAGACAATCGGGGAGGGTTTCCCGCTCGATGACCAGGGAGTGGTAGCGGGTGGCCGTGAAGGGATTGGGCAGGCCCCGGAACACCCCCTTGTCGGCATGGTGGATGGGGGAAGTCTTGCCGTGCATCAGCGCCTTGGCGTGGACGATGCGGCCGCCGAAAGCCTGTCCGATGCTTTGGTGTCCCAGACACACCCCCAGGATGGGAATGCGTCCGGCGAAGGTATTGATGACCGGCACCGACACCCCCGCCTCGGTGGGTGTGCAGGGGCCAGGGGAGATGACGATGCGCTCCGGCTTCAAGTCCTCGATCTCCTCCAGGCTGATCTCGTCATTGCGGTGCACCCGCACGTCCTCGCCCAGCTCGCCGAAGTACTGGACCAGGTTGTAAGTGAAGGAATCGTAGTTGTCGATCATCAGCAGCATGAATCAGCTATCCTTTTGATTCTATTGAGGCCAGCCAGAATCGCCGCTGATTGATACCCGCTTTCCTACCCGATTTTCAGACGCTGGAGAAGTTGTCTCGGACGAAAAAATGCCGACCCTCGAAGGCCTGCATTCTCGCAATGTGCTGGTGCGGTATCAAGTGAATTCCCCTGGAACCTGGAGACACGCCAGCGCCTTAAACTTAGGCAGAACCCAAAGGCATGAGCCGCAAGGGATACCCGGGGGACTTCAAAGTTGGAGTAGTCACGCAGGCGCGCTGATTGGCAACAATGTGACCCGGTAGGATGGATGACCGTCCGCTACGGCAGTGTCAGGAAAATGGGCCGCATACCCACACTACTCGTGTCCATACGGAATGGCGCCCACGGCAGGAATCGAACCTGCGACCCTCCCCTTAGGAGGGGGATGCTCTATCCACTGAGCTACGAGGGCTGAGCATTGCGGAATGGTGCATTGTAGCAGGCTTTGCGGCCCATTCTTGCAGCGGCTCCGCCCCGCAATTCCTGCCGCGCCATACCTTTAACCTTCTCAAAGGTCCACGCCCCGGCGATGCCGAGCATACCCGTCAACAGCACCATGAACGCCTCCACGTCCAGCAGCGGCAGCGTTGCAAGCCGAGTGCGACCCAGCCTGCCGATTGCATCCAGGCCCAGGTTAGCAGCGGGTAGGCGATACCTGCGTAGGTCATGCCGCCCTGGTCGATGGGCATCTGGTGGAGGACGCAGCCGCCCTCATTCCGGATCATGTGCTCGAAAGCCAGGAGGACGCTTGCCATGTCAGCAGCTTCCTGAAGGAGCCGATGCCGACCTTCTTCATTCGCTGGCACTGATGAGCACCTCCGTTGCAAACTCGATATCGGCAAGACGATGATGAACCCGAAGCTTCCGAACCTGGAATACACGGCCAAGTTCAAGGCACTAGCGGTCAAGCCCATGCGGGAAGGCCAGACGGCGAGGGTAATGGCCCACGACCTGGGACTCGTCGAACAGACGCTGCGTACCTAGGCCAAGCCGGCATACTCAATGGGGTGGGCACCAGGAAGGTGACGCCGGATGAGAAGGGTCTCGCGGCTGCGGGCCGAGAACATCCGGCTCAAGTGGGAAGATGAAATCCTGAAAAAGCGACGACGTCCCCACCATTGCGGGTGGATGGCCGCTGGGGCGAGAATGGGGCCGTTGGCCAGTAGCACCCGGCAGTACACCTAGAAATTACCGATGCGAGGCGGACAATATGAATTCGGCAAACATGCAGGTCACGGCGCTGAGCCACACCGGCATGCTCCGGGACCACAACGAGGACAACGTCCTGGTGGATGGGGGAACCGGGCTGTGCATGGTGGCGGATGGCATGGGAGGTCATCTGGCTGGAGAGGTAGCCAGCAAGCTGTGCGTGGACACCATTCTGGCCCGCCTGAGTGGAGTGGCCCAAACTCCTGACATCGGGGTCGAGGCCCTGACCCAGGCGGTGCGCGACGCCATCGAGGCCGCCAACCGTGAAATCCGCATCAATGCCCATGCCGCCACCGAGCGGGCCAACATGGGCACCACAGTGGCCCTGCTGCTGCCTTGGCAGGACAAGGCCATCGTCGCCCATGTGGGGGATTCCAGGGTCTACCGCCTGCGGGAAGGCCATCTCACGCCGCTGACCCGGGACCACTCCCTGCTGCAGGAACAAGTGGGCGCCGGTTTCATCACCCACGAGGAGGCCCGCAACTCCCACAACCGCAATCTGGTGACCCGTGCCCTGGGCGTGGAAGATCAGGTAGAGCCGGAGTTACGGGTGGTCGACCTGCAGCCTGGCGACATCTACCTGTTGTGCAGCGACGGGCTGAACACCATGGTGGCCGACGCCGACATCGAACAGGTGCTGGCGGAGTTGGAAGCCAACCCCCCCTTGGCGGCAAAGGTGCTCATCAACGTCGCCAACGACAATGGCGGCCACGACAACGTCAGCGTCGCCCTGGGCTGGCTGCCGGCCGGGCCGGCGGCGGCCGCCACATCTGCGCCGGCCCGGCCTGCGGCAGCGGGCCTGTTCGCCCGTCTGTTCGGTTGGCTGTTCGGCAAGTAGGAGGGAGAACGGCATGGCGAAACTGCTCATCACCCGGGCCGGCAAGAACCCGATCCATTTTTTCATCGAGGCCGAGCGTGTGGTGGCCGGTCGCCTGGAAAGCTGCGCCCTGGTCCTGGATGCGGCCGGCGTCAGCAAGGAACATGCGGTCATTCTCACGGTGGGCAACGACCACATCCTGGAGGATCTGGGCAGCACCAACGGCACCCTGGTCAACGGTGAGAAAATCAGCCGTCACATCCTGCAAAACCGGGATCTCATCGAGATCGGCCCCTATCGCATCCAATATGTGAACCAGCGCGCCCTCAAGGGCATGGATTTCGACCAGACCATGCTGTTCGAGGGCGAGTCGGTCGGGGACGGCCAGGACGACATGCCGGTGGTGGAAACCGCCCGCCAGCGCCAAGTCTCCGGCCCTGTGGGCAACCTGCGTGGCGTCAAGGGCAGCGCCGAGGGCAAGGAGATCGATCTGGGCCGGCTCATCAAGAGCGTGGGTCGTGCCGAAACCCAACAGGCCGCCATCCTGCGCCGGCCCAAGGGCTACGTGGTCATGCAAGTGACCGGAAAGGGCGCCGTCCGCGTCAACGGCAGCGCCATCGGCGAAGAATGGCGGGATCTGGCGGCCGGCGACCGGCTCGAGGTAGATGGCAACCAGTACATCTTCGAACTGGTGCCCGATGCCCCCGCCTCCTGGCCCAAGGATGGCTTGTGACCCCTTCAGTCCGCTGACACCGCCATCATGTTCCGCCATTTCCTGCTCGCCTGTCTCGCCCTTGCTCTGGCCCCCCATGCCGCCGCCGAGAACGGTTACGAGCGGGTGAGCCAGCTGGTGGCCTGCCTGGCCAGCGAATTCTCCGACGGCAGCCAATCCATCGGCACCAGCTTCTTCGTGGCGCCTGGAGTGCTCGCCACCGCCCGCCACCAGATCGAGGGAGCCCGCCGCGTTCTGGTCCACCTCCCCGGGGGCGTGGTTCCGGCCCGCGTCCTGGCCATCGACAAGGACCACGACGCGGCTCTCATCGGCATCGAGGCCCCCGGTCCTGGCGTCCTGACCCTCAACGAACGCAAACCCACCCTGGGCGAAGAGGTCTTCACCGTAGGCTGCCCCCTGGGTCTGTCCCACACCCTGACCCGGGGGGTGGTCAGTCACCCGGACCGAGTCATCCGAGGCCGGCACCTGATCCAGACCGATCTGGCCATCAACCAGGGCAACAGCGGCGGCCCCCTGGTCAACGGCCGGGGCGAGGTCATCGGCGTGGTGCACGGCCACATGAAGGAATCCAGCGGCATCAACTTCGCCGTGCCGGCGGCAGCGGTGGTCGGCCTGCTGGCCAGCCGGAACATCGACGCCAAGACCTTCGACAGCCGTCTGAGGAGACTCTGGGCAGAGGCCAGCGCCGACGGGGACGCGGAAACCCGGGCGCAACGTTACCGTGACATCCTGCTCCTCGCCCCCTGGGCGGCGGAGGCCTACTACAACCTGGGCCTGATCCGCCTGGACCAGGGCAAGCTGGAGGAGGCGCGGGAACATTTCGAGACGGCCAGTCTGAAGAAGTCTCCCTACCCCGAGGCCCTGAACAATCTGGGTCTCACCCTCTATCGGCTGGGCCGTCCGGGCGAAGCCCGGGATACCCTGGTGCGGGCCATCTCGGTGGCGCCGGGCTATGCCCTGGCCTATCTGAACCTGGGGGTGGTGTATGCCCGGGGCCTGGGCGACCAGCCCTCGGCCCGGACCAGTTTCCTCAAATACCTCGAACTCGCGCCGAATTCGGCCCAGGCTGCTTCGGTGCGGTCCTGGCTTGGCAAATAGCGTGGAATCATGAGCGACGAACTGCAACAACTCGGCAAATACAAAATCCTCGGTGAACTGGGCCGAGGCGCCATGGGCATCGTCTATCGTGGCTTCGACCCCCTCATCGAGCGGGAAGTGGCCATCAAGACCCTGCGCGCCGACCTGTTGGAGGGCGGTGAGAAAGCCACTCTTCTGGCCCGCTTCAAGCACGAGGCCCAGGCGGCGGGCCGGCTCAACCACCCTGCCATCGTCCAGGTCTACGACTACGGAGAGGAAGGCGGCCACGTCTATATCGCCATGGAACTCATCCAGGGCAAGGAACTGAAGGAGTACATCGCCGAGGAGACCCGCTTCGATCTGCAGGGCATCGTCCGCATGATGGAGGAACTGCTGGACGCCTTGGGTTTCGCCCACAGAAACGGCGTGGTGCACCGGGACATCAAACCCAGCAACATCGTGGTGTTGAAGGACGGGCGGATCAAGGTCACCGACTTCGGCATCGCCCGCCTGGAGTCCTCCACCCTGACCCAGGCCGGCAACGTGCTGGGGACCCCCAGCTACATGTCCCCCGAGCAGTTCATGGGCCAGCGGGTGGATGGCCGCTCCGACCTGTTCTCCAGCGGCGTGCTGCTCTACGAGCTGCTCACCAGCGAAAAACCCTTCGTGGGCAACTCCTTCGCCACGATCATGCACAAGGTGTTGAAGGAAACCCCGGTGCCCCCCTCGGAACTCAACATCACCCTGCCCACCGTCTTCGATTCGGTGGTGGCCAAGGCCCTGGCCAAGCGGCCGGACGAGCGCTTCCAGAAGGCCGAGGATTTCGCCCACGCCCTGCGGGAAGCCCTGGCCGGCCGCGCCGTTTCCGCCCAGGCGGCGGCCACCGTGGTCGCGGCCACGCCGAGCA
>CAZYEY010000117.1:0-3391 GCA_964646585.1 uncultured Thiobacillus sp. | reverse complement strand
TGGGCCGGGCGACCACAGTGGACGGTGCTCCAGCCGGCGGCGAGCTGGTAGGACATGACCGTGGGGATAGGCAGCTTGGCCACAGCCTCCTCCAAGGCTTTCTGCAAACCGGCGGCCAAAGTCACAGCCGCCGCCACCGTGTCGAAGAACCGGGCCTCGGCCTTGCCATCCGGGGCACGCCTCAGTGGCGGCAGCAAGGAGGCATCCAGGCCCAGGGCGGCGAGCTTCTTCAGCAGGGCTGGCGTGGCCTGGCCGGAGGCGTCCAGGGCCACGCTGGCCGGCATCAGCTTGTGGGAGACCGGCTTGTCAGCAGCCTGGGCTGCCACTTTGGACACGTGGGCGGCCAGGCGGCGGGTGTGACTTTGGCCGCCGGTTTGCAGAAAGCCCTGGAGGAGGCTGTGGCCAAGCTGCCTATCCCCAAGGTCATGTCCTACCAGCTCGCCGACGGCTGGAGCTCCGTCCACTTCGTGCGCCCGGCCCACGCTCTGGTGGCCCTCCATGGCGACGAGGTGGTGCCGGTCTCCATCCTGGGCCTCGCCGCCGGGCGGGAGACCCGGGGCCACCGTTTCGAGGCCGCGAGCCCGTCGATCAGCATCCGCGACGCAGACAGCTACGCGGCCCAGATGGAAGGTGAAGGTGCGGTCCTCCCCGGGTTTGAGAAGCGCCGGGCAGAGATCGTCCGCCAGCTCCATGAAGCTGCGGAGAAGGTGGGCGGCGTGAAGCCCATCGACGACGAGGCCCTGCTGGACGAGGTCACCGCCCTGGTGGAGCGGCCCAACGTCCTGCTCTGCCGGTTCGAGCCGGAGTTCCTGGAAGTGCCCCAGGAGTGCCTCATCCTGACCATGAAGGCCAACCAAAAGTATTTCCCCCTGCTGGATACCGGAGGCCGCCTCACCAACCAGTTCCTCATCGTCTCCAACATCCGCCCCGATGACCCCAGCGCCATCATCGCTGGCAACGAGCGGGTGGTGCGGCCGCGCCTGGCGGACGCCAAGTTCTTCTTCGACCAGGACCGCAGGAAGCCCCTGGCTAGCCGGGTGGATGCCCTGGACAAGGTGGTCTATCACAACAAGCTGGGCAGCCTGGGGGCCCGCGTCCGCCGCCTCGTGAAGCTGGCCGGCGCCATCGCCGAAAAGCTGGGCGCCGATGGGACCCTGGCCGAACGGGCCGCCATGCTGGCCAAAGCGGACCTCACCACCGACATGGTGGGCGAGTTTCCGGAACTACAGGGCATCATGGGCCGCTACTACGCCCTCCACGATGGCGAGGATCCCCGGGTGGCCGAGGCCATCGCCGACCACTACAAACCGCGTTTCGCCGGCGACGAACTGGCGGCCGATGCCATCGGTCTGGCCGTCGCCCTGGCCGAGCGCCTGGACAGCCTGGTGGGCATCTTCGGCATCGGCGCCATCCCCACCGGTGACAAGGATCCCTTCGCCCTCCGGCGGGCTGCCCTGGGCGTGCTGCGCATGCTCATGGAACGGTCCCTTCCCCTGGATCTGATGCAACTGCTGGAGATGGCCGGCGTCGGGTTCGATGCCGAGCAGATCGCCGCCAGCGCGACGGTGGACGTGTTCCAGTTCATGCAGGATCGCCTGCGGGTCTACCTCAAGGACCAGGGCCGGGCCCCGGACCAGGTGGAGTCCGTGGTGGTCCAGGCTCCCTCCCGCATCGACCAGGTGCCGGCCCGGCTGGACGCGGTGGCCGCCTTTGTCGCCCTGCCCGAGGCCGATGCCCTGGCCGCAGCCAACAAGCGTATCCAGAACATCCTGAAGAAGGCTGGGGAAACCGGCGGCAAGGTGGAAGCGGCCCTCCTGGCCGAGGACGCCGAGAAGGCCCTGTTCGCCGCCGTGACCGCCCTGGCGCCCCAGGTGGAAGCCGACCTGGCCAACCTGGACTACACCGCCTCCCTCAAGCGCCTGGCGGCCCTCAAGGCCCCGGTGGACCGCTTCTTCGACGAGGTCATGGTCATGGCCGAGGAGCCCCGGGTGCGGGCCAACCGACTGGGTCTGCTCCATACCCTGGGCAGGTTGATGAACAGCGTGGCGGACATCGGCCAGCTGGCCGGCCGGCAGTAGGGTCGGGTTCCGTGCCTCTTGAGCCCACGCCCCCGGCGGGCCAGAATGCCTGACCGACCCGCTTCGGGAGCAGCCATGAAGCTCGTCATCCTCGATCGCGACGGCGTCATCAACTTCGACTCCGACCAGTTCATCAAGAGCCCCCAGGAATGGAACCCCATCCCTGGCAGCCTGGAAGCCATCGCCAGCCTCACCCAGGCCGGGTTCCGGGTGGTGGTGGCGTCCAACCAGTCCGGGGTGGGCCGGGGGCTGTTCGACATGGCCACCCTCAACACCATCCACGCCAAGATGCACAAGCAGGTAGCCCAGGCCGGCGGCCGCATCGACGCGGTTTTTTTCTGCCCACACGCGGCGGAATCCCTCTGCCAGTGCCGCAAGCCCAAGCCGGGGCTGTTCAGGGAGATCGCCAGCCGGCTGCATGTGGATCTGACCGGCGTGCCGGTGGTGGGGGATGCCCTGCGCGACATCGAGGCGGCCCTGGCCGTGGGTGCCAAGCCCATCCTGGTGAAGACCGGCAAGGGCCTGCGTACCCTGCAGGGCGGCAGCCTGCCCGAGGGCGTGCCCGTCCATGAGAACCTGAGAGAAGCCGCGAACATCATCATTTCCGAGACCGACTGATCCATGCTGTTGTTGCGTTCCACGCTGTTCCTGCTGGTCCAGGCCACCCTCACCATCCCCTTTGGCCTGCTCATCCTGGCCTTCTTCTTCCTGCCCCCCATCCCGCGCTATCGGGCCATCACTTTGTGGGGTCGCATGGTGATCTGGCTGGCCCGGGTCCTCCTGGGCATCCGCTACCGGGTGGAGGGCCTGGAAAACCTGCCTCGTGAGCCCGCCGTGGTGCTGTCCAAGCACCAGTCGGCCTGGGAGACCATCGCGTTCCAGCAGATCTTTCCGCCTCTGTCCTTCGTGTTGAAGAAGAGCCTGCTCTACATCCCCTTCTTCGGCTGGGGCCTGGCCTTGTTCAGTCCCATCGCCATCGACCGGAGCGCGGGCCGGGAGGCCATGAAGCAGATCGAGGCCCAGGGCAAGGATCGGCTCAAATCGGGGTTTTGGGTGCTGGTGTTTCCGGAGGGTACCCGGGTGGCGGTGGGCGAGAAGGGCAACTACCAGCCCGGCGGTGCCTGGCTGGCCACCAAGGCCAGCGTGCCGGTGGTGCCGGTGGCCCACAACGCCGGCCGCTGCTGGCCAAAGAACGCCTTCATCAAGCGGCCGGGCCTCATCACCGTGGTCATCGGCCCGCCCATCCCCACCGCCGGCCGCAAGCCCACCCAGGTGCTGGCGGAAACGGAAGCCTGGATCGAAAACACCATGGC
>CAZYEY010000116.1:0-5754 GCA_964646585.1 uncultured Thiobacillus sp. | reverse complement strand
CCCCCCCGCCCTGGCCGCCCTGTTGGCCCACCTGCCCGGTCTTTCTCTTGCCGCCTTGCTGATCGCTTCGGGCCTGGATGCAGCGCCCGCCACCTACCCACTCCTCGTGGGCATCTCCGCCGCCGCGTTGGCCACTTTCTGGAAACTGCCGGTGTGGTGGCGCTGGATCAATCTGTTCTTCGTACCCGCCTTGTACCTGGGCCTGTCCGCCAACCTGGATTCCCGCTGGTTCCTCGCCGGCTTCCTGGTCCTGGCCCTGACTTCCCTGGGCGCGGTGGGTACCCGGGTGCCCCTCTATCTCTCCAGCCGCCGGGCCGCCGAGGAACTGGCTCTGCGCCTGCCCCCAGGCGGCAGTCTTTGCGATCTGGGTTGTGGCCTGGGCGGACCCCTGGCCCGGGTACGGTCCTTGCGCCCGGATGCCCGCCTCTTCGGCGTGGAGGCGGCGCCCCTCAACTGGCTGGTGGCCCGCCTGCGCCTGGCCGGCCGGGCCGAGATCCGCCTCGGCAGCCTGTGGGATGTCGATCTTTCCGGCCACGACCTGGTTTACGCCTACCTCTCCCCCGCGCCCATGGCGGAATTGTGGGAAAAGGCCCGGGTCGAGATGAAGCCCGGCAGCCTGTTCGTCAGCAACAGCTTTCCCGTCCCCGGCCTGAGATTCGACGAGGAGATCGAATTGCACGATCTGTCCCATTCCCGCCTATTGATCCGGAGGATGTGATGAGCTCATGGCTGGAGCGACTGAAACCCGGGGGCCTCCCGATCTTCCGGCATACCCGGGATGCCCTGGTGGCGTTGCTTCCACGCCGGGACAGCCTCACCGCCCGGGAGGTCGGCCTGGAGATCCTGGAAGATCCCCTGGCCACCTTGCTGGTCATCCACGCCATCAACGAAAAGGTCAGCCAGCGCTACGGCACGGAAGTGGCCACCGTGGAACACGCCCTGATGATGCAGGGCATCGGCGCCTTTCTCGAATCCAGCCGGGGCCTTCCCGTGTTGGAGGACACCGCCGCCGGTCGGGATCCCCGTGCCCTGGCGGCCATCCAGGCCATCGCCCGGCGGGCCCAACATGCTGCCTGGCAGGCCCGGGATTTCGCCGTCCTACACAGCGATATCCGCGCCGAAGAAGTCCAGGTGGCCGCCCTTCTCCATGCCGCGCCGGAACTCCTGCTCTGGCTGCGGGCCCCCGACACCGCCCGCAGCCTGTCCTCCCGCAAGCGCCGGCTCCCTGCGCACCAGGCCGAGACGGAGGTGCTGGGCCAGACGCTGGACGCCTTGCGCCTGCCCCTGCTGGAAGCCTGGAGCATTCCGGGACTCAGCCGGGACCTGCTCGATGCAGGCCATGCCCAGCGTAATCGCCAGGTGATCCTGAACGCTTGTCTGGATATGGCGGAGCGCGCCCAAAGGGGTTGGTGGGACGAGGGACTGCTGCAGGACTACATGGCCCTGGCGGGGATGGAGAATACCCCCATGGAAGCGATCGTCGCCACGGCCCACGCCAACGCCGCCCGCGCTGCCCGGGCCTGCACCTGGCTTGCCGCCCCCCCCGCCGCCGCCTGGATGCCCCTGGAGCCCGGTCCTTGGCCGGAGGAGCCCGAAGAAGAGGAAACCGAGGCCGTGGCCAGGCCGACGCCAAAACCGGCCGCCGTGTCGGTCGTCCAGTCCGTGCCCGCAAAGCCCGCCGCGACGCCCGAGGCTGCCCACGACATCTGCCCCATGCCCGACAAGCAGGTCTTTCAGGAGGCGATGAAGGGCATCGAATCCCACCTGGACGGCAGCTACACCCTCAACCAGATGTCAGCGGTGATCCTGAAGGGGCTGCACACCGGCCTGGGCCTCTCACGCATTCTCTTCGCCATGGTCACTCCCGACCGGGAGAAGGTGAAGACCCGGTTCTCCCTGGGCATTCCGGCCGAGGATCCCCTGCGCCATTTCGAGTTCGCCCTGGGCAGCAAGGATTTGTTCGGCCAGCTCATGGGCAAGATGCAGGGGGTTTGGGTCAACGAAGGCAACAGGGCGAAACTCTGGCCCATGGTGGATCCGAATCTGCAAAAGCTCATCGGCAGTGGCGATTTCTACGCCATGAGCCTGTTCATCGGCCCCAAGCCCATCGGCCTCATCTACGCTGACCGAGGCCATGGCGAATGCGGCCTGGACCCCCTCACCTACACCGATTTCAAGATGCTCTGCCTCCAGGCCGCCCGGGGCCTGGGCAAGGTCAAGGCCCCGAGCTGAGGGGCGGCCTCAGGCCGCCATGCGCACCGCGTCTTCCACGTCCACCGCCACCGGCCGAGATACGCCAGGCTCCGGCATGGTGACGCCCACCAGGTTCTGGGCCATCTCCATGGTGATGCGGTTGTGGGTGATGAACAGGAACTGGGTCTCGGCAGACATTTTCTTCACCAGATTGCCGTAGCGCTCGGTGTTGCTGTCGTCCAAAGGCGCATCCACCTCGTCCAGCAGGCAGAAAGGCGCGGGGTTGAGGCGGAAAAAGGCGAACACCAGCGATAGCGCGGTGAGGGCCTTCTCGCCACCGGAGAGGAGGTGGATGGAACTGTTCTTCTTGCCCGGCGGTTGGGCCAGCACGGTCAGGCCGGCGTCCAGGATCTCCTCGCCGGTCAGGATCAATTGCGCCTCCCCGCCACCGAAGAGTTCAGTGAACAGATCTTTGAATTCCCGGCTGACCCGGTCATAGGTCTCCTTCAATCTGGCCCGGGTCTCCGCATCGATGCGGCGGATGGCTTCTTCCAGGGTATTGGCGGCGGTTTCCAGATCCTCCGCCTGGGCGTCCAGGTATTGCTTGCGCTCCTGGGCAGCCTTCAGCTCATCCAAGGCGGCCATGTTCACCGGTCCCAAGGCGGCGATGTCCGCCTCCAGCCGGACCAGATCGTTCTTCAACCAGGTTTCGCCCCGACCGGCGAGGCCAGCAGCCTGGGCCCGGGTTTCAAGTTGCCCCAGGTCCACGCCTTCCAATTCCTCGGCGTAGCGAGCCTCCAGCAGATGGGCCTCCTGGAGCTTGAGTTCCAGGGCCATGAGCCTTTCCTTGAGGGGCGCCAGGGCGTGCTCGGTGGCCAGACGGCCGGATTCCAGTTCGCGCAGGGCTGCGTTGGCGCCTTCCAGGGCTTCCCGGGCGGTGGTAAGGGCGGCCTCGGCCTGCTGCCGCTTCTCCAGAGCCGCATCCAGCAAGGCCAGGGTGGGGGTTTCCTGGGCCTGGGCCAGTTCCGCCTCCAGGCGTTCCAGGGTGCGGGCCAGATCATCCAGGGTACGCAGGGCGCGGTTCTTGCGTTCCTCCAGATCCTTGATGCGGGCGCCCAGGGAACGCACCTGGAAGGCGGCCTCCTGGGCTTCCCGCTCGGCCCGGCGCTGGCTTTCCCGCACCATGTGCAGCTTCTGGTCGGCAGCCTGGCGGATGGCCCGGGCCTCGTCCAGGCGGGCCTTCGCCATGTCGTACTCCATCTGGGCTTCCCGGTGGCGCTCGCCAGCGTCGTTCCAGGCCGCTTCCTCCTCGCCCATGCGCTCGTAGAGCTCGTCCAGTTCCCGGGCGATCTGGGCCCGACGCTCCTCCACCCGGCGCGCCGCCTCCTGGCCCCGGATCACCTCCAGCTCCAGCAGGTGGACCTGTTCCTGGGCCTGGGCCAGTTGGGCGCTCAGTGCCTCCCCCTGACGGCGGGCTGCCTGCTGGGCCTGTTCCGCCTGGGCCACTTCCTCCGCCACCTCCTCGACATTGGCCCGGGCCAGTTCCAGGCTGGATTCCAGGCGCTCGATCTCCCGGGCCCGGGCCAGCAGGCCATGGTGTCCCTTCTCCGGAGCGTTGAAGATCAGGGTGTCGCGGCTGACCCGATGACCGTCCCGGGTGGCGATGTAGGCGCCGACGGGCAGCCGCTCCCGTTGGGCCAGGGCATGGGCCAGGGTGTCGGTGGCATAGGCCAGGGCCAGCCGGTCGGCCAGGAAGCGGGCCACCAGGGGATCGTCGGTGTGCATGAGATCGGCCAGGGGATGCAGATCCCCCTCCCCCGCCGGCATGGCGGTGAGGGACACCGGCCGCTCTTCCGGGGACCAGGAGGGCAGCAACAGCTCGAAGCGGGCTTCCGGCGGCGACTCAGCCCACGCCTCCCTGGCTTCCACCACCAGGGCCGCCATGGCCTCGCCCAGGGCCGCTTCCACGGCGGTCTCCCAGCCCTCCTCCACGCGGATTTTCTGCCAAAGCCGGGCCACCTGGGTGAGGCCCATGCGCTCCAGCCAGGCGGCCCCCTCGCTCTCGGCCTGCTGGGCAGCGGCCTGGAGCTTCACCAGGGCAGCCACCTCTGCCTCCTGGTGGTGCAGTTTCCGGTTGGCGGCATCCAGGGCCTGACGGGCCTGGCGCAGGCGGGCTTCAAACTGGGGCCACTCGGCGCGGGCCGCATCCAGGTATTCGCCGAGGCGCTCCACCCGCTCCTGCTCGGCCTCCAGATCCATGCGTTGACGTTCCAGATGAGCGGCATCGGACTCGCCTAGGCGCTTCTGTTCCTCCAGGAGCCGGAGCTCCCGCGCCTTGTGCTGTTCCAGATTGCGCTCGGCGTGGGCCTGGTTGGCCTCCTCAAGTTGGATGGCTTGCTCGTAGCGGGCCATGTCCTGCTGCACGGCGGCGACGGCGGCTTGAGCCTCGCGCCAGGCGGCGTCGGCCTCGGGCAGGGCCTCGCCGGCCTGGGCAGCGCCCTCCGCCAGCATTTCCGCCTGTTCCTCAGCCATCGCCAGCTCGTCCCGGCGCTGGCTTGCCTCCAGATCGACGGTTTCCCGTTCGGCCTCCGTTTCGGCCCGGCGCATGCTGGCTTGGCGGATCTCGTTGGCGAGCCGCTCCCGGGTACCGTGCAGGTGACGCAGCTCCTGTTCCACCCGGGCCACCTCGCCGCTCTCTGCGTAGAAGTGGGCTTGGGCCTGGTTGAGGGCCTCGGTGGCGGCGAACTGATCCAGGCGGCGGGCCTCCAGGTCTGCCTCCAGGCGACGCAGATCGGCGGTCTTGGATTCGATGTCGTTGCGCGCTGCCTCCAACTGGCGCTGCAGATCCACCTGGCGGGCCTGGGCATCGCGGCGGCGGATCAGGGCCAGCCATTGGGTCTTGAGGCCCTTGTCGGCATCCAGCTCGAAGTAGCGTCGGGCCACTTCCGCCTGGCCGGCCAGCTTTTCCAGTTGCCGGCCCAGTTCCTCTCGGATGTCGGATACCCGAGCCAGGTTTTCCCGGGTGTCCCGCAGGCGGGACTCGGTCTCCTTGCGCCGTTCCTTGTACTTGGATACCCCCGCCGCTTCCTCCAGGAAGCCACGCAGTTCCTCAGGTCTAGCCTCGATGATGCGGGAGATCATGCCCTGCTCGATGATGGCGTAGGCGTCGCCCCCCAAACCGGTGCCCAGGAACAGGTCGGCCATGTCCTTCTTGCGCACCTGGACGTTGTTGATCCAATAGGAGGAATCCCCGGTCCGGGTGAGCACCCGTTTCACCGAGATTTCCGCATATTGGGACCACTGGCCGGCAGCCTTGCCCAGGCTGTTGTCGAACAACAGTTCCACCGAAGCGCGGGAGGCGGGCTTGCGTCCGGCGGAGCCGTTGAAGATCACGTCCTGCATGGAGGCGCCGCGAAGTTCCCTGGCCTTGGATTCCCCCAGCACCCAGCGCACCGCGTCGATGACGTTGGACTTGCCGCAGCCATTGGGACCGACGATGCCGGTCAGCTGGGCGGTGGCGGGGATGGTCACCGGGTCCACGAAGGACTTGAAGCCGGCGAT
>CAZYEY010000115.1:0-11604 GCA_964646585.1 uncultured Thiobacillus sp. | reverse complement strand
GTTCCAGCACCGTCGCGTCCACCTGCTCCTTCTGCACGTTGAAGGGAATGGAGAGCAGCACCGGGCCGGGATCGGGGCCCAGCAGGGCGCGGGTGGCCTGGTTCAGCACCTGGCCCAGGTAGTCGGTGCGCTCGACCAGCTTGCGGTAGCGGGTGAGGCCAGCGAACAGGGCCACCTGGTCGATGGCGCCGCCCTCGCCGGCGCTTTCCTGGAGGCCGCCCTTGCCGAAGATGTAAGTGGAGGTCTCGCCGGTGATGACCAGCACCGGCAGGCGGTCGGCATAGGCGTTGGCGATGCCGGTCACCAGGTTGGTGGCCCCGGGGCCGGCAGTGGCGATGCAGGCTGCCACCCGGTGGGAGGCCCTGGCATAGCCCCCGGCCATGAAAGCCGCGCCCTGCTCGTGCTTCACCAGCACGGACTGCACCCGGGAACCGTGGAGCCGGTCGTAGATCGGTAGCACATGGGCGCCGGGCATGCCGAAGAGGACTTCGACGCCCAGGCGTTCCAGGTAACGGACGATCAGCTCGCTGACGGTGATTTTCATAGTGCGGGCGGCGGGCGATGCGGGTCGCCGGCCCGGCGCGCGGAAAAGGGAGGGAATTTGAGCACAAGACGGGCCGGGCGGAAACCGGAAAAGGATGCCAAGCTCCCCGGAGGTCCTACAATCGCCCGCCATGAATCCACCCGGCCCTTTCCCCCGATCCGCGCCCCGTCCTGCCGTCGTGGTCCTGGGTTCGGGCCGCAGCGGCACCTCCCTGCTCATGCAGGTGCTGGCCGCCCTGGGGATGCGGGTGTCGGAGGAACTGATCCAGGCGCGCCGGGACAATCCCCGGGGGTATTACGAGGACGCTTCCATCGTCCGCATCCAGGCAGACCTGCTGCGGGCCCTGGGAGCCTGGCCCTTCCACCCCCTGCCGGCAGACTGGCTGGCCGCGCCCGCCACCCTGTCGGCGGCCCGGAATCTGGCGGCCGTGCTGGAGAAACGCCTGGAAGGCGGCGGGCTATGGGGCTTCAAGGATCCCCGCACTGCCACCTTCCTGCCCTTGTGGCGGCGGCTGTTCGCCGAGCTGGACGTGGCGCCCCGCTATGTCCTGGCCCTGCGGGAGCCCGGCGCCGTCGTCCGTTCTTTCATGACGGCCTACCAGACCGGCGCCGGGACGGCCGAGGCGGTCTGGCTGGCCCGCACCCGGGACGCCCTGCGCTATACCGGCGCCGCCTGCCACATCGTCCACTACGAGGACTGGTTCAGCCGGGGCGTGGCGGTGGCCGAGGGTCTGGCCCGCTTCGCCGGTCTGGACCCGGGCGCCGTCGGGTCCCTGGGGGAACTGGCGCGGCCCGAGCTCAATCGCGCCAGCGGCCCGGGCCATGTCTTCGCCAATCCCCATGCCCGCGCCCTCCATGTCGCCCTGGAAGCCTGCCGGGGCGACGATTTCGACCGGGAAGGGCTGCTGCGGATCCTCGCGAACCTGCCGGCCTGAGCCAGGTAAAGGAGGTCAGGCCCTGGCTTGCGGCCACCGCCGGCCACTTTCAGCGCCAGGCGTGACGGTCGGGGCCGTAGTGGTCGTGGTCGTGCATCTCGGCGCGGATATCCCGGGACAGATCGTCCAGGCGGCGGTCCAGGTCGGCCCACTCGTCCCGGTCCAGACGGCCGTCGGCCAGGTAGCGGCGTTGCAGATGCTCGATACGGCGCTGCTCCCGGATCAGCTCCCGGGCCTCGTGCCGGGTGAGCTGGCCGGAACGGATGCCCGCCTCGATGCGCGCCATCTGGTTGCGCTGGCGCTGGTCGATGGCGTCGTTCCTGGGCGGGCAGAAGGCGGGGCCGAAGCCGGGGCCGTCAAATCCGGGTCGATCGAAGCCGGGGGCGTTGACGGGGCCGTGGAAGCCGAAGCTGTCGGCCTGGCTGGCGCCAGCGGCGAGGCCCAGGGTGGCCAGGGCGGTGGTGGCGAGGATCTTGGCGATGGACGAGGTTTTCATGTTGATCTCCTGGATTCGGTTGCCGGCCGGGGAATCGCAGGCCGGTGATGGGCATTCTGGGCAGCGCCCGTTAGCCGACCGTGTCCGCGCTGTGTGGAGATGTAACCAATCGTTACCGCAGTCGTGGTTCTCTGGCATCCTTGCCGGATGCTGCCCGACCGCCTCGCCTTCATCGACCTGGAGACCACCGGGGCGAACCCCCTGCGGGACCGGATCACCGAGATCGGCATCGTGGAGGTGGATGGCGACCGGGTATCCACCTGGACCACCCTGGTGAATCCGGAGCGGACCATCCCCGCCTTCATCCAGCAACTCACCGGCATCGACGACCGCATGGTGGCCGGCGCCCCCACTTTTGCCCAAGTGGCGGACGAACTGGCCGGGCGTCTCAAGGGCCGCCTGTTCATCGCCCACAACGCCCGCTTCGACTATGGCTTCGTGCGCAGCGAATTCCAGCGTCTGGGCCGCCGCTTCCGCGCCGACGTGCTATGCACCGTGCGCCTGTCGCGGCGGCTGTTCCCGGAGCACCACAAGCACAACCTGGACAGCCTGGTGGCCCGCCACGGCCTGGAGATCGGCAGCGACCGCCACCGGGCCCTCGCCGATGCCGACCTGATCTGGCAGTTCTGGTGTCTGTTGCTGCGGGACAAGGGGGCCGACGCCTTGGCGGATGCGGTGGGCCACCAGCTCAAGCGGCCCAGCCTGCCCCCTCACCTGGACCCGGCCCTGCTGGACGAGCTGCCCGAATCTCCTGGCGTATATCTGCTCTACGGCGAGGATGACCTGCTGCTCTATGTGGGCAAGAGCGTCAACCTGCGCCAGCGGGTACTCGCCCATTTCGCCGCCGACGCCCGGGAGTACAAGGAGATGCGCCTCACCCAGCAGGTCCGCCGGGTGGACTGGCGGGAGACCGTGGGAGAGCTGGGCGCCCTGCTGCTGGAGTCCCGCCTGGTCAAGGCGGACCGGCCTGTGCACAACCGCCGCCTGCGTCCCGCCGCCGAGCCCTGCGCCTGGCGTCTGGAGGAAGTAGGGCCGGGGGACTTCCGTCCCCGCCTGGTGGCTGGCGACGACGCCGACTTCGGCCGACCCGGGGAGCAGTATGGCTTCTTCCCCAACCGGCGGCAGGCCACCGCCGCCCTGGGCAAGATCGCCGAGGCCCACGGCCTGTGCCCCATCGTCCTGGGCCTGGAAAAGACCGCCAGGCCGGGCCGGCCCTGCTTCGCCCATCAGGTGGGCCGATGCCGGGGCGCCTGCATCGGTAGGGAACCCATCGGCCTGCACAGTGCCCGCCTCATGGCCGCCCTGGCCAAGCTCCAGCTCAAGTCCTGGCCCTATCCGGGCCCCATGGGCCTGGTGGAGCGGGACGACTTCCGCGACGTGGAGGAGGTCCACGTGGTGGACGGCTGGCGTTACCTGGGCAGTGCCCGGAACGAGGCCGATATCCGCCAGTTGCTGGAAAACGCCAGCCAGGCCCGCTTTGACATGGACATCTACAAGATCCTCAAAGCCCACCTGGGCAAGGCCGGAATCGCTCTGCGACGGCTGTGAGCCAGGAGGGATCGCGCGGAATCGATGTGGATGGAATAAAGTCCGCCCGGCGCCGTCCTACCGAGGGGCGGTGTGCCCCAAACCAACATTCATTTCACGAGGAGATCAACATGAAACGCATCCAAGGCGCTTGGAGCCTGATTCTGTCCGGACTGTTGCTGGTGGGCGCCCTGGCCACACCTTTCGCCGCCCAGGCTTCCGACAAGGCCAAGGTGGTGATCCAGGTCAGTGAGAACGATCCCGCCAAGTGGAACCTGATCCTCAACAACACCGCCAACCTGCAGAAGGATGTGGGCAAAGCCAACATCGACGTGGAAATCGTCGCTTTCGGCCCCGGCATCAACATGCTCAAGGCCGAGTCGGAAGTGGGAAACCGGGTCCAGGAAGCCACCGAGGCCGGCGTTGCCGTCATGGCCTGCCAGAACACCATGAACAGGCAGAAACTCAAGAAAGAGGACATGCTGGGCGTGGTGGGCTACGTTCCCTCCGGCGTGGTGGAGATCATGAAGAAGCAGCAGCAGGGCTACGCCTACCTGCGGCCCTGACCCGACATTGAAACCGTCCGGCCAGGTTCTTGGCCGGTTCGCTGGCGCGGCGCTGGGCAGGTTGTTCCCTGCGCTTCGCCACCGCGCCTTGCGGAGGCCGTGGCCCGGCCTGGGCTCGCCCAGCCCATGGATCTGAAAGCCCGGGAGCCTGGCCTGGTGCAGTCAGTCTGGGTAGCGCCCTTGTCCTAAGTTTTGGCATGGCGGAAAGTGTCGCCATGCCCCCTTTCTTCATTCCGGAATCCGAACTCGCCCGACGTTTCCAGCGGCTTGGTAGGTTGCTGGATGCCCACGGGGGCTTCTGGCGGCCAGCCCCTTTCCACGTGCCCAGACCCGTCTGGTGCCGAGCCCACCCCGGCTACGCGGCCCACCTGCTGGCGCTGGCAGATGGAGAGGTGGAAGCCCTGGCCGGGGACAATCGGGCCCTCAACGCTCTGGCCGGGCGCTTCATGCCCGAGCTCCTGGAACTCTCCCCGCTCATCGACCTGCCCCAGTCGGAAGAAGGCCCGGAAATCCTGGAAGAGAGCGCCGCCCACCACGTGCCTGGCCGCAAGCTGGCCCAGATCGGCGCCTTTGCCACCGCAGTGGGGGCCATCGAACACCCTATCCTGGAATGGTGCGCCGGCAAGGGACACTTGGGCCGCTACCTGGCCCGGCGCTGGAGGTGTCCCGTGACCAGCCTGGAGTGGGACGGAGATTTGTGCGCCGAGGGGAAGCGGCTGGCCCGGGGCCTGGATCAGTCCTTCATCCACGCCGATGCCCTGGCGCCTGCCAGCGCCGGCCTGATTGCTGGTCGCCATGCCTTGGCCCTGCACGCCTGCGGCGATCTGCATTTGGCTTTGCTGCGGGGCGCGGTGCAAGAGGGCGCTCCCGCGTTGGATCTGGCGCCCTGCTGCTACTACCGCATCGCCACGCCGGAATACCGGCCCATGAACCCGGATGCAAACCTGTTTCTCTCTCGTGACGAGCTGCACCTGGCGGTGACCGAGACCGTCACCGCCGGCCCCCGGGAGCGCCGCGATCGGGATCGGGCCCAGGCCTGGAAGCTGGCCTTCCTGGAGTGGCGGGCTGACCAGGGCGTGCCTCGGGAAAAGCCCTTCAAGCCGGTGCCCGGCGGTTGGCTGGGGGAGGGCTTCGCCGGTTGGATGGAGCGGCTGGCCAGCCGGGAAGGACTGCCCGAGCCCGGCCACCTCCCGGACCTCGAGGCCCGGGGTTGGCGCCGTCTCTCCGAGGTGCGCCGCCTGGAATTGGCCCGCCTGGCTTTCCGCCGGCCATTGGAAATCTGGCTGGCCCTGGACCAGGCCCTCTACCTGGCCCGCCACGGCTACCGGGTGGGCTTGGCCGAGTTCTGCGACCGCAGCCTCACGCCGCGCAATCTGATCATCTCTGCCCGGCGCTGAATCCGTATCATCGCCGCCATTCCCGGAGTACTCCATGTCCGCCCTGTTCAACACCGTCGCCCTACAGGCCGTTGTCCTCCTGGCCCTGTCCAACCTGTTCATGACCGTGGCCTGGTACGCGCACCTCAAGCATCTCAACGACAAGCCCTGGTGGATCGCAGCGCTGGCCAGCTGGGGCGTGGCCCTGTTCGAGTATCTGCTGCAGGTGCCGGCCAACCGCATCGGCTACCAGACCCTGAGCCTGCCCCAGCTGAAGATCCTTCAGGAAGTCATCACCCTCACCGTGTTCGTGCCCTTCGCCGTGCTCTATATGAAGGAACCCCTGAGCTGGAACTACCTGTGGGCCGGGCTGTGCCTGATGGGTGCGGTGTTCTTCATCTTCCGGGGACCGTGAGGGGGCATCGGGACTTGTCGAGCAGATCCTTCAGCCTGGCGAAGGGATGGTGGCTTTCCGGGGTGGCGGTTTGTGGCTGGCCCGGGTTTGCGCGATCCACGGCGCATCCAGGTCCCGGGAATGCTCCGCGTCGTGGCAGTACGGGCAGGGCGGTTCCCAGTTGCGGCCGTCGAATCTCCGTCCACAGCGGGCGCGGACCCGGGGAAGCGGTTCCAGGGCCATGCCCCGGTAGGTCCGGGCGTCTTCGCCCGCCTGACGGCGGGCCTTGGCGACGAGCCGGTCCAGGCGGGCATGATCGGTTTGCCTGGACATGGCGTGCTTCCCGGAAAAGGTGGCAATGGCGCCATGTTAAAATGCGCCCCTCATTTTTTCCCCGGAAGTTTCCATCATGTTTTCCGCCAGCCAGACCATCGCCAGCACCGATCCCGAACTGTGGGCCGCCATCCAGGGGGAGAACCACCGCCAGGAAGAGCATATCGAGCTCATCGCCTCCGAGAATTACGTCAGCCGCCCGGTCATGGAGGCCCAGGGCTCCCAGCTCACCAACAAGTACGCGGAAGGCTATCCCGGCAAGCGCTATTACGGTGGCTGCGAATTCGTCGACGTGGCGGAGCAACTGGCCATCGACCGGCTGAAGAAACTGTTCGGCGCCGAAGCCGCCAACGTGCAGCCCAATTCCGGCTCCCAGGCCAACCAGGCGGTGCTCATGGCCTTCTGCAAGCCCGGCGACACCATCATGGGCATGAGCCTGGCGGAAGGCGGCCACCTGACCCACGGCATGGCCCTCAACATGTCGGGCAAGTGGTTCAACGTGGTGTCCTACGGCCTCAACGACAAGGAGGAAATCGACTACGAGGCCATGGAGGCCAAGGCCCGGGAGCACAAGCCCCGGCTGATCATCGCTGGCGCTTCCGCCTATGCCTTGCGCATCGATTTCGCCCGCTTCGCCAAAATTGCCAAGGAAGTGGGCGCCATCTTCATGGTGGACATGGCCCACTACGCCGGGCTCATCGCCGCCGGCGTTTATCCCAACCCGGTGCCCCACGCCGATGTGGTCACCTCCACCACCCACAAGACCCTGCGGGGCCCCCGGGGCGGCATCATCCTCATGAAGGCCGAGCACGAGAAGGCCATCAACAGCGCCATCTTCCCGGGCCTGCAGGGCGGCCCCCTGATGCATGTCATCGCCGCCAAGGCGGTGGCCTTCAAGGAGGCCGGCACCAAGGAGTTCAAGCGTTATCAGGAACAGGTGGCGGCCAACGCCCTGGTGATGTGCAAGGTGCTCATGGAGCGGGGCCTGCGCATCGTTTCCGGGCGCACCGAGAGCCACGTCTTCCTGGTGGACCTGCGCGCCAAGAACCTCACCGGCAAGGAGGCCGAGGCCGCCCTGGGCCGGGCCCATATCACCGTGAACAAGAACGCCATCCCCAACGACCCCCAGAAGCCCATGGTCACCTCCGGCATCCGCATCGGCACCCCGGCCATGACCACCCGGGGCTTCAAGGAGCTGGAGGCAGAGAAGTTGGCCCATCTGGTGGCCGACGTGCTGGACGCGCCCAATGACGAGGCGGTCATCCACCGGGTCCAGGCCGAGGTGAAGAAGCTCACCACGGCGTTTCCGGTCTACGGCGCCTGAGTCCGCAAGCCGGCCCGGCTGACCGGTTCCTGTCATGAAGTGCCCCTTCTGCGGCGCCTCCGACACCCAGGTGGTGGAAACCCGTCTGTCGGAGGATGGCGCCAGCATCCGCCGCCGGCGCAAGTGCAATGCCTGCGACAAGCGCTTCACCACCTATGAGACCGCCGAGGTGCGCTTCCCAGCGGTGGTGAAGCGGGCCAGCGGCGAACGCCAGGATTTCTCCCGGGACAAGCTCCAGGCCGGTTTCCGCAAGGCCCTGCACAAGCGGCCGGTGTCCACCGAACTCATGGAGGAGGCCATCGACCGGGTGGTGCACAAGGCGCTGGCTCTGGGCGAACGGGAGATCGACTCGCGCATGCTGGGCGAATGGGTCATGGCGGAACTGAAGCGCCTGGACAAGGTGGCCTACATCCGCTTCGCCTCGGTCTACCGTGCCTTCCAGGACGTGGACGACTTCCGCGACGTGATCCGGGAAGTCGACAAGGACGTCAAGTAAGCCGCGTGTTCAGCGCCGAAGACCATCTCCATATGGCCCGGGCCCTGCGCCTGGCCGAGCGGGGCCTTTACACCACCATGCCCAACCCCCGGGTGGGCTGCGTCCTGGTCCGGGACGGCGAGGTGGTGGGGGAGGGCTGGCACGAGAAGGCTGGCGAGCCCCATGCGGAAGTCCATGCCCTGCGCGCGGCCGCAGCAAAGGCCCGGGGGGCTACCGCCTATGTGAGCCTGGAGCCGTGCAGCCATCATGGCCGCACGCCGCCTTGTGCCAATGCCCTCATCGATGCCGGAGTCGAGCGGGTGGTGGCGGCCATGCGCGATCCCAATCCCGAGGTGTCCGGGCGCGGCATCGAACTGCTCACCCTGGCCGGCGTGCGTGCCGAGGTGGGACTCATGCAGGCCGAGGCGCAGGCGCTCAACCCCGGCTTCGTCAGTCGCATGACCCGGGGACGGCCCTGGGTGCGGCTGAAGACTGCTTCCTCCCTGGATGGTGCCACCGCCCTGGAGAACGGCGTTTCCCAGTGGATCACCGGTGCCGCCGCCCGTGCCGACGTGCAGCGCTGGCGGGCCCGCGCCTGCGCCATTCTTACCGGCGTGGGCACGGTCCTGGCGGACGATCCGCGCATGGACGTGCGCGATGTCGACATCGGCCGCCAGCCCCTGCGCGTCATCCTCGACAGCCGGCTGCGCACGCCAGCGACGGCGCGCATCCTGCGTGGGGGTGCGCTGATCGTCTGTCAGGACGCGGGCGATGGTCCGCCACCTGCCTTGCTCGAGGCCGGCGCCACGGTACTGGAGCTGCCCGGTCCGGCCGGCCGCCCGGACCTGGCCCTGTTGCTGGAGGAGCTGGCCCGGCGCGGTGTCAACGAGTTGCATGTGGAGGCCGGCGCCACCCTCAATGGCGCCCTTCTGCGGGCCGGCCTGGTGGACGAGTGGCTGGCCTACCTTGCGCCTTCCGTGCTGGGGCGCCGGGCGCGGGGCCTCTTCGATCTGCCAGCCTTGGCCGACATGGCCGGCAGGCGCGACTGCAAGCTCCTGGACGCCGCCATGGTGGGCGAGGATTTGCGCCTGCGCCTGGGGCCCCTCTGACCTTTCTCCTTTCGATCGGAGCCGACATGCGGATCAGCCGCAACCATGTGGTCACCCTCAACTACCAGGTCGCCGACAAGGCGGGCGAGGTGGTGGACGCGGGAGCCGAGCCCCTGGTCTACCTGCACGGCGGCTACGGCGGCCTGTTCGACGCTCTGGAGGTGGCCCTCCAGGGCAAGGCTGTAGGCGACGCTTTCCGGGTGGAACTGACTGCCGAGGAGGCCTTTGGCGAATACGACGAGGCTCTGGTGAGCGTGGAGCCTAGAAGTGCCTTCCCCAAGGACATCCAGGTGGGCACCCGGGTGGAGACCGAGGACGAGACGGGCGAGCCCCAACTCTTCACCATCACCGCCATCGAGAAGAACAAGGTGGTGGTGGACGGCAACCATCCCCTGGCCGGCCTGGATCTGGTGTTCTCCGGCACCGTGGCATCCGTGCGCCCGGCCACGGAAAAGGAGATCGCCGAAGGCATGCCGGACTGAGATGGCGCTATTCAAGGACCATTTCTCCACCCGCTCCCCGGGTTACGCGGCCTTCCGGCCGGGCTATCCGGCGGAGCTGTTCGCGCATCTCGCCAGCCTGACCCGGGGCCGCGACCTGGCCTGGGATTGCGCCACCGGCAGCGGCCAGGCGGCCCGGGGGCTGGCGGTCCACTACGCGCGGGTGTGGGCCACCGATGCCAGCGCCCCCCAGATCGAGGCGGCGGCGCCCCTGGCCGGTGTCGAGTTCCGGGTGGCGCCGGCGGACGCCTCGGGGCTGCCGGACCACAGCGCCGATCTGGTGGCGGTGGCCCAGGCCGCCCACTGGTTCGACCTGCCGGCTTTTTATGCGGAAGTCCGCCGGGTGCTGAAGCCGGGCGGCCTGCTGGCCATCTGGTGCTACGAGCGGTTGTCCATCGAACCTGCCCTGGATGCCCAAGTCGAGGATTTCTATGCCGGCCTGCTGGCCCCTTATTGGCCGCCAGAGCGGCGGCTGGTGGAGTCGGGCTACCGGGACCTGGACTTTCCCTTCGCGGAGCTGCCGGCTCCGGCCATCCCCATGACCGCCACCTGGACTCTGGACCAGCTGCTGGGCTATTTCTCCACCTGGTCGGCCCTCAAGGCTTATCAGAAGGCTACCGGAGAAGACCCGCTGCCGGCCTTGCGGGAACGTCTCGCGGCGGCCTGGGTTTCCCTTGACCAGGCCAAAACCATAAAATGGCCCCTTTCCCTGCGCCTGGGGCGACTCTAGGCGCCCGTCCTCCGGCAACTTTCCAGGCATTCCCATGTTCACCGGCATCATTCAGGCCGTCGGCCACATTTCCCATCTTTCCGAATCCGGCGGCGGCGACGCCCGCGTGACGGTGGCCGCAGGCGGCCTCGACCTGAATGACACCCGGTTGGGCGATTCCATCGCCTGCAATGGCGTTTGTCTCACCGTGGTGGCCAAGACCCCGGAAAGCTTCAGCGTGGACGTGTCCGGCGAGACCTTCTCCTGCACCATCGGTTTCGCCCCCGGCGACCGCGTCAATCTGGAAAAGGCCATGCGCCTGTCGGACCGGCTGGGCGGCCACCTGGTCTCCGGCCACGTGGACGGCGTCGGCGAGGTCGTCCGTTTCGAGCCGGTGGCCGGCGGCGACGGCAGCTGGCGCCTGGACATCCAGGCGCCGGGAACCCTGGGCCGTTACCTGGCCCCCAAGGGTTCCATCGCCGTCAACGGCGTGTCCCTGACCGTGAACCGGGTCCAGGGCGCCGAATTCTCCATCAACCTGATTCCCCACACCCTGGAGCAGACCATGCTCAAGGACCTGAAGCCCGGAGCCAGGGTGAACCTGGAAGCCGACATGCTGGCCCGCTACGCGGACCGGCTGCTGAATTACGTCAATGAGCACGACAAGGACTGATCACGTATGAGCCTCGCCCCCATTCAGGAAATCGTCGCGGAGCTCAAGGCTGGCCGCATGGTCATCCTCGTGGATGAGGAGGACCGGGAGAACGAAGGCGATCTGGTCATGGCCGCCGAGCATGTGACTCCGGAAGCCATCAACTTCATGGTCAAGCATGCCCGGGGCCTGGTCTGCCTGACCCTGACCGACGCCCGCTGCCGGCAACTGGGCCTGAAGCAGATGGTGAGCGACAACCAGACCCCCCACGGCACCGCCTTCACCGTTTCCATCGAGGCCGCCGAGGGCGTCACCACCGGCATTTCCGCCGCCGACCGGGCCGTCACCATCCAGGCGGCGGTGGCGAAGAACGCGGTGCCCGCCGATATCATCCAGCCTGGCCACATCTTTCCCCTGCGGGCCCAGCCCGGCGGGGTACTGGTCCGCGCCGGCCACACCGAGGCAGGTTGCGACCTCGCCGCCATGGCGGGTCTGGAACCGGCCTCGGTGATCTGCGAGATCCTCAAGGAAGACGGCACCATGGCCCGGTTGCCGGACCTGCTGGAGTTCGCCAAGGAACACCAGCTCAAGATCGGCGCCATCGCCGACCTCATCCACTACCGGGCCGCCAATGAGCGCCTGGTGGAGCGGGAAGGGGAGCGGGA
>CAZYEY010000114.1:0-6929 GCA_964646585.1 uncultured Thiobacillus sp. | reverse complement strand
GGGTCATGCTGCTTGCGCCAGCCGTGGGCCGGGGCGTGGGAGGGTGGAGTCGCCCAGGCGGTGGCCTGGACCAGCATGAACAGGGCGGCCAGGCGGGCGCCGCGTTTGAGATGGAGGAAGGAGGTTTCGCTCATCACCGTTCTCCTGAAGAAATCAAAGGAAGAAACCCAGGATGCCCAGGATCATGACCACCATGCCCACCGTGACGATGGTGCTGTCCGGTTCGTGGAGGTGTTGGCGGACCTCCAGTTCCATCCGATCCAGCCGGATGTCCGGCGCCGCCGCCGGGGTCACCTCCACATGGTAGTCGCCCGCCTGCACGGCCTGGAGGAGCAACAGATGTTCCTTGAACGAGGGGTTGGCGTCGGAGACGTGTTTCACGCCCAGGGTGAAAGTCAGGGGTTTGGCCGCCTCGCTGCCCCTGAACAGGGTAGCCGCGTAGCGGTCCTTGGGCGGCTTGCTTTCGTCCATGTTGGGGGAAAAACTGCCCGTGGCCAGGAGGATCAGGCCCGCCGGCGCCATGTCGGGACTCAGCTTGAAGTCGGCCGAACGCCAGGGCGCCAGGGCCTCGGCACCGGTTTTTTCCAGCTTGACCAAAGTAGCCCGGGAACCGGTGAAAAACTTGGCGTAGACCCAGTAGGCGGGACCCGCCACCAGGCCGGCCAGAAGAAGCAGCAGGGAAATGGATTTCATGAAACCTCGGCTACCAGAACGTGGCGTCCACGCCGCTGTCCGCGTCCCGCGGCGGCCTGGACAGGAGATGGGTGAGGAAAGCCCGCAGTTTGGCAGGCTTCAGCGGTTTATGCAGGGCCGGGAGTCGACTGGCCTTGATTGCCTGGATGGTGTCCGGTGCCGTGTCGCCGGTCAACAGGGCGGCAGGGACATGCTCGCCGAAGGCGGCGCGCAGGGTGCGGATGGCGTCGATGCCGGTCACCCCGTCGCGCAGGCGGTAGTCGCACAGGATGATGTCGGGCTTGCGGCCCAGGGCTTCCAGCTCGTCGCGGACCTGATCCGCATCCTCGCCGGCGGCCAGGGCCACCCCCCAGTGGTCGAAGACTTCCACCATGGCGGCCAGGATGGCTTCATCGTCGTCGATGAAGGCCACCAGGGCATTCTCCAGGGGCAGGGCGAAGCCCGGCGAGGCGGGGAGGATGGCGGCTTGTTGCTGCAGGGCTGGGGCGCAGCGGGCGACGCGGAAATCGAAGCAGGAACCGCGTCCCGGTTGTGATCGCACACCCACGCTGCCCCCCAGCAATTGCGCCAGTCTGGCGACGATGGCCAGGCCAAGGCCGAGTCCCTTGTCCCGGTGCCGCTCCGGGTTTTCCAGCTGGAAATACTCCTCGAAGATGCGCGCCTTGAACTCCTCCGGCACGCCCTTGCCCGTGTCCCACACCTCCAGCCGGATCCAATCCTTCCGGACCCGGCGGGCACCCACCAGCACCCGGCCCTTGTCCGTATAGCGCAGGGCGTTGGATACCAGGTTGGCGAGGATGCGTTCCATCAGCGCGGGATCGGAATAGGCCCACAGGCTGGTGGGATGCACGGTGAGGCCCAGGCCCTTTTCCTGGGCCAGGGGGGCGAACTGGCGCTCCACGCTCTTCATCACCCGGCTGACGGGAAAGCACACCGGTCGCGTTTCCACCACGCCCGCGTCCAGCCGGGACAGATCCAGCAGGGCGTTGAGCAGGGTTTCCATGGCAGCGGCGGAGGCCTCGATGTGCTCGGCCAGCCGCTTGGCCTCTTCCTCCCGCACCCGTTCCCGCAGGGCGGTGACCAGGAGGGAGAGGGCGTGGAGGGGCTGGCGCAGGTCATGGCTGGCGGCGGCGAGGAAGCGGGACTTGGCCTGCACCGCCGCCTCCGCCGCCTGCTTCTGGCCGCGCAACTCGGCGGTGGCGTCCTGGATGCGCCGCTCCAGGGTCCGCTGGCTTTCCTCCAGCGCTTCCGCCATGGAGTTGATGCCGTTCTCCAGCTGGCCGATCTCGCCAGGGGAAATGACCGGGTTGCGCACGTCCAGCTTGCCGTCGGCCAGCATGGCCACCGTGCGGGTGATGGCTTGCAGGGGCTGGCTTACCCGACCGGCCAGCCGCCAGGCCAGCACCAGGGCGAGCAGGATGCTCAGGCCGGCCATGCCCGCAGCCGCCAGGCCGATCTGGGAACGGGTCTGCTCCACCGTGGCCCGGTCCAGAGCCACCAGGATGTAGGAGCGCCGGCCGTCGGGTTCGGGCAGTTCCAGGTAGGGATCGCCATCCGGCCCGGGGGACGATCCCTGGCGCACCGGATGGGAGAAAAAGAGATGGGTGCCCTGACGCCAGTGGCCCGGCGGCGTGCCGGCCTTCAGTGCCGGCAGATAGGCAATGCTGCCGCTGATCATGAGCCAGCGCTGGCCGTCGTGGATGCCGATGGCCGGGATGTCCCGGGTGGCCCGCTCATAGTCCAGGAGCTTTTTCACGTTGGGCAGGTTGCCCGAGAACAGGTCGTAGGCCACGGCTTCCGCCAGATGCCGGGCGGCGTCCCGGCCCTGGCTGGCCAGATCCGCCTCGGCCTTGCTGACGCCCCGATGGGCGAAGTAGGCGGCGAACAGGCCCACCGCCACCAGCAGGGGGAAGAGGGCCACCACCAGAATGCGTAAGCGCAGGCTCAGGGTGGCGCGAAAACGGCTCACCCTGGATCAGTCCGCGACGTCCAGGCCCATCTTCTGGGCCACCAGCACCGCCTCGGTGCGGTTGTTCACTTTCAGGATGCGGAAGATGGCGGCCATGTGGAGCTTGACCGTGCCTTCGGTGACGTCCAGGGCCTGGCCGATCTGCCGGTTGCTCTGACCCTTGGCCAGCTCCTTCAATACCTGGATTTGGCGGAAGGAGAGGGCGGGATAGCGGCTGGCGATGTCGAGCAGGGCGCCCTCCTGGTCCGTCTCCTCGCCGAGCAGGGCGGGCGGAATGTAGACCCCTCCCGCCAGCACCACGTTCAGGGCGTCCAGGATGGCATCGCTGTGGGAGGACTTGGTGATGTAGCCCAGGGCGCCGGCGCCCAGCAGGCGCTGGATGTCCTCCACCTGCTCCGATGCGGACAGCACCACCAGGGGGACCTCGGGAAAGGTGGCGCGGAACCGGGTCACGCCCTCGATGCCGGCCATGCCGGGCATGTACAGGTCCATCAACACCAGATCCACCTCGCCGGCCTGGTGCATGGCCTCGAAGGTGCTGGGATAGTCCACCGCCTCCAGGATCGTCACGTCCGGGTCGAGTTTTTCCAAAACCGGCTTCACCCCCTCCCGGAACAGGGGATGATCGTCGGCCAGCAGAATCCTCATGGCGAACCTCCCTTGGGTTTTGCTATGGCATCTGGCTTTGCAACCCCAGCCTCTGCCAGATGGCGCTGGTCAATCCCGCCTGGTTCAGGGCGTAGAAGTGCAGGCCCGGGGCGCCACCCTCCAGCAGCTTTCCGCACATGCCGGTGATGAAATCCAGGCCGAAGGCGCGGATGGAAGCGGTGTCGTCCAGGTAGCTTTCCATCTTGCGCGACAGCCATCTCGGGATCTCGGCGCCGCAGGCGGCGGAGAAGCGGGAGAGCTGGCTGAAGTTGGAGATGGGCATGATGCCGGGCACGATGGGCAGGGACAGGCCCAGGTTCGCGCAGTCATCGACGAAATTGAAGTAGGCGTCCGGGTTGAAGAAATACTGGGTGATGGCAGCGTTGGCGCCGGCCTCCACCTTGCGTTTGAAGTTGAGCAGATCCTCCTGATAGCTGCGGGCCTGGGGATGGGTTTCCGGATAGGCCGCCACCTCGATTTCGAACCAGTCTCCGGTTTCCTCGCGGATGAATTCCACCAGCTCGTTGGCGAAGCGGAACTCCCCGGGCTCGGCCATGCCCGAGGGAAGATCGCCGCGCAGGGCGACGATGTGGCGGATGCCGTTGGCCCGGTAGGTTTCCAGGATCTCCCGCAGGTTGTCCCGGGTGGAGCCGATGCAGGACAGGTGGGGCGCGGCGGCCAGGCCCTCCGCCTGGATCTCCAGCACGGTTTCCAGGGTGCGGTCTCGGGTGGAGCCGCCGGCGCCGAAGGTTACCGAGAAGAACTTGGGCTTCAACGGGGCCAGTTGCCGGCGGGCTTCTCGCAGCTTGGCCATGCCCTCGGGGGTCTTGGGCGGAAAGAATTCGATGCTGAAGGTGCGGTCGCTCATGATGGCAGGGGTGCTGAATCGGTGGGGAATTCTATCCCAGGGCCACGCCCAGGGCGCCGCCGATGAGCCAGGTGGCGGCCCCGGCCGCGGCGCCGATGGCCAGCATGCGAAATCCCCCCAGCAGCGCCCGCCGGCCAGTGAACAGGCTGATGGCGGCCCCCACGCCGAACAGGCTGATGCCGCTGGCCGCCAGCACGCCGGCAAAGGCGGTGTGGCTGGAGAGGAGTAGGCAGGGCAGCACGGGGATCAACGCCCCCAGGGCGAAGGCGAGGAAGGAGGAGATGGCCGCGCCCCAGGGCGAGCCCAACTCTTCCGGGTTCAGGCCCAGCTCTTCCCGGGCCAGGGTGTCCAGGGCCCGGTCCGGGTCGCGGATCAGGGCCTTGGCCATGCGCTTCGCCTCCTCGGGACCGACGCCCTTGGCCTGATAGATGAGGGCCAGCTCGGCCGCTTCCTCCTGGGGATACTGGTCCAGTTCCTCCCGCTCCAGGGCGATCTGGTACTCGTGGAACTCCCGCTGGGAGCGCACCGACACATACTCGCCGGCGGCCATGGAAAACGCCCCCGCCAGCAGGCCGGCGAGGCCGGAGAGCAGGATCACGTCCGCCGCCGCGCCGGCTCCAGCCACCCCCAGGATCAGACTGGCATTGGAGACCAGGCCGTCGTTGACGCCGAACACCGCCGCCCGCAGGTTGCCGGCGCCGCCCAGCCTGTGCCGCTCGGCGCGCATCTGTTCCAGGCTGGTGGGGGTGGCGTGGGGCGGAGTGGGCGAGTGGTAGAGGCTCATGCCCCGCACCTTCATGGCCGCCAACACCCCCCGCAGGGGGTACACGCCCAGGCGCGGGATGAGCCAGCCCACCAGCCGGGTGCGCGCGTCCGGGCGGAAAGGGTCGGGGGGGGCGACGCCCGCCTTCGCCAGTTCCGCCTCCCACAGCGCAGCCTGCTTGTCGGCGGCCCGGGCCAGTTCCAGGAACAGCACCTGGCGCGCCGAGCCGGATTCCGCGTCGGAGACGATGCGGTAGAGCCAGGCGGAACGTTTCTCCTCGGTCCAGCTTTTCAGGGCGTGCATGGAGGCTCGCGGTGGTGGGAATTGCTGCGATTATCCCCCGGCTCAGGCCCCGATGCCGCGCCGGTATTGCACCGCCTCGGCCACGTGAGCCGCGCCCAGGTCGGCCGCGCCGGCCAGGTCCGCCACCGTGCGCGCCACCCTGAGGATGCGGTGGTAGGCCCGGGCGGACAGGTTGAGGCGGGTGATGGCCTGTTTCAGCAGGGTCTGCCCGGCCCCGTCCAGGCCGCAATGACGGTCGATTTCCTTGCCCGCCAGTTGCGCGTTGGGCTTGCCCTGACGGGCCAGCTGCCGTTCCCGGGCGACGGTCACCCGCTGCCGCACCGTGGCGGAATCCTCGCCAGCGGCAGCAGCCGTCAGTTCGCCTTCCGGCAGGGCCGGCACCTCGATGTGCAGATCGATGCGGTCCAGCAGCGGACCGGAGATGCGGCCCCGGTAGCGGGCCACCTGTTCCGGCGTGCAGCGGCACCTCCCAGAGGGATGGCCGAGGAAGCCGCAGGGGCAGGGGTTCATGGCTGCCACCAGCTGGAAGCGGGCGGGGAAATCCGCCTGGCGCGCTGCCCGGGAGATGGTGATGTGGCCCGCCTCCAGGGGTTCCCGCAGCACCTCCAGGGCCTTGCGATCGAACTCCGGCAGCTCGTCCAGGAACAGCACGCCGTGGCTGGCCTGGCTCACCTCGCCGGGCCGGGGCGGATTGCCGCCCCCCACCAGGGCCACGCCGGAGGCGGAGTGGTGGGGCGCCCGGTAGGGCCGGACCCGCCAGGACTCGGGCCGGAACTGGCCGGACAGGGACAGCACGGCGGCGGATTCCAGGGCCTCGGCCTGGGCCATGGGCGGTAGGAGGCCCGGGAGGCGGGCCGCCAGCATGGATTTGCCGGTGCCGGGCGGGCCGCTCGTGAGCAGGGAATGGCCCCCGGCGGCGGCCACTTCCAGGGCCCGGCGGGCGGCCTGCTGGCCTTTCACGTCGGCCAGGTCGGGATGGGCCGGCGGCGTGTTTGTTTCACGTGGAACCGCCCGGGCCAGCGCCTCCCGCCCCATCAGGTGGGCGCACACCGCCAGCAGGCTGTCGGCGCCGTAGACCCGGGCGTCCTCCACCAGGGCCGCCTCCTCGGCGCTGGCCCGGGGCAGGATGAAGGCGCGGCGGTCCCGGGCCGCCCCCAGCATCATGGCCAGGGCGCCCCGGATGGGCCGCAACTGGCCGGTCAGGGCCAGTTCCCCGGCGAACTCGTAGTCCTCCAAAGCCGCCCCCGGCAACTGGCCGGAGGCGGCGAGAAGGCCGATGGCGATGGGCAGGTCGAAGCGGCCGGATTCCTTGGGCAGGTCGGCCGGCGCCAGGTTGACGGTGATGCGGCGCTGGGGAAACTCGAAGCCGGATTGCAGCAGGGCTGCCCGCACCCGGTCCCGGGCCTCCTTCACCTCGGTATCTGGCAGGCCCACCAGGGTGAAGGACGGCAGGCCGTTGGCCAGGTGGGTCTCCACCACAACCTCCGGCGCTTCCATGCCCGCGAGGGCGCGGCTGGTGACGACGGCCAGGGTCATGAGTCGCGCCCTATTTTTGTAAGTGGGCGAATCTTGGTGGGTGCCGACGCGATAGACAAGCCCCATCGCCGCACGGCAGGCGCCAGCTCCTGGGCGTCTTGCGCCCCCTTGCCGGGCATGATTCCTGGGCTTGCTTGGCGTCGCGGCTG
>CAZYEY010000113.1:0-11823 GCA_964646585.1 uncultured Thiobacillus sp. | reverse complement strand
GCGGTGGTGCTTGTCCGCCAGGTTCACCCGGATCTGGGCCAGGTTGGTGCCGCGCTTGATCATGTCGCCGCGCACCAGGGCGGCGAAGTCGATGGGCGCGGTCAGCCCCAGGAAGGTCTGGTAGTCGGTGACGTGGGGGTGCTTGCCCACCACGCCGCCCACCGCCCTGGCCACCTGATCGGTGGCGGTAAGCGCCGTGCCGGCAGGCATGTCCACCTGGAGCAGCAGGGTGTTGGTGTTGTCATTGGGCAGCATCTTCAGTTCCACGCCCAGGGGGGACAGGGGGCCGTTGAGTCCGGCCGGGCGGATGAACTGCCAGGCCGGCATGAGCATGGCGCCCAGGAGCAGGCCCAGCACCACCAGGAAGGTGAGATTGCGCTTGGAAGCGGAGCGGATCAGGGGGGTGACGACCGCCACGTAGGCTTTCTGCAACACGTCTGGCTGGTGGGGTTCGTCCAGGCTGGGCGTGTTCTCCAGGGCTTGGCGGGCCGCCTTGTTGGCCAGCCAGATGCGGGATGCCCAGGGCACCACCATGTAGGCGATGAGGATGGAAGCGATCATGGCCACCGGCACGTTGAAGGGGATGGGGGCCATGAAGGGGCCCATCATGCCGGTGACGAAGGCCATGGGAATGAAGGCCAGGATCACGGCGATGGTGGCGATGTTGGTGGGGTTGCCGATCTCGTTGGTGGCCTTCACCAGCACCTGGCCGAAGGGCTTGTTGCCCATGCCGTGGTGCAGGTGGCGGTGGATGTTCTCGATGACCACGATGGCCGCGTCCACCAGCAGGCCCAGGGAGAGGATGAGGGCGAACAGGGTGATGCGGTTGATGGTCTGGCCGAAAGCCAGGCCCACCGCCAGCACCACGAACAGGATCAGGGGCACGGTGAGGGTGACGATGCCCGCCTCCCGCCAGCCCAGGAAGATGACCAGGATGACCACCACGGAGGCGATGGCGATCCCCAGGTGCATGACCAGCTCGTTCACCGCGGCGTCGGCCTTGGCGCCGTCGTTGCGGGTCACGGCCACGTCCACGCCGGCGGGGATGGCCTGCTTCTTCAGGTCTTCCAGCTTGGCCAGCACTGCGTCCGCCACCACCACGGCGTTGGTGCCCGCCTTCTTGGCGATGGCCAGGGTCACCGCAGGCTGCTCGCCCACGGTCTTCTTACCAGCGGCGGGGCCGTAGGCGAAGCGGGTGGTTTCCTCGATCTCGGCAGGGCCGTCCTCGATCCTGGCGATGTCCTGGAGGTACACCGGTCGGCCCTGGGGGGAGACGCCCACCACGATCTTGCCCACCTCCTCGGCGGAACCCAGGAAGCCCGCCAGGCGCAGGGGCCGGCTCCGGTTGTCCTGCACCAGATCGCCCAGCGGCGCGGCCACGTTGCTGCCGCGCAGCATCTGGTCGATGCGGTCCAGGGAGAGGCCCGCCGCATCCAGGCGCTGGGGGTCGATCCACACGTTCACCGCCCGCTGGCGGCCGCCGACAATCTGGGTGAAGGACACGCCAGGCACGTTGCGCAGCTGTTCCAGCAGACGCTGGGCCACCTCGCGCAGACGGTAGTCGTCGTAGGCGCCGGAGCTCAGGGTCAGGGTCATGATGGGCACGTCGTCCACGTTGATGGGCTTGACCATGGGCTCCATGGCGCCGGGCGGGATCCGGTCCATGTTCTGCATCAATTGGTTGTAGAGCTTGACCAGGCTGTCCTCCTGGCTCTCGCCCACCTTGAACTGCACCGTCACCAGGCCGAAGTCGTTGGTGGCGTAGCCGTAGGTGTGGTCCACCCCGGACTGGGCGTTCATGATGGCTTCCAGAGGCTTCACCACAAGGTTGTGGATCTCGGTGGCGGAGGCGCCGGGCTTGGCGACGATGATGTTGGCCGCCGGCACCACGATCTGGGGGTTGTATTCCCTGGGCGTGACCGCCAGGGCCAGGAGGCCGGTGAGGGTCACCGCCAGGATGAACAGGGCCGTGAGCTTGGAGGTGAGGAATTGACGGGCCAGCTTGCCCGCCAGGTTCATCGCGGATTCGGCATGGGTGTCGCTCATGGCTTACCCCTGGACCTTGTGGCTCCGGCCGGCGCTCAGCGCCTTCACGTTCGCTTCGCTCACGTTAGCCTTCGCTTCGACGACCTTGTCACCGTTGTTCACGGCCTGGGCGTTGCCGGTCACCACCCGCTCGCCGGGGTTGAGGCCGGACAGCACTTCCACCAGGCCGCCGTCCTTCCGGCCCAGGCGCACCATGCGGTATTGGGCGATGCCCTGGGCGTCCACCACGAAGACGCCGACGATGCCGGCCCGGTCCAGCACCGCCGCCTCCGGCACCGCCAGCACCTGGCGCTTGCCGGTGGGGAACTGGATGCGGGCGAAGGCGCCGCTCTTGAGTCCCGGCGCGGCGATGTCCAGCTTAACCATGTAGGTGTGGGTCATGGGGTCCGCGGCCGGAGCGAGTTGGGCCACCCTGGCGGCCACGGCCTTGTCCTGGCCGTCCACTTCCACCATCACCTGGGCGCCCAGCTTCAGGGTGCGATAGATGTCTTCCGGCACGGCGCCGCGCACCTGCAGGCGGGCCGGGTTCTCCACCATCAGCACGGGATGGCCGGGAGCGGCGATGTCGCCCTCGTTGGCCAGCTTGCCCGTAACCACGCCATGGATGGGGGAGGTCACCGTGGCGTAGCGCATCTGGCCCTGGGCCGTGCCCAGTCCGGCCTTGGCCTGGGCGGCGCGGGTCACCGCCATCTCGTAGTTGAGCTTCATCTTTTCAAAGTTCTGGCGGGTGACCACTTCGTCCTTGTAGAGGTTCTCGAAGCGCTTGTAGTCGGCTTCCGCGTCCTTCATGGCGTCCTCGGCCTGCTTCAGGCCCAGGCGGGCCTGCTCCACGGCGCCCTCGATGTCCAGGGGGTCGATGGTGAACAGACGCTGACCCGCCTTCACCGCCTGGCCTTCCACCACGGCGATGTCGCGAATGTAGCCCATGAGGCGGGAGGCGACGCGCACGGATTCCATCGCTTCCACGGTGCCGGGCACGGCGGTGGTGGCCAGTCCCTCGCGCATCTGGATGACGGTGGTCTGGGCCTGCACCGTGCGCGCGGCTTCCTGGGCGGTCTTGGCCTTTTCCTCGCCGGAGCAGGCGGCGAGGCCCAGGGCCAGGGAAAGGGCGAGGACGAGGGGCTTGAAAGTGTTCTTGGTCATGTCCGGCTCCGCATCAGAGGGTGTCGGCGGTCAGCACGCCCACGGCGCGCTTCAGTTCCGCCCGATTGACGGCGAGTTCGTATTGGGCCGCCACCAGATCGGCGTTGGCCTTGTCCAGTTGGGCCTGGGCGCCCAGGAGTTCGATCAGGGTGCCCATGCCATTCTCGTAGCGCTTCTTCACCAGGCGCTGGGCTTCCCGAGCCTGTTCCAGCACGGCTTGCCGGGCAACGATCTTTTCCTCGGCCTCCAGGGCCTTGCGCAGGGCATCGGTGACTTGATAGCCGATGCCTTCCTCGGCCTGGCGCAGCTTGGCCACCAGTTCCGCGCGCTGGGCCTGGGCCCGGTCGATGGCAGCGTTGGTGGTGCCGCCGTCGAAGGCGGCCCAGGAGAGCACGCCGGCCAAGGTGTAGGAGGATGCGTCCAGGCCCAGGTTCTTGTCGTTCCAGTCCTGGCGCAGCATGACGTTGAACTGGGGCTTCTTGCCGGCGCGGGCGGCGCCCACCTGGGCGGTGGCGCCTTCGACCTGGTTGCGCAGGGCGCGCAGGCCGGCGTGGTCGTTGAGCGCCTGGGCGCGCAGGTCGGTGGGCGTGCCGGGCAGGAGCTTGGGCTGGACCGGTTCGCCCACGTCCAGGGGCTCGTCCAGAGATTTGCCCATGAGCAGGGCCAGTTGGTTGAGCGCGGCCTTTTCCGCGTTGCGGGCCTCCACGCCCTTGACCTTCACCTCTTCCAGGTTGGCTTTGGCGGACAGCACGTCACTCTTCACCACCATGCCTTGTTTGTGCAGCTTCTCGGTGATGCGCACATATTCCTCGGCAGCGGCCTTGGCCTCGTCGGCCAGCTTGATGTAGGCCCGGGCCGTATGTACGCCTTGGTAGGCCATCAGCACATGCTTGGCGAGCTGCTGCCGGGCCATCTGATCCCCGGACTGGGCGGCGCGCACGTAGGCCTTGGCGGTATCCACGTAGCTTTGCACCATGCCGCCGTTGTAGACGGGCACCAGCAACTCGACGCGGGTATTGAAGTTGTGGACGGAGCCCGGGTGGTTCAGGTCGCGGGGGGCGACGGAGAGTACGTTGGGGTTCAGCGGGTTGAACTCGCCCGCGCCGAAATCGCCGAACGTGGCGTTGCGCTGTCCCAGCTTCATGCCGAAGGCGTTCAGGGCATCGTTGCTGCGCGTGGCCGTCAGCGACAGGTTCAGTCGCGGCATCTTGTTGCCTTCCGCCTGGCGCAGGGCGGCTTCTGCCTGTTCGATCTGTGCGCGGCTGATGGCCAGATCCGGGTTCTGGGCCAGGGCCCGTTCCACACACTGCGGGTACTCGAGCTTTTCCGCCCAGGCCGGGGAAGCCAGGGCCACGATGGTGGCGATCGCGGCGGATCGCCATAGATTGGATTGATGCATGCAACGCTCCTTGCTGAACGTCAGCCCTGCGCTGCATGATGTGAGCGCAGGAATATCAGGTGCGACTAATATATCGCATTAGTTTTTCTTATGCAAGGATAAGCGTGGCTATTGCCGTCGCCGCGCGGGCCTGCCAGAGACTATTTCGCGAAACCGCAAAAAACGTCGCGCATCATGCCGATGAGTTGCAGAGTGCGGGTGTCGCCCACCCGGTAATAGACCCGGTTGGCATCCTTGCGGGTGCGTAGCACGCCCTTGTCGCGCAGGATAGCCAAGTGCTGGGAAATGTTACTTTGGGACGTGCCCACGTGGTCGACGATGTCCTGGACGCTGACCTCCTTGTCGCCGAGGACACAAAGGATCTTGAGTCGGAGGGGGTGGGACATGGCCTTGAGGGCGCGGGAAGCCTGTTCGATGTGTTCGTCCTTGTCGATGAGTTCGGTGGACTCGATGGTCATGCTGTCTCCGTGCTGCGAATGTCGGTGTAATCAATACGACGGCGACGTAGGTTGGATGGGGGGGCTGCGCCTGAGGGGCCGTACAGCTCAGTATATCCCTAAAGTATTCAAATATACTAAAATTCGCCCCGAAAAAAAGTGTGTAAAAAAGATAAAATAAGACAATGTCAAAGTCCTCTCTTACCCCCGTTCTTCTCATTATCCTGGACGGTTTCGGTTGTCGGCAGCCCGATGCCTTCAATGCCATTTCCTGCGCGAGCAAGCCCAACTGGGATGGCTACTGGAAGACCTGCCCCCACACCAGGATCCATGCTTCAGAGGCAGCCGTGGGGCTGCCCGCCGGGCAAATGGGCAATTCTGAAGTGGGGCACCTCAATATCGGCGCCGGTCGAGTCGTGTACCAGGAGTTCACACGCATCGACCGGGCCATCGCCAATGGCCATTTCCAGTCCAATCTGGCCTTGCTGGACGTAATCGAGCAAGTGAAGGAACGGGATGCCGCCCTGCACATCCTCGGCCTGCTGTCCGACGGTGGTGTCCACAGTCATGAGAACCATATCCACGCCATGTTGGAGATGGCGGTTCAGGCAGGGCTGAAGCGGGTCTATCTGCATGCTTTCCTGGATGGCCGGGATACCCCCCCAAAAAGCGCGGAGACCTATCTGCGCAACCTGGAGGACAAAATTGCCAGCGTGGGAGGTGGCCACATCGCCTCCATCGTTGGGCGCTACTACGCCATGGATCGGGATCGGCGCTGGCCCCGGGTCAAGGCTGCCTACGATCTGCTGACGCTGGGCAAGGCGGAGTTCACTGCGCCGGATGCGGTGACCGGGTTGGCCAAGGCCTACGAGCGGGGCGAGACGGATGAATTCGTCAAGACCACCGCCATCGTCCCTCCCGGCCAGAAAGCCGTGCGTATGCACGATGGCGACGCCATCGTCTTCATGAATTTCCGCTCCGACCGGGCGCGGCAGATGACCCGGGCTTTCACCGCACCGGATTTCGCCGAGTTCGAACAAGAGTACCGGCCCAAGCTATCCCGTTACGTCACCCTGACCAGCTACAGCGACGAGTTCGACGTGCCGGTGGCGTTCCCGCCCGAGCGGGTGCGCAACGGTTTCGGCGAGTACATCGCCAACCTGGGGCTGCGCCAGTTGCGTATCGCCGAGACGGAGAAGTACCCCCATGTCACTTATTTCTTCAATGGGGGAGAGGAGACGGTCTATCCCGGCGAGGATCGCATCATGGTCAAGTCCCCCCAGGTGGCCACTTATGACCTGAAGCCGGAGATGAGCGCCTACGAGGTCACTGACAAGTTGGTTGAGGCCATCCAGAGCCGCAAGTACGATGCCATCATCTGCAATTTCGCCAACTGCGACATGGTAGGCCACACCGGCATGATGGAAGCCGCCGTCAAGGCGGTGGAGGCGGTAGACGTCTGCCTGGGCCGGGTGGTGGAGGCCATGAAGGCCATTGGCGGCGAGGTGCTCATTACCGCCGACCACGGCAATGCCGAGACCATGCTGGACACGGTGACCCATCAGCCCCATACGGCCCACACCACCAATCTGGTGCCCCTCGTCTACGTTGGCCGCCCAGCCCATCTCGCCGACACGGGCGCCTTGGAGGATATCGCGCCGACCCTGTTGAAGATGATGGGCCTGCCCCTGCCCCTGGAAATGTCCGGCCACGCCCTTGTCGAATTCGATCCATGACGTGGCGCGCCGCCTCCCGCTGATCGCCCTGCTGGCCGCAACCACAGCCGTGGCCGCGCCGGACGGTATCCGGCAGGAGGAATTGAAGGAACTGCGCAGCCGCATCCAGTCCCTTCAGGAAGAGCTGGAACAGGCTACCGAGGACCGTTCCGAGGTGGCTGACGCCTTGAAGAAATCCGAGCGCCGCATCTCCGACGTGAATCGGGGACTGCGGGACCTGGAAGACCGTCAGCGTTCCCTGTCCCGTGAGCTGAAACGGCTCAACGACGACACCCGCGTCACCCAGGGTGAAATCGCCGAGCAGCAGAAGCGCCTTGCTGCCTTGCTGAAAGAGCGCTACATCCAGGGTGGCGGCGATGCCCTCAAGCTGATGCTCAATGGCCAGAATCCGGGCGAGGTGGCCCGGAACCTGGAGTATTACGGCTACATCGGCCGGGCCCGCGCCGACCTGATCCGCCAGCACCGGGAATCCCTGGCCCACCTGCGCGCCCTTCAGGACAAGACCCGCCAGCAGAACGATAGCCTTACCCAGGTGAAACAGGAGCGGGTGGCCCAGAAAAAAGCGCTGGAAGCCGAGAAAGGCGCACGTCAGGAGGTGCTGTACAAGCTTTCTGAACAGATTCGCCAGCAGCGCAAGGAGATCGATACCCTGGTGCGGGATGAGAAGCGCCTGACTCGCCTGGTCGAGAGGCTGGCTCGTTTGGCCGCAGCCTCCGCTGCGAAGCCTGCGGCACCGGTGAAGCCCGGTCAGAAGGTGGACAAGGTGGTGGACGCCAGCCTGGCGGGCTTGGATTTCGTCCGTCTCAAGGGCAAGCTGGCCTTGCCCGTGGCCGGCGAAATCCAACACAAGTTTGGCGCCAGCCGCGAAGGTGGGGGGCCGGCCTGGAAGGGTCTGTTCATCCGCGCCCGCCAGGGCCAGGACGTACGCGCCGTGGGCAGCGGCAAGGTGGCCTTCGCTGACTGGCTGCGGGGCTTCGGCAACCTGCTGGTCATCGACCACGGCAACGGCTACCTCAGCCTATACAGTAATAACGAAAGCTTGTATAAACAGCCAGGCGAGCCCGTGCGCGCGGGCGATGTGGTGGCAGCAGTGGGCGCCACCGGCGGCCAGGACGAGCCTGGCCTCTACTTCGAGCTGCGCCACCAGGGCAAACCCTTCGATCCCCTCGCCTGGGTCCGTTGAACTTCAGGCGACCCGCACCATCCAGAGGCAGCATGACCAGCAAGCTCAAACAATTCGGTCTCATCGGCGTCGGCGTCGTCTTCGGCGCTGCTTTGACCCTGAACTATTCCGCCAATGCCGAGCGGGAGCCGGAACCGCTGCCCATCGAGGATCTGCGCGCCTTCAGCGAGATCTTCGGCAAGATCAAGAGCGACTACGTCGAGCCCGTCGAAGACAAGAAGCTCATCACCGAGGCCATCAACGGCATGCTATCCGGCCTCGACCCCCATTCCGCCTACCTCGACAACGAAGCTTTCAAAGAGCTCCAAGTGGGCACCCAGGGCGAGTTCGGCGGCCTGGGGATCGAGGTGGGCATGGAGGATGGCTTCGTCAAGGTAGTCTCCCCCATCGAGGACACTCCTGCCTTCAAGGCCGGCATCAAGAGCGGCGACCTCATCATCAAGTTGGATGACAGTCCGGTGAAAGGCATGAGCCTGAACGACGCGGTCAAGAAGATGCGTGGCAAGCCCGGTACCGACATCGTGCTCACCGTGGTGCGCAAGGGCGAGGCCAAGCCCCTGACCCTGACCATCACCCGCGCCATCATCAAGATCAAGAGCGTCAAGCAGAAACTGGTGGAGCCCAACTTCGGCTACGTGCGCATCACCCAGTTCCAGGAGCATACTGGCGAGAACTTGGTGGCCGCCCTCAAGGATCTCCAGGAACAGAACAAGGGCGCGCCCCTCAAGGGCCTGGTGCTGGACCTGCGCAACGATCCGGGCGGCCTGCTCAACACGGCCGTGGCCGTGGCCGGCGCCTTCCTCAAGGCCGGTGACCTGGTGGTCTACACCGACGGCCGCACCGAGGACGCCAAGATGCGTCTCACCAACAGCCGGGAAAACTACCTGCGTCCTGGCGAAAGCGATTACCTGAAGAACCTGCCCGGATGGGTCAAGAGCGTGCCCTTGGTGGTGCTGGTCAATGGCGGTTCTGCTTCCGCCTCAGAGATCGTGGCAGGCGCCCTGCAGGACCACAAACGCGCCCTGGTGGTGGGTACCCAGACCTTCGGCAAGGGTTCCGTGCAGACCATCCTGCCTCTCAACAACGGCACGGCCATCAAGCTCACCACTGCACGCTACTTCACCCCCAACGGCCGCAGCATCCAGGCCAAGGGCATCACCCCGGACATCCTCGCCGAGGAAGGCACCATCTCCACGGGCGAAGGGGCGAAGATGGAAGTGCGCGAGGCTGACCTGGACAAGCACTTGGCCAATCCGTTGGAAGCTGAAGCAGGCAAGGATGCGAAGCCCAAGGAAGACAAATCCAAGGACGACAAGGCGGGCGCCAAGAAAGATCCCAAAGGCAAGCCGGAACCTGGCGAAGTGGTCAGCAAGAACGACTACCAGTTCAACCAGGCCCTGATTCTGCTGAAAGGCCTCTCGCTCCTCCAAGGCCGCAAGGAATAGGCGGCGTGCCATGGCGTCCCCCAGCGATATCCACAAGCGCCGGGAGATCGTCTTCCATCCCACGCCACCGGACCAGGCAGAGAGCGCCCTGGCTCTGCTCCAGGGCCTGCCGGGCCTGACCGTGACCCGGGCGGGCCCCTTGGCCTTGCGCCTCGAATACTGCGTCGTCGACTACACCCTGGAAGACCTGGAGAACGCCCTCGGGGCCCAGGGTTTCCATCTCGAGGGCAGCCTGTTCATCCGCATCCGCCGCGCCCTCGCTTATTACAGCGAGCGGGTGCAGCGGGAAAACATGGGCCGGCCCGAGCGCCGCACCAAGAACTACCAGGCCCACATGGAGGCCTGGAGCCACCGCCTCCACGGTGACCACGATGAAACCCCTGAGGAGTGGCGGCAGTACAAGTGACTGGTCGCCGAGGGTGGCGCCAACCCGGGAGAGGAATCACGGATAAGGAAAATGGGGGCAGGCACGCGTGTCCTCGCCAGATCCCTTTGCGGCTGTTTTTTGACCGGATGCAGATCTGGGCGGGGAGCGCGGCCGCTTGGCCTCCAACTCGGTCAGAGCGGTAGCCATGCCGTAGAGATGCATGGCCTTCAGGGGCTGGATGGACTTGGTCAGCATGGAGACCTCCCCCGCAGGGCATCGTAGCGGTCACAGTTGGCGGCGAGGGCTTCCTTGAGCACCAAGGTGGTGGCGCCACCAGACGGGCTACGTGGTTGAGGATGACCGGCGCCGTGACGGCACGGTGTTCCAGGGCCTGTTCACAGGCCCTGGCCAGGATCTTCGTGCCGTGTTCCCGCAGAGCCAGGAGCACTTCCACAAAGGCTTTGCCCCCCTGGGGCAGTTTGAGCAAACGCTCCTTCACCGCAAGGAGAGGGGCCGGCAGCTTCCACCCCTGGAAGGGGGGCGCCATGGCGCAAGGCCCCGGGCTTCTTCTCCAGCACTGGCAGGTGATGCCCGGGATCGAGGATCAGCCGTTCCCGTCCGAAGCTGCGGGCATGCCCGGCGACGCTGCGGTCCTTCTGCTCGGGGTTGGCACGCTTGGCCCATACCCGGCAGCGGACTTCCAGCCAGGCGTTGAGTGCGTTGAAGTCGGCAAAGGCGGGGCGGGGCGTGAACAGCCATTCCCGGACGTTGCCCACCTGGTTCTCCACTTGCCAGGAATTATCCGTGAACTCCAAGCCAAGCTCATGAGCATCAGGCGCATACCGCACAATGGAGAGAAGCGCTGATCCGATGGGGTTCTGATGCCCCCCACAGAGCTAGGGGCCGACCAGGGGCGTCAGGCCGATGGCGTGCCCGCTTATTTCTGGGCGGCCGTCTTGGCAGCAGCCATGGCGGCCTTGGCTTGGTCGATCATGTAGTCCACGGCGGCGATGGTATCCGCGTCGGACAACTTTTCGTTGCCGCCCTTGGCGGGACCGCCAAAGCTGCCCTTGATGGCAGCGGTATAGAGGAAGTCACGGCCTTCCTTCACCAGGGCGGTCCAAGCCTTGGTGTCGTTGAGCTTCTGGGCGCCGGTGACGCCGGTATCGTGGCAGCTGGCGCAATTCTCGGCATACACCACTTTGCCCCGAGCCAGTTCGGCCGCGCTCGGCTCCTTCTCCTTTTGCAGGATGGCCTGGAAGCTGGCGCCGGCGGCGTTGGCCATGTGGACGATGCCCCGGGCCACCTCCAAGTCAGTCAGGTCGGGATCGCCGCCCCGGGCCGGCATCTTGTTGAAGCCCTTGAGGGCGTGGGCCAGCAGGGTGTCGTAGCCCTGGGCGATGCGCTTGCCCCAATCTGCCTTCTCCTTGAATTTGGGGGAGCCCAGAGCGCCGGATTCGTGGCAACCGGAGCACACCTCGTTGTAGACCTGCTCGCCGCTACGCTCCACCCTGGGGGCATTGGGATCGACAGCCACGGACTGGCCGACGGGCTGGATGCGGGCGCGGACAGCCTTGTCGACGAGGGGCGCAGCGTCCGGCTTACCCATGCCGCCTTGGATGCCCAGGAACAACATGACGATGAGAAATATCGCCAGCCCGGGCGCGAACAGACCACCCAGCGTGGCATAGAGAAAATCCTTCGGCGTGGTTTTCGTCATTTCGATGTGATCGGCCATGGCGGGTCCCTGGGGGTTCTGGTTGGGAAACCTGCGGATTATAAGGGTTTTGTGCTGCCTGTCGGAAGCAGGCTGTGCTATCCTTCGCCTTCCCGCGCCCGTAGCTCAGCTGGATAGAGTACTGCCCTCCGAAGGCAGGGGTCGTGCGTTCGAATCGCGCCGGGCGCGCCATATATTTCAATGGGTTAGGTGAGCTTCCCTCGATTTTTCGCCTTCCAACCCGACGGCATTATGCTGCCAATTCGCATTCATGCTGACGCCTGATCCACTCGTTCAGAAACTGCTGTGGCGAGGCGTAGCCGAGCGTGGAATGCCTGCGCCTGGGGTTG
>CAZYEY010000112.1:0-11468 GCA_964646585.1 uncultured Thiobacillus sp. | reverse complement strand
AAGACCTTCGTGCATCCCTACGACGACCCGGAGGTCATCGCCGGCCAGGGCACCATCGGCATGGAACTGCTGCGCCAGTCCCGGGCGCCCATCGACGCGGTATTCGTGCCGGTGGGCGGCGGCGGGCTCATCGCCGGCATCGCCGCCTATCTGAAGCGCTTGCGCCCGGAAATCAAGGTCATCGGCGTGGAACCCGAGGAGGCGGACGCCATGGCCCGCTCCCTGTGCCGCAAGGAGCGGGTCTACCTGCCCCAGGTGGGCATCTTCGCCGACGGCGTGGCGGTGAAGCAGGTGGGGGAGGAGACCTTCCGCCTCTGCCAGCAGTACGTGGACGAAATCATCCGGGTGGACAACGACGCCATCTGCGCCGCCATCAAGGACGTGTTCGAGGACACCCGCTCCATCCTGGAGCCCGCCGGCGCCCTGGGCGTGGCCGGCGCCAAGGTATGGGCGGCCCGGGAGAAGGCGAAGAACCGGAACCTGGTGGCCATCGCCTCCGGCGCCAACATGAACTTCGACCGCTTGCGTTTTGTCGCCGAGCGGGCGGAACTGGGGGAGAAGCGGGAAGCCGTGCTGGCGGTGACCATCCCCGAGAAGCCGGGCAGCTTCAAAGCGTTCTGTTCCCTCATCGGTGGCCGGGTCATCACCGAGTTCAACTACCGCTTCTCCGACCCCGCCGAGGCCCATGTCTTCGTCGGCATCCAGGTTCACAACCGGGCTGAGGTGGAAAAACTGGTGAACGCCTTGAACAAGCACCAATTGCCGGTGCTGGATCTATCCGAAAACGAGATGGCCAAGTTGCACATCCGCCATCTGGTGGGGGGGCGTGCGCCTCAGGTGGCGGACGAGGTGCTGTACCGTTTCGAATTTCCGGAACGGCCCGGTGCCCTCATGAAGTTCCTGAACAGCATGAGCCAGGGCTGGAACATCAGCCTGTTCCACTATCGTAACCACGGTGCCGACTACGGTCGGGTGCTGGTGGGCATGCAAGTGCCCTCCAAGGAGAAGGCTGCTTTTCAGAAGGTCCTGGATGGTTTGGGTTATCGATACTGGAACGAATCCCGTAATCCAGCCTACCGCCTGTTCCTGAAATGAAAAACGCCCCGGACCGGGGCGTTTTTCATGGCGTTGGACGACTTACTTGTCCATGGGACAGGTATTCATGCCCAAAAGTGGATAGACCGGGCAGAACTTCAGGATGCCCGTGGCCAGGGGAACCACGCCGATCCAGGCCCAGACTGGGCCACCCATGGCTGCCCAGGCAATCAGGGCCAGCCCGACGACAATGCGCAGAATCCGGTCGATACCACCAACGTTGGCTTTCATATCCATCCTCCAGTCAGGTTGAACAAATGTTCCGGAACCGAATGTTCGGAACGTGAGCTCAGAGTATTCCCCGCCGAACTCTCCTTCAGTGACAAACATTACATTGGCCTGTTCCCTGGAAATTTCCAGGATGGCCAGAAAACAGGCACAAGGAAGGGATCTGCCTTGCATGCCCGGCATTCCTTACTAGTTTGGTCAAATAAGGTCTACCCCTATGCCGGGGTGGTAAACCGCGGCCCTGCTGGATCGGGGACTCAGGGCAAGTGGAAAACGGATAAAAAACTCAGGTATTCCCTGATTTATCAGGTGCTTTTTAGTCCATAAGCTACGGCTATTGAGGACACGGGACTTGGATGATGTCGACAGGTGGAGCGAAAACGAATGAACACCCCCACCCAGGCACATGAGCTGACCCAGGACATGGTGCGCGCCATGGACTGGGTGCCAACCATGATCTGGGTGGCAGGCTGCGATGCGCAGTGCAGGCATGTCAATAGCGCCTGGCGGGAGCTCACCGGCCGCAAGCTGGAGGAATGCCTTGGCAATGGCTGGCTTGCTTCCATGCATCCCGACGATGCAGCGGCCTGGCCCGAGCAGATCAGCCAGGCCATCCGCACCCTCCAGCCTTTCAGCCTGGAATGCCGATTGCGCCGTAAGGACGGACGGTATCGCTGGTTCTTGAAGAATGGCAGCCCCTTCTTCAGCGAAACGGGCGAACTGCTGGGCTTCATCGGCTACTGCACGGACGTGACGGCCCACAAGCATGCGCTGGATGCGCTGCGCCAAGCCAAGGAAAAGCACCGCTCCGTGCTCAGCAATCTGAAGGAGGCCGTAAGCACCATCGAGGATGTGCTGCGCACCGAAGAGCCGGGGTACTCCAATCGCGCCGACGACCGCCTGACGCCGCGCCAGCGGGAAATCCTGCATCTCATCGCCAGGGGCTACGCCACCCGGGAGATCGCCGTGCAGCTCCACGTCAGTGTCAAGACGGTGGAAAGCCACCGGGCCCAGCTCATGCAACGGTTGAATATCCACGACGTGGCGGGTCTGACCCGTTACGCTATCCGAAACGGCATGGTGCCCTCTGACATCTGATGGGAGCCGCGGGCGCCTCAGCCACCCCCGGCCAGCTTTTTCAGGGCCTGGGGCGCATTCACCTCGATACGTTCCCGTCCCAGCTTCACCCAGCGCTGATCCTCGAACTGCTTGAGCAGACGGGAGACGATTTCCCGCACGCTCCCCAACTCGTCGGCGATGGCCTGGTGGGAGGCGGCGATGACGGGGCCCCGTGCCACCAGCCAGGCCGCGAGGCGCTGATCCAGCTTGCGGAAGGCCACTTCTTCCACCAGCTGCATGAGGCTGGTGAGGCGCTCTGAGAACAACGCGAACACGGCCTCCCGAAACGGAGGATGCTCGGAGGCCAGGCGCAGGAACAGAGGGCGGGGCAGGGCGAGGGCCGAGACTGGAGTTTCCGCCACGCCGGTGGCGGGATAGGGATCGCCACCCAGCAGACAGCTGACGGTGACGATGCACAGTTCCCCCGGGTTGACGCCATAGAGCCGGATCTCCCGGCCATTTTCCGCCCGCTTGCTGACCTTGATGCTGCCGGATATGACCAGGGGCAGGGCCTGGCAGGCCATGCCGGCGTCAAATAGCACGGCGCCGGCGGGCACGTCCAAGGGCATGATCCGACGCGCTACCTCTGCCGCCAGGTCTGGTGACAGACCGGCCAGGGGCGGGAAGGCGACGGCCGGATTGGCCGGAGAGAAGCTCATGACAACGCTTGCACCGCGGCGACGCGGGCGGCGCGAATCGCCTCGGGAATGGGCTGGGCGCCGGGATTCCGGGCGATGGCTGCCGTGTCCACTCCCCGGGCGGCGGTCAGGGCGGCCCGCAGGCGGTCGGCCTGGGGAAAGGGCCGCGCCTCCCAACCGGGACGCCCCCGGAAATCCGCCTCGCAGGCGGAGAGGATGCCTTCGAAGCGGGCCGGGCGGCGGAAGGCATCCACCCGCTCCAGCAGATCCACCACCGTAGCGGGCCGCAACTCCAGGGCACGATGCACCAGGCCGTGCTCCCGGGCTACCAGCAGGGCCAGGTCGCGGCATTCGGCGGGAGCGCGCAAACGCTCGCTCACGGTTCGGGCCAGTTCTGCCCCCCGGCCCTCGTGGCCATGGTGGCGGGGCAGCGATTCGATGGGGGTGAGTCCCTTGCCCAGATCGTGCAACAGGGCCGCCCAGCGCACGGCCAGTCCGGCCCCCATCCGGGCGGCCTCATCCAACACCAGCATGACATGCTTGCCGGTATCCACCTCCGGGTGGTGCTGGGGGGGCTGGGGCACGCCGAAAAGCCGGTCCAGTTCCGGCAGCAGCCGGGCCAGGGCGCCACATTCCCGCAGCGCCAGGACCATGCGCGAGGGCGTCGCCTCCATGATTCCCCGGGAGAGTTCCTGCCAAACCCGTTCCGGTACCAGGGCATCCACCTCGCCGGCGGCCACCATGCGCCCCATGAGCTCCAGGGTCTCGGGGGCGATGGCGAAGTCGGGAAAGCGGGCGGCGAAGCGGGCCACCCGCAGGATGCGCACCGGGTCCTCGGCGAAGGACTCGGAGACATGGCGCAGCACCCGGGCTTCGAGATCGGCGCGGCCGCCGAAGGGATCCACCAGCCCGTCCGCGCATTCCGCCATGGCGTTGATGGTGAGATCCCGCCGGCGCAGGTCCTCCTCCAAGGTCACCTCCGGGCTGGCGTGGACCAGGAAGCCTTTGTAGCCTGGCGCGGTCTTCCGCTCGGTGCGGGCCAGGGCATACTCCTCCTGGCTGCGCGGGTGGAGGAATACCGGGAAATCCTTGCCCACGGGGCGGAAGCCCAGGGCCGTCATCTCCTCCGGCGTCGCCCCCACCACCACGTGGTCCCGGTCCCGCACCGGCAGGCCCAGCAGACGGTCGCGCACGGCGCCGCCCACGACGCATACCTGGATGTGGGCGGGAAAATCCATGGAATCAGCGACCGGCCCTGGAACGGAAATGGCTGTAGTGCTGGCGCGGATGGGCTTCCTTCAGGTAGCCGATCACGGCCTCCAGGGCCGTCGGTTTGCCGAATTCGGCGGGAAAGCCGTCGGCGCAGACATTGTCGGATCGCATGGCGTGGTAGTTATCCCGGGTCATGATCTTGGCGCCGGGCTTCAACTCCATGAACAGGGCGAAGAGGTAGGAGGCGCCGCTGCCCAGGGGCAGAACCAAGCGGCACAGGCCCACGGTCCTGGCGGTGAGCCGCACCAGCTCCGCCAGGGTGTAGACCTTGGGTCCGCACAGGTTGTAGGCGCGGCCCCGGGTTTCCGGCCGATCCAGGGCATCGGCGAAGGCGCGGGCCACGTCCCCCACGTAGACCGGCTGGAAGCGGGCATGGCCGCCGGCCAGGGGCACCACCGGGGCAAGTCTGAGCAACCGGGCGAACATCGTCAGGAAGCTGTCGCCCGGGCCGAAGATGACCGAGGGACGGAACACGGTGACGGCCAAGTCCGGTCCATCCGCCTGCATGGCCAGGGCTTCTCCTTCGGCCTTGGATCGCTGGTAGGCGCTGGGGGAGGCGCTGTCCGCTCCCAGGGCGCTCATGTGCAGCAGGCGCCCCACACCGGCCTGGCGGCAGGCGGCCACCACCTTGCGGGGCAGTTCCACATGGGCATGGCGGAAGCTGCCGCGGCGGGCCCGGGGGCTGTCTTCGCTGCCAGAGGCGGTCTCGTGGAGGATGCCCACCAGGTTGATCACCGCGTCCGTATCCTCGAACAACTGGGCCAGCCGGTTGGGGTCGTGGATGTCGGCCTCGACGACTTCCACGCCCGGCAGCACTGCCAGATCCTTCGCGTCTTCCCGGCGGCGGGTGGGCACCCGTACCCGGCAGCCCCGGGCGGCGAGCAGATGGACGAGACGGTGGCCGACGAAACCGCCACCGCCGAGCACACAGACGGTCTGGATGGTCATGGCGAATCTGGTCGAAGAAAGGTTCGAGTGGAACGATTCTAACGCCCGAACCCCGTCCCCATGGCACCCGCCTACTCGGGCTGGGGCGCGGCCTCGTCCATGTTTGCCGGCAGGTTGCCCGGCCGGGGGGAGATGACGCCCAGACGCTCCTTGAGGGGCTGGGACACGCCGCCGAAGCGGGCCCGATAGAACATGGCGTTGGCCATCACCTTCTTCACGTAGTCCCGGGTTTCCGCGAAGGGGATGCTCTCCACGTAGATGGCTCCTTCCAGGGGCGTGTCCGCCTGCCACTTGCGGGCCCGGCCCGGGCCGGCGTTGTAGCCGGCGGTGGCCAGCACCGGGGACTGATCCAGGCCATCGAAGATGCGCTTGAGATAGTAGGTGCCGAAGCGGATGTTGGTCTCGGGCTTGACCACTTCCCGGTGGGTATTCTTGTTGAGACCCAATTGCCGGGAGATCCACTTGGCGGTGGCGGGCATGATCTGCATGAGGCCCTGGGCGCCGGCCACGGATTTTGCGTATTCCATGAAGCGGGACTCCTGTCGCATGAGGCCATAGACCCAGGCTTCGTCCAGACCGTTTTCCTGGGCGTAGGCGGAGGCCAGATCCCGGTAGGGGGCCAGGTAGCGCAGATCGAAATCGTGGACCTCACGGGTCTTCTCGGCGGTGCTGATGGCCCGGTCGTACCAGGTCTCGCGGCGGGCCAGTTCCGCCGCCGCCAGGATCCGGCGGTCGTCCAGGCCCCGCAGGGCCCGATCCCATTCGGACACCGCGTTGCCCGCGTCTCCCAGCTTGCGCAGCAGCAGGGCCCGCTGGAATCCGGGCAGGGCCTCGACGGCCTTGAGGTCGTCCGGAGTGACCTTGTAGTCCTGGGGCCGGGCTTCCAGCTTGACGGGCAGCTCCTCCTCCGCCAGCAAACCGTAGTAGTGGATTTCCCGGGAGAGCCGGGCGAACAGCTGGTTGGCCGGGAAGGTGGCCCCCTGGGCCTTGAGGGCGCGACCTTTCCAGTAACGCCAGACCGGTTCGTTCTGAAGGGATTCCGGCATGGCCAGGATGGTGCGGTAGGTTTCCACCCAGTTGCCGGCGCGCAGGCTGGCCCGGGCTTTCCAAAGAAGTTGAGGCTCGCTGAAGGGCGCCGCGGCGCGGCCGAACCAGGCCAGGGCGCGGGGATCATGGCGGCGGGCGGCGTGCATGCCGATCTGGGCCCAGCCGTAACGCTGCTCGGTCTCCGTATAGGCGGCCTGGTGCTGTTCCCAGAGCTTCGCAGCCTGGGCAGGATCATCCTTGGCGACCAGGGTCAGTGCGTACAGGGCAGCTTCCCGCTGGCCCCGGGCAGGGCCGGGCTCAGCGATGAGTTTCGCATCCTGGCGCTGAGCGCGCTCCAGGGCGTTGGATTCCATGCGCAGCGCTTCAGGCAGTCGCGCCACCAATTCCCGGGCCAGGCGCAGGTTGTTGCCATCCAGGGCCAGACGCAGGCGGGCCAGCCGTTCCTCGTTGCCCAGCAGCCCCCGATCGGCCAGGCTGGCGAAAAGCGGATCGCAGGAGGAGGGCAGATCCCGGGACGTGTGCCACAGCGCCAGCCCCTCCTTGTCGATTTCCCTGTCCCCCTCGGCGAGGCGGGCGCGAAGGGCGTAGCACTGGAGTTCCTGGTCGGGTTTGACCAGCGCCTGGAAGTGGATGCGGAATTCCGGCCAGTTTTCCTCCTTGCCGAACTGGCGGGCCAGGTCGGCGTGGAGGCGATCGGCCAGGGGCGTGTCCGGATGGCGGGCGATGAAGTCCCGTTGTTCCTTGACCGTGGGCGAATTGGACTTCAGCCGCCAGAACCGGATGTAGGGTGCCAGGATGTAGTCATCGGGCACCTTGGCCGCGTGGACGCTGAAGCGGTCCATGCGGCCCTTCTGGTAGGCCTCCCGTGCGGACTGGAAATGGCCTTCCACGGAGGCGAAGGCCGAGGCGGCGGCCAAGGCCAGACAAAACGGGACACAGGTGAGAAATCGAAACGGCACGCCCTGGAGCACCTCTAAAAAGGGCGCACTTTACACCGGGCCTGGCCGGGGCGCTCGCACGCCGCCGGCCACTCCGGGCCGACGGGGAAGGGGTCAATAGCGATCGGCCAGGCTGACGTTCACGTTGACCTTCACGCTGCGGCCCGGGTCGTAGGGCATGAAGGCGGTGTAGTCGTGGCCCTGGTAGCGGTAGACCACGTTGTAGCCGGTGAGCTGGCGGCTCCAGTTGTCCACGGTGCGGCAGCGCTGCTCGTAACGGGGGCGGGAGATGGTGCGGGAATCACGGCCGTCGTTGTCGATGTTGTCTCCGGCGATGGCGCCCGTGGCGGCGCCCACGGCGGTGGCGACGCTGCGGCCCGTGCCCTTGCCGATGCTGTTGCCCAAGAGGCCACCGACGATGCCACCCAGCACGGCGCCGCCGTAGGAGCGGTCCCGGGAACGGATCTCTTCATAACCCGTCTGCTCCGTCCAGCAGTCCCGTTGGGGGGTATTCACGCTCTCGTAGACCGGGGTGCTGGACACGACCCAGGCGGTGTCCTGGAAGCCGCCGGCCTGGACGGAGGCGGCGAAGGCGATGGCGAGGGTGGCGGGAAACGAAACTAAGGCACGCATGGTGATCACTCCTTCACTCTTGGTTGGTCATCCTTGGGCGATTGCGGCCCCGGTCGGGGCGTCGGTCCATGAAATCGCCCGGGTTGGTGAAACCGGCCGGCGGCATCTCGACGCCATCGCCTTCATGGCGGCGGCGCTCGAAGCCCCGGCCGAAACTGATTTCCTCGGCATGGTCGCCCTGGCGAGGCGGACGCATGCGTTCCTGAAATTCCCGCCGCATTCGCAGGCGTTCTTCCGGACCCGCCTGTTCCCAGCGCTCGCGTATGGCACGGCGTTCCTCCGGGCTGGCCTGGGCGATCCGGCCCGGGATCGGGGCGAACATTCCGTCCTCGGCCAGGGCCGGCGCGCCCGGCTGGACCAGGAGCAGGACCAGCAGCAGGTTCACATGGATGGGGGCGGGGAATTTCATGCACATCTCCTTGTCACGGTTCGAATGCTAGGCATCGGCGGTAACACCCGGGTTTCCGCATGGGATAGATTTGTAACAAAGTGTTTCGGAGATGAGCGTGAACGAAAGCCCCCAAGTGCTGGTTGTGGACGACGACGCGGGCATCCGTGATCTGCTCGCGGATTACCTGGCCAAGCAGGGCATGAAGGTGGCCACGGCCCGGGACGGCAGGGAAATGGACGAACGCCTGGCTGGCTTCGATCCCGACCTCATCGTCATGGACCTGATGATGCCCGGCGAGGACGGCCTGTCCCTCACCCGCCGGGTCAAGGCGGGGCGGGACGTGCCGGTGATCATGCTGTCCGCCCGGGGCGAGGATATCGATCGCATCGTGGGCCTGGAGGTGGGGGCCGACGACTATCTGGCCAAACCCTTCAATCCCCGGGAGCTACTGGCTCGCATCCGCGCAGTGCTGCGCCGGGGCGGTGGCGCCGCCAAGGCGGACGGTTCCCGGGAAGTCGCCCGCTTCGGCCCCTTCGTGCTCGATCTGGCGGCCCAGAGTCTGGCCCGGGACGGCCAGGACATTCCCCTGACCCAGGCAGAGTTCACCCTGCTCAAGCTGTTCGTGGAGCACCCCGGCCGGGCCCTGTCCCGGGACCAGATCATGGATTGGCTCAAGGGCTATGAGCGGGATCCCTTCGACCGTTCCATCGACGTGCGCGTGACCCGGTTGCGCAAGAAGCTGGAGGATGATCCCGCCAATCCGGTCTACATCAAGACCGTCTGGGGTCAGGGCTACCTGTTCTCGCCCAAGGGCAGGGGAGGGTGAGACTCCTCCCCGAAACCCTCTTCGGCCGCACCGCTGCGGCGCTCCTGGTGGCTTTCCTGGTGTTCGAGGCGGCCGCCTTCGCCGTGGTCTGGAACATGGTCATCGAACCCCTGGCCCGCCGTTCCGCCGACGATCTGGCCGCGAAGATCCACCTGGCGGCCCAGACCTGGGTGGAACTGCCTCCGGCGACCCGGGCGGATTACGAAATGGAGCTGGCCTTCCGCCACAACCTGGAACTTGGCGAAGCCAAGACCCGGTGGCCGGAACAGGCCGATCCCGGCTATTTCGGCGGCCTCATCATCGCCGCCCTGGCCCAGCGCGCGCGGCAGGAGGTGGTTCTGCGCCGGGGGGCTGATCCGGACTGGGAGTGGGTGGAGCTGCGGATTTCCGACAAGTTGCTGCGGGTGGGCTACGACCGGGAACGCTACATCCTGGATGCGCCCCTGGCTGCGGTGGGCGTATTTCTGCTGGGGGCGGCCCTCACCGTCCTCACGGCCCTGCTCATGGCCCGGCACCTGAGCCGCCGGCTCGGCGGCCTTGCCGACAAAGCCCGGGAAGTGGGGCAGGGGAGGGATCCGGTGCGCCTGCCGGAGAGCGGTCCCCTGGAACTGCGGGAACTCACCGCCGCCTTCAACAGGATGGCCGAGGAGGTGCGGAGCCTGCTGGAAAACCGTACCGTGCTGCTCTCGGGCATCTCCCATGATTTGCGCACCCCCATCACCCGCCTCAAGCTGGCTCTGTCCATGCTGGAGGATGCCGACCCGGCCATGGTGGCCCGCATGGAAAGGGATCTGGACGAGATGAACCGTCTCATCACCGACATGCTGGCCTTCGCCCGGGCCCTGAAGATGGAGGACTTGGCCGAATGCGACCTGACCCGGGTGCTGGATGACCTGGCCGGCCAGGCGGCCCGACTGGGACCGGTGGAGTGGATGCCGGGGCCGCCCTGTCCGGCCCGGGTGGGGGAAGCCGCGCTGCGGCGGGTGTTGACGAATCTGCTGGAGAACGCCCGCCGTTATGGCGACGGGAAGCCGGTGACGCTGACCCTGGAACGGAGGCCGAAGGAGATCCGCATCCGTGTGCTGGATCGGGGGCCGGGCATCCCGGTGGCACAGCGGGAGGCGGTGTTCCGCCCCTTCCATCGTCTGGAGGAGTCCCGCAGTCGGGAGGCGGGCGGCAGTGGCCTGGGGCTTGCCATCGTGCGCCAGCTGGTGGACGCCTATGGCTGGAGAATCGAACTGGCAGACCGGGAAGGCGGCGGGCTCAGGGCAGAGCTGGTGATACCCGTCTGATTATTTGACGTGGTACTTGAACACCATCACTTCCATGTTCAGGAAGGACATGCTGGTGATGGACAACCGGCGGGTGTGGGTACGGATCACCCGGGCGGCGTTGTCCGCGGCGCGTCGGATGCGGATCGTCAGGCTGGGCGTCAGGGTGAATGTCATGGGTTCCTCCATTGTGTCCACCATGGCCTTGCAAGCCCCATGCCGGACCGGGGAAGCATGAAACTTCTTGATTACGCCGGTATTTACGGCTGTAGGTGAGGGTGCGTTGGCGAAAGGCCATGCACTGCGTCGAATTTCCGACACCCTGCATGGGCCCATGAGAGTCCGGGCTTTTGCGCCGACAGCAGGTAGAATCGCCCACTTTCGTTCATCCAGACCGCCATGCCCGCTTTCCAGGACATCATTCTCAACCTCCAGCGCTACTGGGGCGATCAAGGCTGCGCCCTGCTCCAGCCCTACGACATGGAAGTCGGCGCCGGCACCTCCCACACGGCCACCTTCCTGCGCGCCCTGGGGCCAGAGCCCTGGAAAGCCGCCTATGTGCAGCCCAGCCGCCGGCCCAAGGATGGCCGCTACGGCGAGAACCCCAACCGCATGCAGCATTACTACCAGTACCAGGTGGTGCTGAAGCCCGCCCCGGCCAACATCCTGGAGCTGTATCTTGGTTCCCTGGAAGCCCTGGGCTTCGACCTGAAGAAGAACGACATCCGCTTCGTAGAGGACGACTGGGAAAACCCTACCCTGGGCGCCTGGGGCCTGGGCTGGGAAGTGTGGCTCAACGGCATGGAAGTCACCCAGTTCACCTATTTCCAGCAGGTGGGCGGCATCAACTGCAAGCCCATCACCGGCGAGATCACCTATGGCCTGGAGCGGCTGGCCATGTACCTGCAGGGCGTGGAAAACGTCTACGACCTGAAATGGACCGACACGCTGAGCTACCGCGACGTCTACCACCAGAACGAGGTCGAGCAGAGCGCCTACAACTTCGAGCACAGCGATTTCGACTTTCTGCTCGGCGCCTTCGGGTCGCACGAGAAGCAGGCC